>JASGFV010000098.1:0-12210 GCA_047605365.1 Gordonia sp. (in: high G+C Gram-positive bacteria)
TAATGCCATAGTGGCACTAAGGGTGACGAGAGGCAGCACAGTGACCGTTTCGACGACCCCTCCCCGCAACGCACCCGCACTCACCCGTGCGACCACCTGGTTCGCCGTCGCCGTGATCGTCGTCTTCGGCGCCCGCGCCGTCGGCACCCTCGCCGCCGGAGCCGACTGGTCGCTGCCCGGCACCGGCTGGCGCTCGCTCTGGCAGCTGGCGGTGGTCGCCGTCGCCGTGACGACGCTGGCCCGGCCCGGCGCCCGCTTCATCGGCGTCGCCGCGATCGGTGCGGTCTACGCTGCGGCGACCCTTGCCGAACTCGCCGGAGCGATGCCGCTGCTCGGGGCGATCCCGGTGGACATGCGTGATCGCTGGGTGCATCCGCTCGTCGCGATCCTCGCCGCGGCCGCGCTGCTCGTCGACCACTTTCGCGCACGACAGTCCGCAGTCGGCGCCGATCGACGGGCCGCCCCGACTGTCACTCGGTCTTGATCGTCAGCTGCACGTCGGCGCCTGCCTTCAGCGTGCGACCGACCGTGCAGACCTTGTCGACGGCACGCTCCACGACGGCCAGCAGCCGCTGCGCCGCCGCCTCGTCGAGCTCGGACAGGTCCAGTTCGAGCACTTCGTCGATCCGCGGGTACACCTCGTTCTCGCGGTCGGCGTCGCCCGAGACCCTGATGGTGGCGTCGTAGTCGCCGCCGAGGCGGCGCGACAGCGGCAGATCCGACGCCATGCCCGAGCACGAGGCCAGCGCGATCTTCAGCAACTCGCCGGGCGTGAACACGCCTTCGACGTCCTGCGAGCCGATCTGCACCTCCGCGCCGCGGTCGCTGTGGCCGGTGTAGCGGCGGGTTCCGGTGCGCTGGACCCAGAGTTCGGTCATCGCGTTGTTCCTCGTCTCGTCGTGGGTGAAGTGTCGTGCGTGAAGTTCTGCCTTGCCGAACGCCGCGACGCCGAGATTCCTTCCCCCGCGTCAGCCCCCGAACGGCCCGGCCAGGGTATCGCGGCCGCGGCAGCGCGCCGCACTTCTATGCTGGACGACGATGACCGACACCGAGTTCTGCCGCAGCAGCGAGCTGCCGCACCTGGAAGCGCGCCGTTCGTGCCGGGAGAACTCCTGCTATCGGCCGCACACGCACGACGCCTTCTCGCTCGGCCTCATCGACTCCGGACACGCCCGGCTCAGCGGGCCGCTCGACGACCCCGTCGACCTGGATCCGGGTGACGTGATCGTCATTCCGGCCTACCAGGTGCACGCCTGCAACCCCCGCCGAGAACGGTGGGAGTACCAGATGATGCATCTCGATCAGGACTGGCTGGCCGCGATCCACGACACGGAGCCCAGACTGTCGATGTTCGACCGGATCAGGGTCGTGCGTGACCCGGCGGCGTCGCGAGCCGTCGCCGAGTTGTGCGACGACGTGTTCGCCGATCTGTCCGCCGATCGACTCGCGGCGTCGATCCGCGAGGTGCTGTCGACACTTGCACTCGCCGATGCAGCCCACGTCGTCGGCGGCGCGCCCGACCGGATCGACCGCTTTCGGCCCGTCCTGGATCGGCTGCGCGACGACGAGGCGAACCCGTCGCTCGACGACCTCGGCGCGCTGGTCAGGATGGACCGGTTTCAGCTGGTCCGCGAGTTCAAACGAGCCACCGGCCTCGCCCCGCTCGCCTGGCGGCAGAACGTCCGCGTGCAGCAGGCGCGCCGCCTCCTGCGCGACGGCCGATCGATCGCCGAGACCGCCCACCATCTCGGGTTCGCCGACCAGAGCCACTTCCATCGAGTCTTCCGCGCTCATGTCGCCGCAGCCCCGGGCATGTACCGAGACGGAGTGCAAGAACGTTCAAGACCCACCGCCGGATAGCCGGGCAGTCTGTTCTCGCCGGTCCTTCCGGGCCATTCCTCCGTCAGAGCGAAAGAACAGATGCCGAACCTCCCGACCCTCAACGTCCCGAACGGCGAATCCCCTGCGATCGTCGCGTCTCCGCTCGCCGCAGACACCCTGCGCGGGTGGGCGCTCGACGAGGAACTCAAGCACCATGCCCTGACGATTCCCGCAGTCGCCGCCTCCGCGCGTCGGATCGCGGCTCGATACATCGCGGGCGAGAGCATCGACGACGCACTGGCCTACCTCGCAGCCAACGCCGGCCGAGGGCACGCGTTCAGCGTCGAGCTCGTCGGCGAGTCCGTGCGCGACGCGGTGACCGCCGACGCCGAGACTGAGCAGTTCGTCGACCTCGCCGCGCGACTTCCCCACTTCGCCGGCCCCACGACCGTCTCCTTCGACCTGTCGCACATCGGATCGCTCGTCGGCCCGGCATTCGGTCTCGCCAACGCTCTGCGCATCGCAGAGGCTGCCGACGCCGCCGGATCGCACCTGATGATCTCCGCGGAGGGTTCTGATCGCACCGACCTCGTACTCGATCTGTTCGAACAGATCTCCGACCGATTCCCAGCCACCGGAATCACCCTGCAGGCACGCCTTCACCGCACCCCTGCCGACCTCGAGCGGGTGTTCGCCCACCCGGGCCCGGTCAGGCTCGTCAAGGGTGCGTTCGCCGAGAGCGAGAGGGTCGCCTTCCCGCGCGACAGCGCACCGATGACCGAGGCGTACCTGGCCATGGCCGAACAGCTCGTCGCCGCAGGTCATCGCGTGAACTTCGCGACCCACGACGCTGAGCTGGTCAATACGCTGCACGACCGCCTCGGCGCCTCACTCTTCGGCGACCACGTCGAGTTCGAGACCTTGCAGGGCCTGGGCACCGCGCTGATCGACTCCTTGCACAGTCGCGGACTCGCCACCCGCGAGTACTGCGTCTGGGGCCCGCAGTGGTGGCTGTACACGCTCAATCGCCTCGCCGAGCAACCTGAGCGCGTTCTCGTCGCACTCGCAGACCTCGCCCCGCCGCACGACTGACAGCAACTCAGGCACAACTCGATCGCTACGCACGGAGGATTCGGCCGCCGACGAAGGGCACAGCGTTCGAGTCCGGAAGCCTTGCCAAAAGATCAGTCGAACACTTGCACGACCATAATATGGGGCGTAACATTCTTTGTAGGCGAACATCCATTCGAGGGGAGGCGAGACGGATGCCCACCACACCGTGGCCTGACGCCGACCTTACCGACCTCGGCCTGGGCCCCGCCGACCAAGACCTCACCGCCCTCGACCGCACCGGCCTGGGCGACCAACTCGCCCACGCCACCACCGCTCTGGCCTTCCTGGACTGGAAGCGCTTCCAACTCGCCCTGGCCGTCTACCGCACCATCGCCGCCGCCGTCGCCGAGTCCGGAGTCGACGGCGCCCAGAAGGTCCTCGACGTCGACTCCCAAGTCACCCTCAACCTGGCCCAGCACATCAACGGCACCGAATACCAGGCCGGAATCCTCCTCGACGACGCCTTCGCCGCCCGTGACCGCCTGCCCCGCTGCGCCCGACTGCTCAAAAACGGGGTCATCGACCGCCGCCGCTTCCACCTGATCGTGGTCGCCACCGAACTCATCATCGATCCGGTCAAACTCGCCCTCATCGACCAACTGATCGCCGCCGAACTCGCCGGCGTCCACGCACGCGGCGCCGTCCTGTCCGAGAAGCAGACCACCGCCCTGGCCGACCGGCACACCGCCACCATCGACCCCGACGCCGTCCGCCGACGCCGCGAAGACGCCAAAGCCCGGCGCACCGTCTACATCACCCCGCGCGAACACGGCATGAGCGCCCTGACCGTCGTCGCCACCGCCGAGGACAACCGCCTGCTCCTGGCCGCGGTCGACGCCTTCATCGCCGGCTTGTGCCCCCACGACCCCCGCACCCTCGGCGCCAAACGCGCCGACGCCCTCAACGCCCGCATCACCGGCAAACCGTTCACTTGCCAATGCGAGCGCGAGGACTGCACCGCCACCCTCGACCCCACCGCCGTCGACGAACGCCTGAGCCGCGTCGTCATCCACGTTCTGTGCGACCGCACCACCCTCGACGGCGGGAACAAACCCGCCTACCTCGACGGACACGGCGTCATCTCCGCCGACCACGCCCGCGACCTCGCCCACCGCGACGACGCCCTCATCCGCGAACACGACCTCGACGACCTCTGCCACCACCCCGAACCCGGCGCCCCGGAAGACCCGGCAGATCCAGTCGACCCGACGGACCCGGCCACCGACGGCCCCGCATCGGCAGCACCGGACCCGGCCGATTCCGAACCGGCGGCCAAACCCGCAGATCCGGAAGCCGACGGCTCGTCGGTCGTGGGCAGCGAGCCTGAACACCGGGAACCCGCCGAAGGCCCTGCCGCAGACGTCCCTGCCGCAGATGCCCCCGCTGCAGAGGACCCTGCTGCCGACGACCGCACATCAGTCATGCCCGCCCCCGAGGACCGCGCACCGAACGACATCACCGTCGCCGACCGCACGAGCGTCTCACCAGGCACCGACACTGAACCCGATGCCGAAGCCGACACCGGAGCCGGAGCTGGTCGAAACGCGCCCGGCCGCTGGGCTGTACCCCGCAACAGTGCGTGGTTTCTGTTCGCCCCGCACAACTTCGTCTCCTGCGCCCACCGCAATCTGCACTTGTTCAGCCACACCGAACCCGCCGAACCCCGACAACGATCGCGCCCCGCATCCCCGGCACCGTCCGGGGACGATCCCGCACGCCGAGTTCTCATCGAAGCGGGCCTCCCGGTCTTCGGCGGACGACCTCCCCTCGAGCTGCAGCCCTTCGCTCTGTCCGACTCAGCCGTCGAAGCCGCGTTCGCGCAGATCGTCGCCGACTACCACGACCTTCCGTTCCTCACCGCCGATGAACTGGCCGCAGCCGAAGCCGACATGAAGGCCGACGCCGAACGCGTCTCCGGCGGGATCATCGTCAACACCGCCCTGCCCAGCGATCCCTACCGACCCAACGCCCTGACCGCCATGGTCGTGCGCTTCTTGTGGGGCACCTGCTCCATCCCCGGCTGCCATCGGGCCGCCTACTCCTGCGACCTCGACCACACCGAAGAATTCGATCAGATCTGCCCGCAGGCCGGCGGCCCCACCTGCCTGTGCAACCTGCTGCCCAAATGCCGACGCCACCACCTCATGAAGACGTGCCTGGAAAACTTCGTCGACGAACTCTGGATCGACGGCACCGGTCTCTACCACTCCGCCATGACCTTCTACGGCACCACCACCGAAACCCTCGCCTCCAACCAATGGCTCCTGTCCCGGCTCACCTCTATGCGCTGCCGACACCAGATCGCCAAGACGGAAGACGACGCCGCTGACAACGGCAGCACCGAGCACACCGTGACCCGCGCAAGCCGAGCCGCGCCCGGCTCGTACGCCGCCAGCCCCGAGCGGACGAGAACCCGCACCCAGGCCAAACACGCACGACGCCGCGCCCTGCGCGCCGCCAACCGCCGAGCCCGTCGAGGTCAGAGCAACGCCGGCGGCCGGAGCACTGCCGACACCGCGGCCGAGCTCGTCGCCGACGACGACAAGCCCCCGTTCTGAACGGAACTGCTCCATGCGCGCCCGGACGTCACGTTCAAGCCGTCGTCGGCCCACTCAGGTCTCGGGCGACGGCTCCCACGCGAGGCTGTCCAGCGGGTCGGCTTCCGTCAGGTTCGTCTCCGGCAGCCGGAAGGTTCGCGTCCGGCCGGGCCCGGTGACCCGCGTCTCGAACCGCACCGTGACGAAGCCGTGTCCCCCGCCCTGCACCCAGCCGTGTCCGAACTCGGGGTGGTGGACGTCGCGGCCGGTGGCCCACGACGACTCGCCCGCCGCATCGTCCGATTCCCCGCCGGCTGCCGCCGAGTCCGCATTCTCACCGAAGGACGACGTGGCGTTCCCAGACCCTGCGTCCCCAAACCCCGCAGTTCCAGACCCTGCGGTTCCAGACCCTGCAGTTCCAGACCCTGCAGTTCCAGACCGTCCAGCCCCGGACCCTCCATTCACCGTCCGGCCTGCCACCGTCCCAGCGTCGCCGATCGGAGGCCCCGGCATCCCGTCGAGGTCGCCGAACAATGAGATCTGCTCGGTCTCGCTCAGCCCCGAATAGCCGACGCCGACCAGCCGGATCGGCCCGACTTCGAGCGGATCGAGCACCACTCGCTGGGCCGCAGCCGTGAGCGTGTCGAGGTCGGTGCTGGCGGTGGGCATTGTGAACGAGCGGGTCAGGATCGACATGTCCGCGCGACGCAGCTTCACCACGACCGTCCGCGCACCGCGGCCGTCGGACAGCAGCCGACGATGCGCGTCCGCAGCCGCTCCGGTGACCGCGACGCGCAGTCCGGCGAGGTCGATGATGTCGGTGGCGAACGTCGATTCGGCGCTGATCTGCTTGGCGCTGGCCCGCTCGGCGACGGGCCGATCGTCGACGCCGTGCGCCAGCCTGTGCAGCGCCGGACCCACCGTGCCGCCGAGGACGGAGACCACTTCGGCCTCCGAGAGCGCCGCGAAGTCGCCGATCGTCTCGATCCCCAGGCGCGCCAGCTTGTCGCCGGACACCGGCCCGATCCCCCACAGTTTGCGGACCGGCAGGGCGTGCAGAAAGTCGATCTCGCGGCTCGGCGGGATGACCGCCATGCCGTCAGGTTTGGCCACGCCCGACCCGATCTTGGCGATCTGTTTGCCGGATCCGAATCCGACCGACGCCGGCAGCCCCAGCTCGTCGCGGATCGCGCGACGCATGCGCTGCGCGAACTCCCCCGCGTCGGCGACGGTCGCGCCGGCCAGCTCGGCGGGTTCGCCGAACGCCTCGTCGAACGACAACGTCTCGATCACCGGAACAAAGGTCCGGAGCAGCGCGAAGACCCGTTCACTGACCGCGCGGTAGACCCGCAGCCGGGGCGGCAGCACCACCGCGCTCGACCCGACGAGACGTCGCGCCTGATGCATCGGCATCGCCGACCGCGCACCGAACTCGCGGGCGGCGTAACTCGCTCCCGCGACCACCCCGCGACCACCGGCGCCGCCGACCAGCAGCGGCCTCCCGACCAGCGTCGGCCGCGTCAACTCTTCGACCGAGGCGAAGAACGCGTCCATGTCAATGTGGAACACCCAGCGGGCACTGGTCTCGCCCGGGTCGGCGGTCGACGGCCCGCGGCCGGTGATCGACTCGATCGCGGCCGGGCGCTCAGCGTCGCTCACGACTCGGCGCGTTCACGACACAGCGCCAGCACGTCGGGGTCCCGGGTGTCGAACCGATCGACTTCCTCGCCGCTGTCGCAGCGCAGCAGGGCGATCGTCGCAGAGTCCTCACGCCACGAGGCGACCGCCCACTGGGCGCCGGAGTCCTCCCAGCGCTGCAGGCGTTCATGATCCGCTGAACTCACGGCTCTCACTGTATCGCTGCCTCACACGTCGATCCGCCGCGTGTGGATGGGATCGGGCGACGGCTCGCGCTCTCCGCCGTCGTCCCAGCGCCGACAGTACGGGCACCATGGCTGGAGCCGATGATGCAGGTACGATATCGCGATCGTTCCGAGCAGTGCGACGTCGGACGGGATCATCCACCACTGGGGTCCGTCGTACACGGCGACGAGGACCAGCGGCGTGATCACGGTCAGCCCGTAGACGCCGAGGCCGCGGCGCGTCGCCCAGAGATGAAAGAGCCGCAGCACGGGCCGGCGACGAGCAGCCTCCAGGCTTCCGTCCAGAGGTGCGCAGGCGTAGCAGCGCATGCACAATCCTGATTCTCGGTGCGCACGATCGACGATCTGCACCACCACCACGATCCCCAGCGCCAGCGTTCCCACCAGTGGAAAGAATCCGAACCAGCCTGCGATGCGGAGCACAGCGACCACTACCAGCACCACGGGCAGCGAATGGCGCACCCAGTCCAGCGCACGTTTGAACGCGCCGTCGTCGGGCGCAGAGGTGTTGTCAACAGTCATGGGCCGAAGGCTGTCACCTGCCTCCGACAGCTTCGGGCCGCGAAGTCGTTCGGTCGAAGTACCCGGCGTAGCCTGGCTTGTCGTGACTGCTGCTCCCGCCTCGACGTTCTCCCGCTACATCGCCCTCGGCGACTCCTTCACCGAAGGCGTGGGCGACGCCGACGACTCACTGCCGAACGGCGTCCGCGGTTGGGCCGACCAGGTGGCCGCACAACTCGCGCGCGTGGAACCCGGGCTGGAGTACGCGAACCTCGCGATCCGCGGCCTGAAGATGGACGCGGTCCTCGACCGGCAGGTGCCCGAGGCGCTCGCGGCCGAACCCGACCTGGTCAGCATCTACGCCGGCGGCAACGACATGCTCCGCCCTGCGGTCGACATCGACGCCCTGATCGCCGCCTACGACGACGCGATCGGCCGCATCACCGGCGGCGGCGCCCGCGTCGTCCTGTTCACCCCGCACGACCCCGGCTCGGCCGCCCTCTTCGGCAGCCTGCGCGGACGGTTCGCGATCTACTGCGAAGGCGTCCGCCGGATCGCCGAGAAGTACGACGCCGTGCTCGTCGACTTCTGGCGGATTCCCGAGTACCAGGATCCGCGATTCTGGGACACCGACCGCCTGCACATGTCGACGATCGGACACCGGCGGATGGCCGTCGCCGTGCTCGACGCGCTCGGCGTCGACCACACCCTCACCGCTCCGGACCTGCCGGCATACGTTGAACCGCCGTTCCAGGACCGGCTTGTCGGGCACATCCGATGGACCGCCGGCTTCTTGGCTCCGTGGATCGGCCGCCGACTGCGTGGCGTGTCATCGGGCGACACTCTCTCGCCGCGCTACCCTGCCCTGGTGCGCCCCGTCGACGGCCTCTGATTCGGCTCGAGTGTCGATTCGAAGGGCTCACACCCCTTCGATTCGACACTCGGTGTGTGGCGCGCCGCCGCCAGGTCGCCAAACACGTCGTCGGGTGGCACGTTGTCGCTCAGAGTGGGCAGACAGGAACTCTCAGACGTCCCGCACGACGAAGGTCTGCAGCCGCTGTCACCTACCCACCGGCATCCAGCCGGGCCGGTCCCGCCGACCGAACTCCGCCCCGCGCCAACCCCACCAGACGACCAACGACGTCGCGACCGTCGTGACCGACGCCGCCACCTGGGCCGCGGCGTAGAGCGCGAAGTCCGACTCGTCGCCCACGACGATCCGCAGTCCCGCACGCCCCGCCCACACCGCGAACACCCCCGCGACGACGACGTAGGCCACGCCGAGGCCGACGATCAGCGACCGCATCGGCGACGGCGGCACCACCACGCGCCGCACTCTGCCGGTCCGCAGCAGCACCAGTGCCACCACCATCGTCGCGAGCAGCGCCAGCATCTGCGCGCCCACCACGTCGGAGAGCCGGTGCCAGCGGGCGACTACCGTGTACGCGCTGACCGCCACGGCCCAGGCCGTGGCCACCACCATCACCGGCGTCCGCCACCGCCACGGCGCCACCACCAGCGCCGCGCAGGCGACGCCCGAAGCCATCGCGGTGTGACCGCTGGGAAAGCTGTTGGTCAGCAGGTACACCGGCGCATCAGCCAGCGCCGGGCGCGGCAGCACTTCCTTCAACACCTCCGCGGAAAGCCCGGTCAGCGCGACCACGCCCAGACCTGCCGCGGCCAGCCGGACGCCTCCGCGCACCAGCCCGACCAGCCCGATCAGCAGCACCCCGACGCCGATGCTGGCCAGGGCCAGCCCGGCCAGCATCTGGTCGGCGGCCGACGTCTCGTCGAGGTTCACCTGCGTCGACCCGCGCAGCGCAGCGTTCTCCGCGCCCTGCCCGGTGTACGTCCACACCCCCGCCACATACACCGCGACGAACAGGACGACGGCCACGGCGCCGATCAGGTACCAGCGCCACCGCGACGGACCGAAATCATCCCGCATCATCGCTGCGCCAACCGCTCCACCGCGAACGACCAGTCGATCCGTTCCTGCTCCAGCCGCACCCGCTCGCCCCACACGTCGGACACCAACTCGGCGTACAACCGCTGCTCGTCGTCGGTGAGGCGGGTCAGCGTCGAGCGGGCCGGCCGATCCTCCCGCCCCCACCGCTGCCGGTGCGCGAGCAGCGTCTCGCGATCCATCAAGACCGATCGCGTCTGCGGCAGCCAGGCCCGCAGCCGATCGAGGATGGCGAATCCGTGCGTGTCGAGATCACCCCAGTAGACGACGTCGACCCCCGCCAGCCACGGCAGCCGTCCGACCCGGTCGACTTCGAACCCTTTGCCCCAGATGACGATTCCGTCGTCGGGTACCTCGACGCTCAGATACGTGATCTCGTTCTCGACGACCACGGCGCGCCGCGGCAAGACGGGCAGGCGCGCCAGCTCGCCGGCCCGCAACGCCAGCTCTGAGACCGGGGCGGGCAGACCGAGCCCGGGCGCCTGACGCACCCGCACCAGCTCGGGCTTGGCCCGCAGCCCCAGTCCGGCCAGGAAGCCCGCAGAAGTAGAAGGCACCCCGAGGATCGCGGCCAGCACCCCGCGATGCCGCTCGGCGAATTTGGTGTCGACGCCCGGCGCGCTGATCTCCCGCAGGTACCGTCCCGAGTCGCGGTGCGCCGCCAGCCACCGGCACGCCTCGATCAGCGCGGGCAGCTCGTCGCCGAGCGCCAGCGCCCGATGCGGATGCTCGACGACCCACGCCTGCGCCGCAGGATCGGCCGACGCGAGCCCGACGAGACGGTCGAACGCCGCCACCGTCGACGCGACGCCGAGCAGCGCCCACGCCTGATCGAAATCGGCGACGACGGCCCGCACCGGGATCTCGTTGCGGCCGATCGCCCGCCCGCCGACGCCCTTGCGGACCACCGTGTAGCGGCGGCCGCCGCGGCTGCCGGCGTCGACGTCGTCGATCCAGGTGCGGACCGCGGCGAGATCGTCGCCGATCTGCGACGGCCTCGGCCCGCGCAACGGCACCTCCACAGGCTCGAACGGCTCGCCCCGCGCATGCCGCCGCAGCAGCGTGCCGTCGTCCCAGCGACGACTCACGCGCGCGGCGACGTCGCCCGGCGTCGACCATCCGGTCACGACCTGCGGCCGTCCCGCTGCGACCGGTACTCTTCGATCGTCATGGTCGCCAGGTACGACGACCGCCCGGCCGGGTTCTGCACGAAACCGATGGCCTGCACGTACGGCTCGATCACGTGGATCTTCTGCAGCGGCGTCACCACCAGCACCTGCAGGCCGAGCTTGGCGAACAGGTCCAGCGCGTAGCGCGCCGAGTCCTCCGAGCCGCGGCCGAACGCCTCGTCGATCACCGCGAACCGGAAGTCCTTGGACTTCTCCGCACCCCACTCCAGACCGAACTGGTAGGCCAGCGAGGCCGCGAGGATCGTGTAGGCGAGCTTCTCCTTCTGACCGCCGGACTTGCCGTCGGAATCGCTGTAGTGCTCCCACTCCTCGCCGGTCTCCGTATCGCGTTCGGACGCCGAGAACACGAACCAGTTGCGCACGTCGGTGACGCGCCGCGTCCACAGCTTGTCGGCGTCGGTGTGGCCGTCGCGTCCGCGGAATCGCTCGATGATCCGCTTCACGTCCAGGAACCGCTGCTCGGAGTACTGGTCGCCGTCCGCGGCGAGGGCGTCGTCGGTCAGCTTCCGCAGATCGGCCCGGAAGTCGGCGACCTCACGGTTGGAGGTCGGTTCCTTCTCCAGCCTGATGTACCGGCCGGGGTTGAACGGCACCGCGCCGAGCGCCTCGTTGATCCGGTCGATGCGCTCGTCGATCGCCGCGGCCTGTCGCGCCAGCCAGTTGTTGAAACCGGCGAGCTCCTGGATCGCGCCCTTGTTCAGCTGATCCTTGAACTCGATCTCGAAGCGCGGCAGGTCGTCGGTCGCGATCTGCTCCGCGAACGCGGTGAAGTCGCCGCGCGACTCGACTGCGGCGTCCATGTCGGCGCGCAGTTCCGGCCAGCGCCGCAGCACCTCGCCCATGAACTGGGCCAGTCGTTGCCCGTGACCGCCGAGCTCCTTGCCGAGCCGTTCGATGCGCTTGACCAGCACGTCGGTGAGCACCGACTCGACCTGCGCGCAGTCCTCCGAGCGTTGCACCGCGCCTTCGAGACGCTCGGCCAAGGCCCCGTACGACGTCCTGGCCAGCTCGGCTTCGGCCGGATCGACGGCGGCGACGAACTCGTCGTCGCGCCGCTTGTCGCGCGTGGCCCGATCGACGGCGCCCTGCGACGTCGCGAGCGCACCCACCAGCTCCTCGATGCGGGCGTCCACCGTCTGCGCCTCGACGGCGTTGCGGGCCAGCGCGCCGGTGATCTCGGCAAGTCGGGTGGACCCGGC
>JASGFV010000099.1:0-12196 GCA_047605365.1 Gordonia sp. (in: high G+C Gram-positive bacteria)
CGATCACCGAGCTGGCCGGGCGGCACACTCTGGTCGTCACCCTCGAAGACGGCGGCGTACACGGCGGCGTGGGTTCGGCGGTGCACGAGGCGCTGTCGCAGGCCGCCGTCGACGTCCCGGTGCGTCAGTACGGCGTGTCGCAGGAGTTCGTGGTGCACTCGACGCGCGACGAGCTGCTCGAAGACTTCGGTCTCACCGAGACCGACCTGGTCAAGACGATTGCGCAGGATCCTGCGTTGTCCGCAGGGCTGCAGCGATAGGTTCGGCCGTCAGGGTCCGCTGCCACGGCCGGACCTGGCGGGCGGCCAGCCATTCGTCGACCGCGTGGGCGTCCACCGCGGTCGACGTCGCGTCGAGACCGTCCCAGCAGAGGTCGCGGACCACGTCGGGGGCCAGCAAGTTCTCCACCGGCACGCCGATCTTCTCGGCGGTCTCCTTGACGGCCGGCCGGACCGCGTGGGCGCGTTTGGCAGCCGGCGGATTGCGCTGATCCCAACGGTTGATCGGCGGGGGACCGGTCTGCGGCGACTTGCGCGGCGGCAGCTCGGCGTCGTCGAGATTCTGGGCGGTGGTGATCGCGTTCATCCAGGTGCGGGCCTGGCGTCGCTGACGCGGGCCGCCGAACACCGGCAGGCGGGTCAGCGCCGACTCGGACTGCGGGCTGGCGACGGCGGCGGTGATGATCGCCGAATCGGGCAGCACGCGGCCGGGGGCGACGTCGCGTCGCTCGGCGACGTGCTCGCGCGCGGTCCACAGTTCCTTGGCGATCGCGAGCTGTCTGCGGTCGCGCAGCGTGTGGATGTTGGACGTGCGGCGCCAGCGGTCGGTGCGCGGCGGCGGTGACGGGCGGTTCAGCACGTGGTCGAACTCCTGGTGCGCCCAGTCGAGACGATCCTGCGCGGTGAGCTCGGCGACGATCGCCTCGCGCAGCTCCACGAGGACCTCCACGTCGAGTGCCGCGTAGTTCAGCCATTCGTCGGGCAGCGGGCGGTGCGACCAGTCGGCCGCGCCGTGACCCTTGGCCAGGCCCAGGTCCAGGAAGTGCGCCACCATGGCGGCGAGGTTCACGCGCGGGAGGTTCAGCAGGCGTCCGGCGAGCTCGGTGTCGAACACGGTGCGGCACACGAAGCCGAGTTCGCGCAGGCAAGGCAGATCCTGGTCGGCGGCGTGCAGGATCCACTCCGGGCCGTCGAGGGCCTCGATGACCGGGGCCAGGGCGTCGGGATGCTCGATCGGATCGATCAGGAAGGAGCCGGAGCCGGTGCGCTTGAGCTGCACCAGGTAGGCGCGCTGGGAGTAGCGGTAGCCGCTGGCACGTTCGGTGTCGACGGCGATCGGCCCGGTGCCCGCGGCGAGCAGTTCGGCGGTCTGCGCGAACTCGTCGGGGTTGCTGATCAGGTCCGGGACGCCGTCGCGGGGAGCGGTCAGCGGGACGACGGCTGGGTCGGGCACGACCGTGTCCGACGGGTTCTGTGGCGCGGCGTCGGAACGGTCGGCGGGGCTCACCGGCGGCCCAGAGCTCCGAGATCGCTGACTCCGGCGGGCGGGAGACCCGCGACGCTGGCCAGGACTTCGCAGAACGCTTCGAGGTGACCGGTCAGCGACGGGTTGGTCGGCGTCCACGAGGCGCGCATCTCGAGCTGGTGAGCCTGCGGGGGACCGGCGATGTCGCCGAAGCGGACCGACGTCGTCGAGGTCACGGTGCCGCCGAGGGCCCGGACCGCCGGAACGTCGGAGTCGGCCGGGGGAACCGATTCGGTTCCGCCCTCCGGCACGCCGAGGGCGTCGGTGAGCCAGCTCCACGCCACCTGCGGGAGCATCTGGTCGGTCGCCAGGGAGGCTTCGAGTTCGGCCTGAATGAAGGCGACCAGGCGGAACGTGCCGTTCCAGGCTTCGTGGCCGTCCGGGTCGTAGAGCAGCACGAGGCGCCCGAATGCACTGCCGGCCGAATCGGCGGCGATCGTCCCGGCATCGGCGGTGTCGGGCTGATCGACTTCGACGCCGAGCGCGTAGCTGTACGGCGCCAGCCGCTGCGGCGGACGGATCGAACCGACTTCGAGTTCCGGGCGAACAGTCGCCTCGTGCAGAGACTGGACGGCCGCGCGGAAGTCCGCGGGCTCGATCCGCCCGCCGGTGTCCGGCGCCCCGTGCGCCTGCGCTCCTGAAGTGGTCACGTGGGGAAGATTAAGCGCGCTTGTGTCGCGAGTCTCGCAGGCGCGCCGCGAATAGGGGTTTCCGGGCAGGCGCGTGAGACAGTGGAAGACATGAGCGGACAGCATCCCCGGCCCCGTCGTTCCCCCGCCCAGATGCCGCTGATCGCGGCGGCCACCGGTGCCGCGCCTTCGCGCCGGCCGGTCTGGTTCATGCGGCAGGCAGGGCGTTCGCTGCCCGAGTATCGGGA
Source organism: Gordonia sp. (in: high G+C Gram-positive bacteria) (assembly GCA_047605365.1). Taxonomy (GTDB): domain Bacteria; phylum Actinomycetota; class Actinomycetes; order Mycobacteriales; family Mycobacteriaceae; genus Gordonia. The sequence continues at coordinate 2,402 of JASGFV010000099.1, forward strand.
GATTCGCGCCGACCGCGGGATGCTCGAGTCGTGCTTCGACCCGGACCTGGTCTGCGAGATCACCATGCAGCCGGTGCGCAGGCACGACGTCGACGCCGCCATCCTGTTCTCCGACATCGTCGTGCCGCTGCGGGCGGCCGGGGTGGATCTGGACATCGTGGCCGGCACCGGCCCGGTGATCGCGTCGCCGGTGCGCACGGCCGCCGACGTCGACGCCCTGCCGCGGCTCGAGCCCTCGCAGGTCGGTGCGGTGGCCGCGGCGATCGGCAAGATCCTCGACGAGCTGAACGACGCCACCGCGCTGATCGGCTTCGCCGGGGCCCCGTTCACGCTCGCCTCGTACCTGATCGAGGGCGGTCCCAGCCGCACCTACGAGCGCACCAAGACCATGATGCTGGCGCACCCCGAACAGTGGCATCTGCTGATGGGCAAGCTCACCGACCTCACCATCACCTTCCTGCGGGCTCAGCTCGACGCCGGCGTCGACGCCGTGCAGCTGTTCGACTCGTGGGCGGGCACGCTGTCGGAGGCGACGTACGAAGCCTTCGTCGCACCGCATTCGGCGCGCGTGATGGCCGAGATCGCCGACTACGGCGTGCCGCGCATTCACTTCGGCGTCGGCACCGGCGAACTGCTGCCCGCCATGACCCGGGTCGGACCGGACGTGATCGGCGTCGACTGGCGGGTGCCGCTCGACGAGGCAGCACGCCGCGTCGGGCGCGACGTCGCGCTGCAGGGCAATCTCGATCCGACCGTGCTGTTCTCCGGCGAAGAGGTGGTCGAACGCGAACTGACCCGGATCATCCGCGAGGGCGAGCGCGCGATCGACGAGGGCACGCCCGGCCACATCGTGAACCTCGGCCACGGGGTACTGCCGAACACCGATCCGGACGCGATCACGCGGGCCGTCGAACTCGTTCACACGTTGTGACTCCCGGCGCGGTGACTTCGGCAGGCGCCCGCCGCATCGCGATCGTCGGCGCGGGCGTCAGCGGACTGACCGCGGCGTATACGCTGCGCCGCCGGTTCGGCGACGCCGTGGACGTCGACGTCTACGAGTCCTCGCCGCGGCCCGGCGGACTGCTGCGCACCGCGACGGTCGGCGGGGCCTGGATGGACGTCGGTGCGGAGGCGTTCATCGTGCGTCGCCCCGAAGCGCTGGAACTGGTACGTGAGCTGGGCCTGGAGTCCGAGATCGTCGCGCCCGGACCGCGCCGCCCGGCGATCTACGCCGACGGCCGGCTGCACCCGCTGCCCGCACCCGCCCTGATGGGCATCCCCGCCACGGCCGGGTCACTGGGCGATCTGATCGATGACGACGAACGCGCGGCGATCGAGGCCGAGGCCCGTCGCCCGCTGGACTGGGCACCCGGCGCACCCGTCTCGGTGGGTGCGCTCGTGCGGGATCGCTTCGGCGACGGTGTGGTGGCGCGCAGCGTCGACCCGATGCTCGGCGGTGTGTATTCGGCCCTGGCCGACGACCTGGGCCTCGCCGAGACCGTCCCGGCCCTGGCCGTGGCCCTCGACGACGGCGCGCCGTCGCTCACCGCCGCCGTCGGTTCCCTGACGTCGGCGCCCAAGGCCACCGGTCCCGTGTTCGGCACGCTCCGCGGCGGCTACCGGCGACTCGTCGACGCGCTCGTATCGGCCGGCGGCGCGACCGTCCTCCTCGACGCACCGGTCACCGGAATCACCCCGGACGGCGCCGGCTACACCGTGGACACCGGACACCGGTCGGCGCGCTACGACGCCGTCGTCGTGGCCGTGCCGCCGTGGAACGCCGCACCACTGCTGTCGGTGATCGCGCCGGAGTCGTCGGCGCTGCTGGAAGCGGTGGAGCCCGCCGGTTCGGCGGTCGTGGCCTGCGTTCTGGAACCCGGCAGTCCGCAGCCCGAGCATTCGGGCATCCTGGTCGCGAGCGACGCCGACACCTTCTCGAAGGCGGTTACCCTGTCGACCCGGAAATGGCCGCATTGGACGCGTCCGGTTCTCCGGCGCTGCGGGTGTCGTTCGGCCGGCTCGGGGAGCCGGTGACCGCGTCCGACGACGCACTGATCGCCGCGGCGGGGGAGAGCCTGCGCCGGCTGTTCAGTGCCGCCGGCGTGGCGTCGCCCGAGGTGATCGACGCCGTCGTGCAGCGCTGGCCCGAAGGACTGCCGCACTATGCGCCCGGCCAGCTGGCCCGGATGCGGGTCGCGATGGCGTCGCTGCCCGACGGAATCGCGCTCGCCGGGTCCGCGTATTCGGGGGTCGGCGTGCCCGCCTGCATCGGGACCGCGCGTGCGGCCGCGCTGCGGGCCAGTGGCACGATGGAATCATGAGCCGCTTGGACTACGAAACCCTCAACTCCACCGTCCGCTACACCATGTTCTCGGTCTTCACGGTCCAGGCCGGCGAACTGCCCGCCGTGCGCGACGAGGTGGCCGCCGACCTGGAGAAGTTCCTGGCCGGCGTCGCCGAGACCGGGGTGGAGGTCCGCGGCCTGTACGACATCGCGGGCATGCGCGGCGACAGCGACTTCATGATCTGGTGGCACGCCGAGACCATCGAGCAGCTGCAGGCCGCCTACTCGTCGTTCCGTCGCCACACCGTTCTGGGCCGGGCCAGCGATCCTTTCTGGAGCGGCGCCGCACTGCACCGGCCCGCCGAGTTCAACAAGAGCCACCTGCCGGCGTTCGTCGCGGGCGAGGAGCCGGGCGCGTACGTGTGCGTATACCCGTTCGTGCGGTCGTACGACTGGTACCTGCTGCCCGACGAGGAGCGTCGCCAGATGCTCGCCGACCACGGCAAGGCCGCCCGCGGCTACAAGGACGTCCGCGCCAACACCGTGCCGGCGTTCGCGCTCGGCGACTTCGAGTGGATCTTGGCCTTCGAGGCTCCCGAGCTGTACCGGATCGTCGACCTGATGCGCGACCTGCGCGCCACCGAGGCCCGCCGCCACGTCCGCGTCGAGATCCCGTTCTTCACCGGCCCGCGCGTCGCCGCCGACGCGCTCGTGAACTCCCTGCCCTGAGCGGGCTCGCCGGCCTCAACGCCCCCTGAGCTTGTCGAAGGGTCTAGGCGCCGGACGCCGGCTCCAGCGACAAGCTCACCGAGTTGATGCAGTACCGCAGGTCGGTGGGGGTGTCGTAGCCCTCGCCGGCAAAGACGTGCCCGAGGTGGCTGTGGCAGTTGGCGCACAGCACCTCGGTACGGACGGCGCCGAGCGAGTCGTCGCGCCGTTCGATGATCCGGTCCCCGGCCAGCGGACTGAAGAACGACGGCCAGCCGCAGTGCGAGTCGAACTTGGCGTCGCTGCGGAACAGCTCGGCCCCGCACGCCCGGCACCGGTAGACGCCCTCGGTCTTGGTGTCGGTGTACTCGCCGGTGAACGGAGCTTCGGTGCCCGCCTTGCGGAGCACCCGGAACTCCGAGGGGTTCAGACGGGCGCGCCAGTCGTCGTCGGTGAGTGCCTTCGGGTCGGTCGGGAAGTCGCTCATGCCTCCACGGTAGCGGCGGGCGGAGTCGCGCGCCGCTCCGGCGCGTCGTCGTCGATCACGCCGTTCTTGTGCGCGGCCCGGATGTCGAGCCAGCGGAACAGCAGCACGCAGAAGATCGCGATCAGAATCAGCGACCAGCCCAGGGTGACCCGGTTGTAGTCCAGGTATCGGCCGAACGGCTCCCAGCGCTTGGAGGAGAACATGTCGAACGACATGCAGCCGTACACGCCCAGCCAGGCAGGCCAGTTGCGCATCGTCGAACCTGCCTGGAAGACCGTCATCAGCAACGGGAAGATCAGCATCGAGTAGTAGCCCTGCCCCAGCGAGCCGACCAGGAACGTCGTCAGCAGCAGAACGCCCGACGACGTCGACAGCCACAGCAGTTCGTCGGTGGTGCGGTAGTAGCGGTACAGGAACCAGAGGGCGAAGACCGCCATCGCCAGGAAGACGATGCGCAGCAGCTGAATCAGCCAGCCGTCGACGCCGAAGTAGGCGCCGTTGCCGCCGATCGAGCTGTTGTAGTAGTTGCGGGTCTCGGCCAGGTACGGCAGCGTGCGCGTGACGAAGCTCATCGGATCGCGGACCAGCGGCCAGGCCAGGATGTTCAGCACCACTGGAATGCCGATGCCGGTGACTAGGGTGCGCCACTGACGGTTGAGCAGCGGCAGCAGAAGCAGCGGAGCCAGCACCGGCTTGACCGCGATGGTCAGGCCGATCGAGACGCCGGCCCAGTAGTCGTGGCGCGACTTCAGCAGCATCAGGAAGAGCACCAGCCCCAGCAGCACGAAGGCGTTGAAGTTGGTGAAGATCAGCGTGTTCGCCACCGACTCGGTGCTGAACATGAAGAACACGACCGCGGGCATCACCCAGGAGCGGCCCTCGAAGCCGAACAAGCGCGTCAGCAGGTAGGCCGACAGGACCAGTGCGATCACGCTGACCGCGATGAAGGTCCAGCGCGAGTACAGCGGATCGAGGATCGCCAGCGGCGCCATCAGCAGCGTGCCCGACGGCGGGTACAGGTAGTGCGGATCGACCGTGTCGTAGCTCTCGGTGTAGATCGCGATCCGGTTCAGGAAGTGCAGCGACGCGTTGTAGACCGGCGTGAAGTCGTCGGTGCGCGAGCCGTTGACCGCCAGGATCACCGACCGCTGGAAGATCAGGGCAATGCTCAGCGGCCACAGGATCCGCGACAGGATCTGCTGCTTGCTGACTGTCGGGAACAGAGTTCGGTCCAGAACGCTCACCTGCGCACCCTACCGCACGCCGCGCGAGGCGCCCGCGAGCGACATGGTCAGCCCGGGCACGCCTGCTCGTTCTGCCCGGACGGGGGTTCGCCGCCGAGGTAGTCGTCGACGGTCGCGGCCGCGCAGTCGCTGCGCGCGAGCACCGAGTAGCCCAACCCGTCCCAAGTGATGGTGCGCACGTCGGCGCCCGCGCTGATCAGCAGCGGAAGCACTGACTCGCCGGACTTGCGGCCGTTGATCGGGTCGTTGGCGCCCGCCAGGATGAGCGGGACGACGGCGAACGACGTCGGGCTCTTCGGCGCGTCGGCGACGCCCCATCCGTCGCAGCGGGCCAGATCGAGCGCAGTGCTGGTGGCGGTCAGGGCCGAGTCCTTGGCCCAGTCCTTCGCCAGTTCGGGGATGTCGTCGAGACCTGGTCGGCCGACCATGTCGTTGCACCGCGCCAGATACTGGCCGTCGGCCGAACGGATCAACTCGGCGCTCTGTGCCAGCTTGACCAGGGCGGCGGTGTCGTTGCGGTCGGCGTCGGCGATCGCATGACCGAGGGCACGGAGTCCGGCGGGCGAGTCGTCGCCGACCGCGAGGGCGGTGGTGACGGCGTTGAGCACGGAGGTGTCGGTGAGGCCGTCGACGCCGCCGGTGGCGGCGCTGGAGACCACGCGGCGCAGCGTCGCGAGCCCGTCCGGTCCCAGCGCACAGCCGACATTGGAGCAGCGCTGCGCGAAGGTCGCGAGGGAGGCGTTCACGCCGGCGGCGCGGTCGGCGTAGGCCTGGGTGGCCTCCTCGTGGAAGCCGACGGGGGAGTCGAGGACCAGGCGTCCGACGTGGCCAGGGTGCGCTCCGGCGTACGCCAGCACCACCGACGATCCGCTGCCGACGCCGACCAGCGCCATCCGGTCGACGTCCCACCGCGAGCGGAGGGCTTCGAGGTCCTCGGCCGCAGTCGCCGTGGAGTACTGCAACTGGTTGGGGTTCAGGGTGTCGTTGCAGATGTCGGCGCCGGTGCGGGCGGCCTTCGCCAGTGCGGTGGTCCGGGCGGCGACGTCGCGGCCGTCGTCGGCGCCGTTCGCGGCGAAGGTCTCGCGCTGGTCGCGGGTCAGGCAGTCGACGGGGCTCGACAGTCCGGTGCCGCGGCGGTCCACGGCGACGATCGGGTGTCGTTCGAGCAGCTGACGGCCCCGGTCCGCGGTGAACGTGAGCAGCAGGCGCGACGACGGCAGGTCGCTGCCGGAGGTGAGCACCAGTGGGACGGCGTCCTTCGGGGTGGCGTCCATGCGGGCGCGGACCACGCCGACGGTCAGGGTGTCGCCGCCGGGCTTCTGCGGGTCGACCGGCACGTCGTAGGTGGCGCAGTCGAAGAGGACGTCCTTCGGCTTGTCGACGCCGTAGTCGTCGAGCTTGTCGCCGCAGGGCGCATAGTTCAGGTCGCTCTTGGGCGCCCGCAGAGTCGGCAGTTTCGGCTTGTCGTCGGTCCGGTCGCCGCCGCCGTCGCCGTGCACCACCTTCGGTCCGGTGTCGGGTCCGACGGTGCAGCCGGTCAGGGTGACCAGCCCGGCCAGGGCGATCACGAACGCGAGCCGACTTCTGTGTGCGGCTGTCATCGTCGATCGCCCGCTCGGCTCCACCGCGTGAAGATGAATCCCTCGCTGATGGCGCAGAAGACGGGCGCATACGACTCGTCGATCTGTGGCGTCGTAGCGTTGCGCCCCTCGCCGCCGATCGCGGGGGACACAGTCACACAGAGTTCGTCGACGAGGCCACGGCGCAACAGTTCTGCGGAGATACGAGGACCGCCTTCGCACAGCACGTGCTGGTGGCCGCGCTCCCTGAGGAGGCCGATCGCCTCGGTGAGTCCCGTCGGTGCGTGAACGAGAGTCATGGTGCCCTCTGACCGGCCTACGGCTGCGTTTGCTGCTGCCAGAGCTTCAGGAGCGTCGGACGTCAGTATCAAGTAGTTGCGCGTCGTCGTGTCAGTGAGAAATCGGTCGGGCCTGCCAATCTCTCCGGATCGCGTCACGACCGCTAGTGGTGGTGGTGCTCCCAGCCCACGGTCCTTGCGCTGTCGGGCTTCGTCGTCCGGCAGCTTGACACCGATGTAGTCCTCGGCGGTGGCGGTCGCCGCGCCGACGAGCACGACATCTGTGGTTGCCCTCAGGCGGTGGAGAACCGCATTGTCCGCAGGTCCTGAGATCCCTTTGGAGGAGTGGCTTCGGGTGATGCTTCCATCGACGCCGTACACGAAGTTCGTGCGGAGCCACGGCCCGAGTGGCCAATCGTAGGTCGCGAGAAGTTCAGAGAGGATCATGTGGCGGTATCGCTTAGGTGACGTAGGAACTGGCGCACAACGGTGTGTTCAACCGGCTCTGAGTGAGGATCGGCGTACGTAATTTGGCCCGGTTGGGCCGCCAAGTCTGCGCGAGCGGAGTCGACGAGCGCTCCAATCACACCTGATGACACCTGCAAGGGAGCCTTGATCGTCCATACGTGTTCCGGTGGGACCCCGAGGCGGAGTGCCGCGTGACGCAGTACGAACTTGTCGTAAATTCTCCCATCGGGGCCCGCTCTCCATAGGAGGGACGAGTCGAGTCGCATGGCGAATCGCCAGAATTCAGTCGTCTGAAAAACCTGGATGAAATCGTTTGACTGTGATTCGAGGATGCGTTCGTAGTAGTCGGGAATCAAGCGGTTCCGCGTAAAATTTGCCTCGACTTTCTTCGTGATCTTCTCGCGGTACTCCGCTAGCCCGGCCGGGGTGTCGGGGTCGGAATCCAGGGTGGCACCACCCATGAACAGAGCGTCGGCTCCGGCCCCTGTGAACACCGGCGAGCGATGGCGCTCGGCGAAGACTCTGAACGCGGCCTGGACAGGAATGGCCGATGTCACTTCCCAGAGTTCCCAAGTGCCGAGGCGGCGGATCGACTCGGACGCGGCTTCATCGAGGAGTTCGGTGTCGAGTCGAATGACCGTGTGCTCGAGTCCCAGATGCTCGGCGACCGATTGACCGCGTAGGTCTTGGAGTCCGTCTTCGGATCCGGTGACCACAGTCACGGCGAGGGGGGAGTGGCCGAGATTCACGAGTGCAGCGCCGACCAGGATTGAGTCGATTCCGCCCGAGATCATCAGCCCGGGCTCGCCGGGATGCTCCTTGACCACCGCCGAGATGCGCGCTTGGAGAAGGGAGAGCAGTTGGTCCGCGGCATCGTCCAGGTCACGGAGGACGGTCCCGTCCAGATTCTTCGAGTATCCGGGGTCGTCGGCGACATACTCGGCGGCGACTCCCGTCTCAGTCGAGTGTCCATCGGTCACGGAGTCCCTCCAGGCGACGGCTGCGGATCGGTCGTGTCGTCGTCAGGGCTGTTCAGGCTCCTCGGTGGGCGAACGATCCATCGAAGCAACGCGAAGAAGCCGAGGATCACGACGCCGCCGGCGAAGACGATGAGTACGCGGTGCCACCATTGGAGTCCGTCACCTACGGCATTCCCGGCGACAACTGTCGCCAAGACGCCGATAATGGCGCTGAACACGCCGAGAATCTCCACGACTTTGAAGAGCGAGTCAGACAGTTGCTCGTTGGTCCGGTCGATGAGTGCATTCAATCTGCGTCGCTGCTTACCCCCTTCGACCTCGAGTTGTCTGTTGACCTCCGCATCAAGTCGTAGCTTGGCATCCTGTTGGATTGCGATCGTGACACGTTCGAGCTTGAAGTCGTTGTGGGCCTCGCGGTCTGTCGGTGGGTGAAGCTTAATCGCTTCATTGATCGATCTGATTGCGGCGGTGTAGTTGCCGGTTCGTCGATAAGCAGAGGCCAGCCGCATATGGGTCACAGCATTGTCGCCGTTGATCTGGATTAGGCGCTCTGAAATCGGAAACATCTGCTCGGCCTCGTTGCGGCCCGCTGTAAACCAGAGCCCATGAAGAAGAAGTGACAGAATCTTCTCTGAGTTCTGGCTGGAGGCTGCAAGATTGTCGATCTCGTCGGATGTAACGTCCTTGCCGCGGCCCATTCTGCTGAATTGAAGCATGGCTCGGTAATATCTTGAAGAGTTCGTCACGGTCTCGCCGACAGCATTGAGGACCTGCTCGATCCGCACGAAATTGAAGTCGTAGCGAGCCGTCTGCAAAACAATCGCGAGATTGGTGTTGAAATTCGCATGTGATGACTCCATTTCGCCGATTACCCTGCTCAACGTCAGCGAGTTGAGAACGTCGGCATGCCGTTCGCGGAGCTTCCACGTGATCGCCGACGACGCGATCTCGAAACCGGTGTTGTCATGGTCATCGCGGACGGTAGTTAGCCAGTCGCTGAGCGCTTCGTGCCAGACAGGGGGTCGTTGAGATTCCGGGATGGCGTTTGCGAACCACAACGATGCGACGTTTGCTCCAATGTTCTGGACGGACTCGTGAGTCCGGATCGCCTCAGCGAGTGCAGGCATGCCCTCGTCGCGGAGATCATGGGCGAGACGTGCCTCGTTCACGCTGGTTCGGATGGGGTCACCGGGCACGCGGCCCGCCTGCAATTGGCTCACGAGAGTGGTCACCGGCACCATAGGCGCAAGACTAGCAGCGCATCCGAGGCGACCGTCAGGTGTGACGTACGTCGCTGACGGTCGTGGACCTGCGCATGCATGGGTAGTGCTTTGGTTACGCTTTGCACATGGTGGCACGACTTTCCGACCGGAACCCGGTCATCTCTCCTGACGCTCTGATCGGGGAGATGGTTCCGCCGTCGATGTTCGACGAGGTCAGTTTCGACTCGTACATTCCCGATCCCAACGAGCCGAGCCAGTCCGCGGCCGTCTCCAAGGCCCGCGACTTCGTGGCCCGTGCCTCCAAGGTGCGCTCCGGCGGCAAGAAGGGATTGTTCCGCAAGGCGGCTCCGCCGCAGGGCATCGGCCTGTACCTGGACGGCGGCTTCGGCGTCGGCAAGACGCACCTGCTCGCGTCCATCTACCACTCGATGCCGGGCCCCAAGGCGTTCGCGACGTTCGGTGAGGTCACCAACGTGGTGGGCGCACTCGGCTACATCGACGCGCTCGACCGCCTCAACCGGCACAGCGTGCTCTGCATCGACG
>JASGFV010000100.1:0-12061 GCA_047605365.1 Gordonia sp. (in: high G+C Gram-positive bacteria)
CCGGGTGGGCGGCCGGGCAGCAGGTCGGGCCCGATGCGCGGCAGCACCGCGGTCTCGCCGGCGGCGCCGCCGCTGGTGACCGCGTACGACTGCCATGATGCCGAACCCCGGTCGAAACGTCTGCGGACTTCCACCTGTCCGGAGTACGGCGTCACGTCGTCCGGACTGATCCGCGCGAACTGAATGGTCATGGTGGTGGAGTCGCGCAGGTCGTCGTCGTTCTCGGACATCGCCGGGGCAAGGCGCGGGATGAAGCGGCCGACCAGACGCATCACGGCGTCGCTGATCGCCACCATATCGGGCAGCTTGAGGCCCACCAGCACCAGGTAGATGACGCCGAGTACCACGACGGCCACCAGGAACAGATAGAACAGCGAGCCGATCTTGCCTGCGTCGGTCGACATCCGCGACAGTTTCGTGACGTCGGCGACGAACCACACCGCAGCCGCCACGGCCACAGAGACGGCCAGGGTGACGACGGTCGTGCGGGCGACGTCGCGAAGCTTGGCCACGCCCAGCCTGCGGTGCAGCAGATACTGGCCGACGATCGCGCCCACCAAGTAGCCGAGGCCGTTCGAGAGGGACAGCCAGCGGACGATCAGGTCGGGGTCGGTGAAGACGACCGGTCCGAGGTACGACGCCCCGACCTTGACGGCGGTGATTCCCAGGACCATGACGGTCGGGGTCCAGGCGTCCTCGCGGGCGTAGAAGACGCGCAGCTGGACCAGCGTCATCGCGTACGGGATCAGGGTGAACGCACCCCAGGACAGGACCGAGCCGAGCTGGGAGGCCTCCGCGGCGCCGAAATCACGGAAGTTGAAGATCGCGATGCTGATCGGCGGGCCGAAGAAGGTCATGAACGCGACCACCGGGACCATCGTGATCATGGTCAGGCGGGTGGCCAGCGACATGTCGTCGATCACGGCTTCGGTGTCGTCGGCGGCGGCGTTGCGCGACAGGCGCGGCATGATCGCGGTCAGAATCGTCACGCCCAGCACGCCGTACGGCAGCTGCAGCAGCTGCCACGACGTGGCGTAGGCGGCGATGCCGCCCTCGGTGGCCGCCGCCGCGATCCGGTAGGTGATGATCAGGCCGACCTGCAGAATCAGGACGTAGGCGATGATCGCCACGGCCATGTTGCCGAACTGGCGGAGCCGGGCGTCGATGCCCCACTTGATCCGCAGCCGCACGCCCGCTTTGCGCAGGTAGGGCAGCAGAATGACCATCTGGACCACCACGCCGAGGGTGGTGCCGATGCCCAGGACGAGGATCTTGGGCTCGGCGATGCTCACCGGGTTCAGACTGATCTCACCGGGCATCGCCGCGAAGAGGGCCATCGTGGCGATCTGCACGATGTTGTTCAGCACCGGTGCCCAGGCGCCCGGCTTGAAGATGTTGCGCATGTTCAAGATCGCCATGAACAGCGCGGACAGGCCGTAGAAGGCGATCTCCGGCAGCAGCAGGAAGGCCAGCGCCGTGGTGACGTCGCGATTGACCTTGCCGTTGCCGACGTTCAGATCGGTCAGCAGCGGAGCCGCGATCGTGGCCGCGACAGTCGCCACGACCAGGATCGTCAGCGCGATGGTGAACAGCCGGTTGATGAACTCGGCCCCGCCGTCGTCGTCCTCGTGCTCGGCGCGGGCCAGCACGGGGATCACGATCGCGGTGAGCACTGCGCCCAGCACCACCTCGGCGATCATGTTCGGCAGCACGTAGGCGGCCTGGAACGCCGAAGCGGTGGCTTGGCCCAGCAGGGCCAGGACCAGGACGGTCCGGATGAAGCCCGTGATGCGGCTGGTGAGTGTGGCGATCGCGATGGAGCCGCCGGTCTTGATCACCGACGCGTCGGACGTGTCCGATCCGGCCTTCGGGGTCTCGGTCTCGGCGTGGGCCACCGCGACCGCGGCCTCGTTCTCGGCCTGGATCTCCGGGGCCGCCATCGCGCGCGGGGCCGGACTGTACTCCAGCGGCTGGATGGGCGTGGGCCCGGAAGGCCGCGGGGGCGCCTGCTGGGGACCCGACCGCTGGCGCTGGGGACCCGACTGGGGCGGACGTGCGACCTGCGGACCTGACTGGGGTGGCTGCGGCGCGATGCGCTGCGGGGCCGCGCGCGGCGGCACCGGGCCCTGCGGGCCCAGCCGAGACTGTCGGTTCGGTCCAATCTGCTGAGCAGGTCTGCCCTGCTGAGCCGGCTGCGGCCCGCTCGAACCGGGCGTCTGACCCTCGTGACGGCCCGGCGGATCCGGCCGGCGCACCGGATGCCGGCGCTGATCGCCGGGGCCGTCGTGACGTTGATTCATGAGCGCTCCGGACGGTCGTCAGAGGGGACGGTGTCGGCGGCGTCGCCGGACGCGGGGTGTGCGTCGTCGTCAGATACGGGTTCTTCGGGCGCGGCGTCGTCGCTCCCGAGGTCTACCGGGAGTTCGGTCAGCGGCACTTCCGCGCGATACTCGCGCGAAGTCTCGAGGCGCTGCTCGTACGGAGCCGAGGCCAGCATCAATTCGTGCTCGTCGGGTTCGGGACGATCCTCGTCGGCGGGATCGGCCTGGCCGCGGAAGCGATGCCAGAGGCGTCGCGCGGTCAGCAGCACCAGGATCACCGCGGCGCAGATGGTGATCCAGAACAGCGGCTTGCCGTAGGCGTTGGAGTAGATCGACAGGTCGATCGGATTGCTCATCGCGACGCCGGTCGAGGTGACCAGGCTGATGGTGACCGTCGCCTTCTGCGAGCTCGACGCATGCGTCGGGATCTGCAGTTGCCGGGTGCCCTGCGCGGGGATCTCGACCACCCCGACGTCGCCCACTTCCAGATCCTTCGGCGCATTGATGTCCAGGCGCACACGGATCGGCAGCGCCAACTCGTTGCGCACCACCAGCAACAGCGGACTGCGTTCGGAGGCCAGCGTGTACCGGCCGCCCGGGTCGAGCAGCGCCACCGACTCGCGCATCCGGTTCAGAGTCGAGCCCACTCCCCCGATGCGCAGGTCACGGGCGGTGCGGCTGCCCGCCAGATCGACGGTCTCCGGCGTCGCGATCGCGCGCAGGATGTCCTCGCGGAGCGGAGCCAGATAGTTCTGCGGCGTGGTGGACGAGTCGACCTGATCGATCAGCGACGACTGCAGCTGCCATGTCGTGTCGAGCTGCGCGCGCATCGTGTTGACGTCTTTGCCGGAGACCGGGAAACCCTGCGCGACGATCGGCTCGACGTCGCCCGGATTGGTCAGCGTCACCCGCTTGGACGCCTGCGGGAGCTGCTCGACGAGCTCGTCGAGCGGCAGCGCGCGGGCTACGCCCGCGGACAGCATCACCCGGGCCGAGTCGAGGAGGGCGTTCGCGTCGTTGAGCGACGGCGACCAGTACGTCGGCGGCATGACGAATGCGCTGCGGCCGGTGATCGACGGATTCGGTCCGGCCGGAGCGTCGTCCTGCTTGCCGGCGTTCGCGAGCATCGGATAGACCAGCGCGGCCGCGGCGGCCTGCCGGCGGCTGGCCTGCGACTCCCCCGACAGGTCCGGCTGCTGCCAGTTCGGCATGATCGCCGGCACCAGCGGACGGCTGCCCATCGCGCCGAGCGCGCCGCTGATCGGCGCGTCGTACGACTGCAGGCCGACCGCGCCGGACCGGTAGCGCCCGTCGTCGGAGGTGTCGGTGGGCGTCAACGACGACGATGCGACCGCCGCGGCGCCCAGCTGCTGGGATTCGAGCAGCTTGCGGCCCTGGTCGCTGAGCGTGCCGATCGCCGGGATGGTGAGGCCCCGCACCACGTCGACTCCGAGGATCGACGACACCAGGTCGGCCGGACTCTTCAGCGCGGTCGAGGTGAGCCCGTCGTCGTCGATCAGCTTCAGCGAGTCGAGGCCCGCCTGGGCGAAGGGCAGCGCCGTCACGCACAGTCGCTTGGCGGTGTCGCCGAGCTTGTGCAGCCATGCGCTCGCTGCGTCCTGGCCCCGGCCCGGTCGGGTGTCCGACCGCGGGTCCGCCGGATCCTTGCTGACCAGGTAGCCGCCGGACATCGCCTTCACGGTGACCAGCAGATCGGGGTCGACGGCGACGCAGATGCTGCGCCGCAGGCGGCCGTCGGGTGAGTCGTCGTCCTTGGTCGTGGGGGCCGGGGTGGTCGACGATCCGGACGGCGTGCCCGACGGGTCGGCGGAGGCGCTCGGTGCCGGGGTGTCGTCGTCGACGCCGGCCAGTCCGGCGAGCGCTTCGAGCTGTGTGCCGAGGCGGCCCTTCGGGCCCAGGTCGTCGGCCAGTTCGTCACTGGTCAGACGCAGTGGCTCGGTGCCGCCGCCGAGAATTCCCGGCGACTGCTGCGGCGGCGAAGACAGCGGCCAGATCATCGTGAACGACGCCGGCGAGCGCACGTCCGGGGCCACCGAACCGTCCCGGCGCAGCAGCCCGGCCACGCCGTCGGTCGGTCCGCCGTCGGCCGGATCGACGTAGCCTTTGGCGCGATCGGCGTCGGCGGGCAGCGACAGCACCGGGAGCAGGGTCCGCGAATTGATCAGCTGGATCGGCCGGCTCGACTCCGGTGCGCCGGTCACCCCGACCAGCAGCGGGTACACGCCGGCCTGCGAGATCGACAGACCGTCGCTGCTCGAGAGCGGCAGCCGGACCGTGAAGTCGGCGCTCTTGCCCGGATCCAGGCGGGTCGCCGCGGGGTGCGGGTCGGCCATCACCGGGAACGACGACGGATCGCCCATCAGCGACGTCCGCAGGTCGACGGCGGCGGCCACCGCGGGGCCGCGCTGCACCTGGATCGCCAGATGGTCGAGCGGCCGGTCGAAGGTGTTGGTGATCCGTCCGGTCACCGTCACCGTGCCGTTGGAGGTGCTGGTGACCGTCGACGGCGTCAGGTCCGTCACGGCGAGCGTGGCGTATCCCGGGTCGTCGGTGTCGGCTCGGGCCGACGGCACGGTTTGGGGAAGTACGCCGGTTGCGATCAGCAAAAATGCGCTGAGCAGGACAGCGGGTAGCTGCCTGCTCAGCCGTGCGATCCGGTGCGGGGAGGTCACCGGGCGGTCAGCCGTCACTGCCGGCATCACCGTCGCCCGGGGTCGGAGCACTGCTCGCGCCGCCTTTGCCACGCCGGGGGCGGCGTCGCCGACGACGAGGCTTGGCCGCAGGAGGCGGCTCATTGCGTCGTTGGTTGCGGGCGGCGGCGGCTTTCTCATAGTCGTTCGGCTCGGTGCGGATCGAGTCGGCCTCCGACTGGGCCAGCCGGTCCGGGTCGTCGCGCAATTCGGCGATGACTCCTTCGGCGGTCCGCGCCAGCCGTCGCTCGTCAGAGTACGTCAGACGACGGGGCAGTTCCGTCAACGGCACCCAGGCCACTTCGCTGACCTCGTAGTCGGCGTCGGAGAGCTCGCCGCCGGAGTAGCGCAGCAGATAGTGATGCACCGTTTTGTGGATGCGGCGGCCCTCGCTGACGAACCAGTAGTCGATCTTGCCGAGCGGCGCGACGACAGTGCCGTCGACGCCGGTCTCCTCGGCGATCTCCCGGATGGCGGTCTGCTCGGCGGTCTCGCCGGTCTCGATGTGGCCTTTGGGCAGCGACCACATCATCCGGCCGCGCCGGTCGATGCGGCCGATCAGCACCGCGGTCAGCTCGTCGTAGGGGCCTTCGAGATTGTTCAGCACCAGCCCGCCGGCCGAGGTCTCGCGGACCGTCCGCAGGCGCGGTGATGCGACGGCGGCGTCACCCGAGTGACGGCCGCCCGCCGGAGCGCGGCGCTTGGTGCGCGGCATGACGGCCGGCGACTTGGCCGACGCCTTGCCGCTGGGCTTTCCGGTGGGCTGGGCCTGGCCGGGCGAGCCCTTCCCGGACGGAGCCTTGCCGGCGTTGTTCGACGAACGGCGCCGCCGATCGCCCACGAGGTCAGAAGGCTTAGCCGAATCCGCCTTCTTCACCAGGTCAGACGGTTTCGGGCAGGCCGGTGCGGCGTCGTCGACGACCACCCGCTCGGCGGTCGCCGAAGCCGTCTCGACGGCGGCGCCCGGGTTCTCGGCGGCCGGCTTTCCGCGGCGGCCGCGTCGTCGTCGACCGCGCCGACCGCGCCGCGGGCGGGGATTTTGCGGGTCACCCGAGGACGGAGCGTCGTTGGCGACGTCCGTTCTGCTCACTGGCGACTCAGCTGACACACTTCGACTCTATCGGTTTGTCACTCTCCGTTAGCCCAACAGGTTGACCGCTGGCGTGCCTCGCGCCGCCCTGCCCGCGCCGGGGTGACCTGCGCGCCAGGATTGGCCGACACCCGCGACGGCCTCGTAGGCTGGCATGTCATGACCGAGAGTGCGCGGCCCGAGGGTGTGAACGAGGCGGCTGTGGAGGAGTCCGGGGTCGATCAGGCCAGGCTTGAACGGTCCACAAGACTTCTCGCCGCGGCGGCCGTATCTCTCCGGCAGCTCTCCGACGTCCTCGCTCCGCTCGGAGGACTCTTCGCTGCTCGCGGGCACGAGTTGTACCTGGTCGGCGGCTCCGTGCGGGACGCGGTGCTCGGCCGGCTCGCAGGCGATCTGGACTTCACCACCGACGCCCGTCCGGAGGTGATCGCGGAGGTCCTGCGCGGCTGGGCCGACGCCGTCTGGGATACCGGCATCGAGTTCGGCACGGTCAGCGCCAACAAGGGCGACCACACCGTCGAGATCACCACGTTCCGCGCCGACCAGTACGACCGCGTCAGCCGCAACCCGCAGGTCACCTTCGGCGACACCCTCGAGGGCGACCTGATCCGCCGCGACTTCCGCGTCAACGCGATGGCGGTGCGGATCGGCGCCGACGGCGCGCAGGAGTTCTGCGATCCGCTGGGCGGCCTCGACGACCTGCTGGCCGGCGTCATCGACACCCCCGCGGCCCCCGAGGACTCGTTCAACGACGACCCGCTGCGCATGCTGCGCGGTGTGCGGTTCGTCTCCCAACTGGGCTTCTCACTCTCGCCCCGCACGCTGGCGGCGACCACTGCGATGGCCGGCCAGATCGAGCGGATCAGCGCCGAGCGCATCCGCGTCGAACTCGACAAGCTGATCTGCGGCGAATACCCGCTGGAGGGCATCGATCTGCTGGTGGAGACCGGGCTGGCCGATCGGATCATGCCGGAGATCCCGGGGATGAAGCTGACCATCGACGAGCATCACCAGCACAAGGACGTCTACCAGCATTCGCTGACCGTCCTGAAGCAGGCGATCGACCTGGAGACCGGCGACCCCGATCCGGTCCTGCGCTGGGCCGCACTGCTGCACGACATCGGCAAGCCCGCGACTCGTCGCCATGAAGAGGGCGGCGGTGTCAGCTTCCACCACCACGAGGTGGTCGGCGCCAAGATGGTCCGCAAGCGGATGCGGGCGCTGAAGTATCCGAAGGCGATGGTCGACGACGTCTCGCAGCTGGTCTTTCTGCATCTGCGCTTCCACGGTTACGGCGACGGCAAGTGGACCGATTCGGCGGTCCGCCGCTATGTGACCGACGCCGGCGACCTCCTCGACCGCCTGCACAAGCTGGTCCGGGCCGACTGCACCACCCGCAACAAGCGTCGCGCTCGGCGGCTGCAGGAGACCTACGACGGCCTCGAGCAGCGGATCTCCGAACTCAAGGAGGCCGAGGACCTCGACCGCGTGCGTCCCGACCTGGACGGCAACGCCATCATGGAGCTGCTCGGCCTGCCGCCCGGCCCCCTGGTCGGCCAGGCGTGGAAGTACTTGAAGGAACTCCGGCTCGATGCCGGCCCGATGTCGCGCGACGACGCCGAGGCAGCGCTGCGCGCCTGGTGGGCGGAGCAGTCGGCGTCGAGTTGATCGCTGGGGGAGGTATCGGCCCGGCCTGGGCGGGCCGAAGGGCCGGGCGTCGGCGAACTCGCCCACGACAGTGACTCCCCCGACGGTAGATTCACTGCCATGTACTGCAGCGAGCTCGGGGAACAGTGGCATGCCGCTCGCATCGAACCGTCTGTCGCGCACCTCGATTCGGCGGCCGCCGGACGGTCGTCGCGCGCGGTGGTCGAGACGATCACGGAGCATCTGTGGCGTGAGGCCGAGCGGGGTGCGTACGTCGCGGCGGTCGAGAAGCGCGCGCAGCTCGACAGGGGCCGGCGCGCGCTGGCGTCGCTGATCGGCCACACCGCGGAAGAGCTGTTCTACCGGGACAGCGCTCGGGCCTGCCTGCATGCGCTGCTCGACGACTGGAATCTGCCACTGGCGGCGACGGTCTGGGTGGGCGTCAACGAGTTCGGCCCGAACCTCGACGAGTTCGAGCGGCGCGGTCTCGCGGTACGGACCATTCCGTCGGCGGACGTGCACGGTCACGTCGACGTCGACGTCCTGGAGAACATGCTGCAGTTCGAGCAGCCAGACTTCATCCACGTCTGCCACGTCGGTTCGGCGAGCGGCGTGGTGCAGCCGGTCGCGAAGATCGTCGAGGTGGCGCACTACGCCGGGGTTCCGGTGGTGGTCGACATGGCGCAGGCAGTCGGCCACGTGCCGACGGTGACCGGCGCGGACATCGTGTACGGGACCTCGCGCAAGTGGCTGACCGGGCCGCGCGGGGTCGGTTTCATCGCGGTGCGCGCGGATTCGCTGAGGCCGCTGCCCATCGAGTCGTCGGAGGCGTTCATCGCCGGGCAGCTGGGGCTCGGAGCCGCCGTCGCCGAGGTCTTGGAGATCGGGCAGCAGCGGGTGTTCCGGGAGCTGGCGAAGGTCGGCCGGATCACCCGCGAACGCCTCACCGGCATCGCGTCGTGGGAGGTGATGGAGCCGGTCGACGAGCCGTCGGCACTGGTCACGCTGGCCCCGCCGCCCGGATGGCAGGCCTCCGACGTACAGGCCGCCGCGCAGCGACTGAAGCAGGACGGGATCTTGGTGACGTGCGCGGAGTCGTGGCGGGCGCCGTTGGCCGGCGAGCAGTCGCTGATCCGGGTCAGCCCGCACCTCGACGTGACCCGCGAACAGCTCGACGACCTGGCGGGGCGGCTCCGCACCATGGGCTATTGACGCGAATCCGATCCGGCCGCGGCGTGTCGTGGAACCGCGGACGGGCCGGCTGCGTCTGACTTGTATGGACGCAATGCTCGACTATTCCTTCGGCTCCGGCGACGGCGAATTGTCGACGTGGCATTCCCCTGCGGACTTCGACGTGGACGGCGACGGCCGGCTCGACGCGGTGACGCTCGACTTCGACGGCGACGGACTGGCCGACGACGTGATGTGGGACAGCGACGGCGACGGCCGGGCCGATCGCGTGGTGCTCGACGGCGGCGGGGCGTCCACGGTGTACGCAGACAGCGGCCGCGGGCTCTGGGACGTGCCGTCGGACCTGACGCCCGGGAAGGGTCCGCCGGCCCAGGGGCCCGCGGCGCGGGGACGGCTGGAGATCGACGACGACGGTGACGGCGTCCCGGACCAGGTACTGGTCGACACGAACGGCGACGGCTTCGCCGACGCGGTCCGCAGACCGGCCGCTCCCCCGGACGGCTGAGCGTGTCGAAGCCTCTGGCGGACCATTCGACAGGCTCAGGGATCGACTCGGGCTTAGGGAGCGGACTGCGACTCAGGGAGCGATCGGCCCGCCGCCGGGCGTCGCGTCGAGCAGTTCGGGCTCCGATGGACGGGGCGCCAGGAGCGGATGCATCACCCATACGCCGAACGCGGCGAAGACGTAGAGCCCGACTCCGAACAGGATGAATCCGGTCGAGACGCCGCTGGCCGGCACCGACCAGGCGACTAGGAACGTCGCCGCCACGAACGCGGTGTTGAACAGTGCGTCCTGCACCGCGAACACCTGGCCGCGGTAGGTGTCGTCGATGTCGGACTGCATGGCGACGTCGCCGCAGAGCTTCACGGTCTGTCCGGCGACGCCCAGCAGCACGCCGCTCACACACACGGTGACCGCGCTGAGATGGATCAGGGTGAGCTGTCCGGCCGCGGCGGTGACGAGGGCTACGGTGACGGTGCCGCGCCGTCCGACGTGGTGCACGCCGAACGGGGTCAGGAACGCGGCGGCGAACGCTCCGATCGCGACGCACGCACCGATGGCGGCGAGGGCGCCCACGCCCTTGCCGATGGGCCCGAGGTCGACGTTGCGGACCGCAAGCAGCAGCATCAGCGAGTTCATGCCGAAGACGAAGCGGTGTACCCCGAGCGCGGACAGGACGACGGCGACGCTGCGCGTGGTCCGAACCGCGTGCCAGCCGTGCGCCATGCCGCGGACCACCGCGTACATCGCCGAGTGCCCGATTCCGTCGGGCCGGTCGGGGCCGAGTTGTTTGGGCGCGAATCCGGCGGCGATCAGGGCCGACGCCACCGCGACCACCGCGCCGGCGGTGAGGGTGGCGCCGGACCCGGCGTTGTCGGAGCCGAACAGTGCGCGCAGTACGGTCGAGACGCTCGCGCCGACCGCGAGCATGCCGGCGCCCAGCGTCGTGAACAGGGCGTTCATCTCGACGAGCACCTCGCGTGGGGCCACATGCGGCAGCCCGGCCGACAGACCGGAGGCGACGAACCGGCTGCAGCCGGTCACCGCCAGCGCGGACAGGAGCACCGCCCACTCGGGCACGTTGGCGCGCATGGTGAGGGCGACGGCGACGATCGCGACGGCCCGCAGCACGTTGACCCAGATCAGCACGCGGCGTCGATCCCAATGGTCCAGCAGGGCTCCGGCGAACGGTCCGATCACCGAGTACGGCAGCAGTAGCACTGCGAAACCGCCGGCGATGGCCATCGGATCGGTGTGCCGGTCGGGGTTGAAGAGAATTGAGAACGCCAGTGCGGCCTGGAACGCGCCGTCGCTGATCTGACTGGTCAGCCGGACGCCGAGCAGCCGAAGAACTCCCGGCGAATGGCGTAGCGAACCGATGAACTTCACTGGACAAGTCTACTTCCGCAGTGGCCCGGACGCGGGGTTCGCGGGACGAGTCACAGCGACTTCACGGGCCGTTGTCAGGGGCGTGCGACCACACGCCGGGAGCGCGGCGCCAGACCCCGGGCGCACCGGACCGCGGGGCCCGCTTGTGCCATGATTGGAAGGTGGCTGGCGAGAACCTCCGTGACCAGGCGGTCGGACCCGGATCTCTGCTCATCGCGTCGACGGCACTGACCGGTCCCACTTTCGCGCGCACGGTCATCTACGTCATCGAGCACGACGAGTCGGGCACGCTCGGCGTCGTCCTGAACCGGATGAGCCAGGCCGCCGTCTTCAACGTCCTCCCCGACTGGGCCGAGCTGGCCGCGAGTCCGCGGGCCGTCTTCATCGGCGGGCCCGTGCAGACCGAGTCGGCCGTCTGCCTCGGGGTCGCCAAACCCGGCGTCGACGTGGAGACCCAGCCGAAGCTGCACCGCGTGCTCGGGCCGGTCGTGATGGTCGACCTCGACGCCGAGCCCGAGCAACTCGAAACCGTTCTGACCGGTGTCCGGATCTTCGCCGGATACGCGGGGTGGGAGGTCGGTCAGCTCGACGACGAGCTGTCGGAGGGCAGCTGGATCGTTGCGCCGGGCCTGCCGACCGATCTGCTGTCACCGGCGTCGGTCGACGTCTGGCAGGCGGCCCTGCGACGGCAGCCGTGGCCGCTCCCCCTGCTGTCGACCTATCCCGCGGACCCGCTGACCAACTAGTCCGATGGAGAAGCTGTCCGACTGGCTGACACATGCGGTGCAGGTCGCGCCTCCGTGGCTCGTGTACGTCGTCGTTCTGGTGGTCCTCTTCTTGGAGACGTCGACGCTGATCTGCGGGCTCATCGTGCCCAGCGAAGCGGTGCTGGTGTCGGCGGGCGTGGCCGCGGCGGTGGGGCCGAGCAATGTCTACGCGCTCATCGCGATCGGTGCGGCGGCGGCCTTCACCGGCGATATGACCGGCTATACGTTCGGCCGGCTGTCGGGGCCGCGGATCACCAGGTCGTGGGCCGGGCGCAAATTCGGCGAGGAGAACTGGGCGCGCGCCGAGCAACGGGTCAGCCGCAACACCTTCGTGACGGTGCCGATGGGCCGTTGGATCGGCTACGTCCGGACCCTCGTGCCGTTCGCGGCCGGCATCACCCACCTGGATCCGGCGCGATATGCGGCGGCGACGGCGATCGGCG
>JASGFV010000101.1:0-12010 GCA_047605365.1 Gordonia sp. (in: high G+C Gram-positive bacteria)
CCGAGCCGATGTCATTGACGGCTACTTGCGGCGAGGTGATCGTGGGGGACGACATGTGGTGAGTTGCTCCGGACAAGTATGTAGTAGGTGGTACCGCGCCGGATCTTCGCAGGTCGGACGCGGCGTATTGTTCAGTTGCGGTCCAGCAGGCGACGCCGCGGACGACCTGTCCGGGCACCGAACGCAGGAATGCGAATACGCGCGCACGAGGCGCACGTAGCTATAAGCGTACGCCGAGGCCGTGTACTGCACAAATACACCACGCCCACAGCATCGGAGAGCGAATGCCGCACTCGATCGAACTCCTCCCCGCCGCCGACGGCGACGCCGCGCTGCGCGCCCAGTGGAGCCGGCTGGCCGAGGCCCGACTGCCGACCGCCGGAAAGATCAGCGCCGACACCAACCGCCCGCACTGCACGCTGCTCGCCGGCACCGAGATCGATCCGGCCGCAGACGCGGCCCTGGCCGCGGTGGCGATGCGACTGCCGGCGCCCGTGGTGATCGGTGCACCCACCGTCTTCGCGCAGCACGCCGGCTACACCCTGGTCAGGATCGTCACGCCGGGCGCGGAACTGCTCGGCGTCCACGCCCAGACCGCCCGGGTGGCCGGTGAATTCGTCACCGGACTGTCGTCGACGTCGGCGCCGGGACATTGGACCCCCCACTTCACTCTCGCGCGCCGCATGACGGCCGATCAGATCGCCGCGGCCCTCGACCTGCTCGACTGGGCGCCGATCGACACCGCCGTGACTGCCCTTCGCCGCTGGAACGGCGATGAGAAGACCGACGTCGTGATTCCCGGCCGGGACTGCTGACGACGCCGACTCCGCGGCCTGCGACGATGTCAGGTCAAGACAGTTCGCACCGCCCCCGTCACACGACCCAGTCATCACAGAGGAACGACCGTGAGCGAATCAGCCCCGCCGCGCCAGCTCGGCCCGATCGATTCGCCGACGAGCGAATCTGCCAACCGCTCGTGGTGGGACGCCGAGGCCGACGAGTACCAGGCCGAGCACGGCGAGTTCCTGGGCGGCTCCGCGGCCGGCGGCGACTTCGTCTGGGGACCGGAACGTCTGCGCGAGTCCGACGCCGGACTGCTGGGCGCCGTCGACGGTCGCGATGCCCTCGAAATCGGCTGCGGCGCAGCGCAATGCGCGCGATGGCTGACCGCACGCGGCGCGCAGGCGGTGGGACTCGACATCTCCGCCGGGATGCTCGCCCACGGACTTCGCGCAATGGTCCGCGACGACCGGCCGACCCCGCTCATCCTCGGAACCGCCGAACATCTGCCGTTCGCCGACGAGTCGTTCGACATCGTGTGTTCAGCGTTCGGGGCGATCCCATTCGTCGCCGACTCGGCCCGCGCGATGCGCGAAGCCGCCCGGGTGCTGCGGCCCGGCGGACGGTTCGTCTTCGCCACCAACCACCCGATGCGCTGGATGTTCCTCGACGATCCAGGCCCCGAGGGGCTGGTGGTACGGATGTCGTACTTCGACCGCACCCCATACTCGGAGGCCGACGCCGACGGCGCCATCAGTTACGTCGAGCACCACCGCACGATGGGCGACCGCGTCCGCGAGATCGTCGCCGCCGGACTGGTGCTCGACGACGTCGTCGAACCGGAATGGCCCGACGACCTCGACGCCGAGTGGGGCCAGTGGTCGCCACTGCGCGGCTCCTACTTCCCCGGCACGGCGATCTTCTGCTGCCACAAGCCCGCCGCACTACCCTCGAACGCGTGAACATCGTGGCCCGGAGCGGTGACCGGTTGTCGGCCCGCGACGTCTATGAGATCTGGCGGATCCGCGACGTCGTCTTCGCCGTGGAGCAGCAGTGCGACGAACCCGACGTGGACGACGTCGACCTGCGAGCCGACTGCGTGCACCTGTGGATCGCCGACGACGACGGGCGACTGCTGTCCTACTTGCGCACGTTCGTCTCGAACGGCGTCCGCAAGATCGGCCGGGTCGCGACGGTCTCCCGTGCACGCCGCCAGGGCATGTCCGGCCGGCTGCTGCGCGAGGTGCTCGAGCGGTGGGGCGACGAAGAGATCCGCCTCGGAGCGCAGGCGCACCTGGCCGAGTGGTACGGCTCGTTCGGGTTCGTCGTCGACGGTCCGGCCTTCGTCGAAGCGGGCATCGACCACGTGCCGATGCAGCGGACTCCCTAGCGAACTTCGCCTGACACCGCTCAGACCAGCGGCGGCACCGTCGAGTCGATCGGCACCTCGATGAGCGTGGGACCGCTACGGGTCAGCGCGTCGGCGAGCTCCGCGCGCACCTCGGCCGCCGTCGTCGCGAGCACGCCGGTCACTCCGTAACCCTGGGCCACCAGGTGCGGATGGAGACCGGGAATGTCGAGCGCAGGCACGTCTGGGTTCTCCTGGAACTTCGCGAACGCCTTGAGAATCACGTACTCCTGGTTGCACAGTGCCGCCAGAGAGCTGTGCCTGGTGGGCGTCGGCCACCAGCGTCCTTGTCGTGAGCTAGCTAAGACCGACGAGATGACCAGATTCCGGAGTGCCGTGACAATGCCATCCCAGGGTCAGAGCAGCTTCGACAGGAACGCCCGCGTGCGCTCCTGGGTCGGGTTCTCCAGCATCACCCGCGGATCACCCTGCTCGACGACCTTGCCGCCGTCCATGAAGACGAGCGTGTCGGCCACCTCGCGGGCGAAGCCCATCTCGTGGGTCACCACGAGCATCGTCATACCGCCGGCGGCGAGGTCGCGCATGACCTTCAGGACGTCGCCGACCAGTTCGGGGTCCAGGGCCGAGGTCGGCTCGTCGAACAGCATCAGCTTCGGATCCATCGCCAGTGCGCGGGCGATCGCGACGCGCTGCTGCTGGCCGCCGGACAACTGAGCCGGATAGGCCTCGGCCTTGCTCGCCAGGCCGACCTTGTCGAGCAGGTCGCGGGCGCGCTCGACGGCCTGCGCCTTCGGCTGGCCCTTGACCAGGATCGGCGCCTCGATGATGTTCTCCAGCGCCGTACGATGCGGGAACAGGTTGAAATGCTGGAACACCATGCCGATGTCCCGGCGCTGACGGCCCGCGTCCTTCGGGCTCAGCTCGTAGAGCTTGCCGCCGCGCTCGCGATAGCCGATCAGCTCGCCGTCGACCGTCAGGCGTCCGGCGTTGACCTTCTCCAGATGGTTGACGCAGCGCAGGAACGTGGACTTGCCCGAGCCGGATGGACCGATCAGGCAGGCCACTTCCCCGGCCTGCACCGTCAGGTCGATGCCCTTGAGGACCTGCAGGGCGCCGAAACTCTTGCACACCTGGGAGGCGTGCACCATCGGCACCGTCCCCGTGGCGGTCGACTCCGCGGTGTGAGAATCACTGGTCATGTCAACGCCCCTCGTCGCCGGTGACTTCGGCCTGCGCCAGCGCCTTGAGCTGACGTGCCGTCAGCTGACGCGACGCGCCCTTCGCGTAGTGCTTCTCCAGGTAGTGCTGGCCCACCATCAGGATGCTGGTGACCGCGAGGTACCAGGTGGACGCCACCAGCAGCATCGGGATGGGCTGGAAGTTGACGCCCGAGATGTCCTGCGAGCGGCCGTAGAGCTCCAAGGAGAACGGCACGGCCGTCACCAGGCTGGTGGTCTTGAGCATACTGATCAGCTCGTTGCCGGTCGGCGGGATGATCACCCGCATGGCCTGCGGCAGCACGGTGCGGCGCATCGTCTGCCCCCACGACATGCCGAGTGCTTCCGACGCCTCCATCTGCCCCTCGCCCACCGACGCGATGCCGGCGCGCACGATCTCGGCCATATACGCGGCCTCGTTGAGGCCCAGGCCGATGACCGCGAACAGGAACGCGGCGTTGAGCGTCTGGATGTCGATGTGCACGAACTGCGGCCCGAACGGGACACCCAGATCGATGCGCTTGTAGATGGATCCGAAAAGCCCCCACAGCACCAGCTGCACGTAGACCGGTGTGCCGCGGAAGATCCACAGGTATACCCAGGCCACCGCGCCGAAGACCTTGTTCGGCGACAACCGCATCACCGCGAGCAGGACGCCCAGCAGAACGCCGAGAATCATCGCGCACACCGTCAGCGCGAGCGTCCAGCCGGCGGCTTCGATGATTCTGGTGTCGAACAGGTATCGGCGGTAGGTGTCCCAGCCGTAGGCCTTGTTGGTCGCGGCTCCGTAGACGAACAGGCCGACCAGCGCCAAGATGACGACCACGCCGATCCACTGCCCGGGATGCCGTAGCGGCACCGCGGTGATCGGCGCGGGCGCGGCGCCTTCGACCTCTTTGCTCTGTGCTTCGCTCATGATTCCGCTCCGTTGATTCGCGCGGTGGTGATCATTCCGTCCTCGACGCCCCAGTGCTCGGCGATCTGCTTGTAGTAGCCCTTGTCGATCAGGAACTGCAGGGCCTGCTGAACCGCGGGCCCCAGCGACGAGCCCTTCGCCATCGGGAAGCCGTACGGCGCGGCGTCGTACACGGGGCCAGTCGCCTCCAGCTGACCGTCGGTCTTCTTGATCGCGTAGGCGGTGACCGGCGAGTCCGCAGAGAAGGCGTCGACCTTGCCCAGCAGCAGCGCGTTGACCGCCTGGTCCTGGGTGTCGAACTGCATCTTCTTGATCGGCTCCTTGCCGGCCTTCTCGCAGGCGGCGCTCTTGGCGGGCACCTCGTCGGTGTCCTCGACGGTGGTCTTCTGCACGCCGACCCGCTTGCCGCACGCGTTGTTCGGGTCGACGGAGTCGCCGGTGCGCTGCGCCCACTGGATGCCGGCGCTGTAGTAGGTCACGAAGTCGACCTGCTGCTCACGCTCTTTGCTGTCGGTGAACGACGACATGCCCATGTCGTAGGTACCTGCCTGCACCGCGGGGATGATCTTGTCGAAGGCCGACTCGAAGTACTCCGCGCGCAATCCGAGCACCTGGGCGATCGCGTCGACCAGGTCGACGTCGTAGCCGATGATCTGACCGTCGCGGTTCTTGAACTCGTTCGGCTGGTACGGCGGGTTGGTGCCGACCCGCAGCACCCCGGACTGCCTGATCTGCGCCGGAACCAGCTCCGCGATCTCCGGCTGTTTCGGCACGGTCAGCGTGATCGGCTTGGTGTCGAGCGCCGACTCGTCGTTGGTGCAGGCCGTCACCAGCCCTGCGAACAGAACCAGGATCGCCGCCACCACAACGGATCTGCGCGGGGTGCGCGTGGATCTGCGCGAACCGGATGTCATCCGCCCGACCCCTCTTCCCGTCCAGCGAATGGACGTCCGTCGACCGCGCGATGAACGCGATACCGCTACGGAATGAAGCTACACAGGTTGTCCGCGACGCGCGCGCCGAACGCAGTGGTCGACGCAGAGCCGCCCAGGTCGGGTGTCGAAATCCCCTCACCGAGAGTGGCTTCGACGGCCTTCGAGATCGACGACGACGCCGCGACGAGCCGCTCGTCGTCGCGCCGCTCCCCCTGCCACCGCAACGCCATCGCGACCGAACCGATCATCGCAACCGGGTTAGCCAGCCCCTGCCCGGCGATGTCCGGGGCGGCGCCGTGCACCGCCTGCGCCATCGCGTGGGCGCCCGAGCAGTTCAGCGACGCGGCCAGACCCAGGGAGCCGGACAACTCGGCGGCCAGGTCAGAAAGGATGTCGCCGAAGAGATTCTCGGTGACGATCACGTCGAAGTCGGCCGGGCGGCGCACCAGCTGCGCGGCCATCGCGTCGACGTGCTGCTGGTTCACCTCCACGTCCGGATAGCGCTGCGCGACCTCCAGGCAGACGTCGCGAAACAGTCCGGTGGTGAGCCGCAGGACGTTCGCCTTGTGCACGATCGTCACCTTGTTGCGGCGGGTTCGCGCGGCGTCGAACGCGGCGACCGCGATGCGTTCGGTGGCCGCCCGCGTCACCAGACCGACCGAGAGCGCGACGTCGGGCGTCGGCATGAACTCGCCGCTGCCGACCGCCATGTTCCGGTCGGCGTACAGCCCCTCGCTGTTCTCCCGGACGATCAGCAGGTCGATGTCCGGAGAAGCGGCGGGTACCGACGGAATCGCTTGTGCGGGACGCAGATTCGCATAGAGGTCGAAGTGCTTGCGAAGGACGGCGCCGGGCGGCTGCTGCTCGCGAAAGGGCGACGGGTAGCCCGCGGAGTCGTGCGGGCCGACCACCCAGAGGTCGTGCTCGGTCAGCTCGTCGAGGGTCGACTCCGGCACCGACGCACCGTGTGAGTCGATCGCCGACCGCCCGAACGGAAGATCCCGGACGACGACGTCGATCCGGTGACCGGCGAGCGCGCGCCGCGCCACGTCGACGGCCACCGGGACCACCTCGAGACCGATGCCGTCGCCGGCGAGCACCGCCACGCTGATCGAATCCGCAGTCATCGTCTCGCTCACCCTCCGGACTTCACGTAGCAGCCGCCGGACGGATAGTTCGAGCAGATCGCGTCGGCCGCCGACTGCGACGACGCCGAGAACACCACCACGTAGTTCGTCGACAAGCCGACCGCTGACCCCGACAGGATCTGCGAACCCGGGTTGGCGTTGCGGGTGTTCACCGCGTTGTCGTACTCGTTGAACGCGCCGATCTGGGCGTACCAGCCGCCGCTCGACGGTGCGGGCGCCGACGTCTCCGGCGTGACGGTCACCGTGGTCTGGGTGACCGTCGGCGGGGCCTCGGTGACCGTGGGCTCCTGCGGTGTGACCGTGACGACCTGGGTCGGCGACGTCGTCGACGCCGCCGCACTGTCAGAACTCTTGCTCTCCTCGTGGACCACCAGCCACACGAAGATCCCGATGACGCCGATCAGGGCGAACACCAGCGCCACGATGACCGGAGCCAGCCAGCCGTTGCGCTTCGGCGGCACCGGATAGCCGCCGGACGGGTATCCCGCCGGCGGGTACGCGCCGGAGAAGTGTCCGGACGGCGTGTCGAAGTTCGGCTGTCCTACCTGGGTGCGGTGGAGATCCTGGTCTCCGGGCTCTGACATGACGCAATCGTAACGAATGCCTCTGACATTTCTTCCCGCGGAGAAGTCAGTGCGCGGCGTCGTCCCACGAACGACCGAACCCGACCGAGACGTCCAGCGGCACAGAGAGTTCGATGGCGCCGCCCATCTCCTCACGGACCAGATTCTCGATCGCCTCGCGTTCGCCGTGTGCGACCTCCAAGACGAGTTCGTCATGCACCTGCAGGAGCATCCGGGAGGCGCGCTTCTCATCCGCGAGCCTCCGGGCGACGTTGATCATCGCGACCTTGATGATGTCGGCCGCGGTGCCCTGGATCGGCGCGTTCAGCGCCATCCGCTCGGCGGCCTGGCGACGCTGGAAGTTGTCGGAGTTCAGGTCCGGCAGATAGCGCCGGCGACCGAACAGCGTCGCGGTGTACTCGTTGCGCCGGGCCTCGACCACCACCTCGTGCAGATAGTCGCGCACCCCGCCGAACCGCGCGAAGTAGGCCTCCATCTGATCCTTGGCCTCTTCGCGGCTGATCCCGAGCTGCGCGGCCAGACCGTAGGCGCTGAGCCCGTAGGCCAGGCCGTACGACATCGCCTTGACCCGCGACCTCATCTGCGCGTCGACCTGGTCCACGGGCACGCCGAACGCCCGCGAGCCGACGAAGTTGTGCAGATCCTCGCCGGTGTTGAAGGCTTCGATCAGCCCCTCGTCGCCGGACAGGTGCGCCATGATGCGCATCTCGATCTGCGAGTAGTCGGCCGTCATCAGGCAGTCGTACCCGGCGCCCACCACGAAGCCGCCGCGAATCTCGCGGCCGGCGTCGGTGCGGACCGGAATGTTCTGCAGATTCGGCTCGGTGGAGCTCAGACGCCCGGTCGCCGCGACGGTCTGGTTGAACGTCGTGTGGATGCGGCCGTCGTCGGCCACCGACTTCAGCAGGCCGTCGACGGTCACCTTCAGACGCGTCGCGTCGCGGTGTTCCAGCAGGAACTTGAGGAACGGATGCTCGGTCTTCTCGTACAGCGAGGCGAGCGCGTCCGCATCGGTGGTGTAGCCGGTCTTGGTCTTCTTGGTCTTCGGCATGTCGAGCTTGTCGAACAGCACCACCTGCAGCTGCTTCGGCGAGCCGAGGTTGACCTGCTCCCCGATCACCTCGTAGGCGGATTCCGCCGCGTCGCGGACCCGCTGGGCGAACTGGCGTTCCAGAGTGTCGAAGTGATCGACGTCGACGGCGATGCCCGCCGCCTCGAGATCGGCCAGGACGAAGGCGAGCGGGAGCTCCATGTCGGTGAGCAGCGTCGTCGAGTCGATGCGTTCCAGCTCGGTGTCGAGGGTGTCGGCGAGCTCGGCGACCGCCCGCGCCGACAGCATCAGCGAGTCGGCGGCCTGCTGCTGATCGGCGTCGCCGTCGAGCAGTGAGAGCTGGCCG
Organism: Gordonia sp. (in: high G+C Gram-positive bacteria); assembly: GCA_047605365.1. Lineage (GTDB taxonomy): Bacteria > Actinomycetota > Actinomycetes > Mycobacteriales > Mycobacteriaceae > Gordonia. Next base: position 8,347 of record JASGFV010000101.1, read on the forward strand.
TCGCCGGACGCGCCGTCGTCGGCCTTGAGTTCGCGGCGCAGGTAGCGCAGGGCGAGGTCGTCGAGGTTGAAGGTCCGCTGTCCCGGCCGCACCAGGTAGGCGGCCAGCGCGGTGTCAGAAGTGACGCCGCGCAGCGTCCAGCCGCGTCCGCTCAGCGAGTGGATCGCCGACTTGACCTCGTGAATCGCCTTCGGCGACGACGCGTCGCCCAGCCATGCGCCCAGCGCGGCCTCGTCCTCGGGAGTGCACTCGACCGGGTCGACGAAGGCCGCCTCGCCGTCGGCCGCGGCGATCGCCAGACCGGTCACGTCGCCGCCCACCGGACGCCCGACGCCGGTGACGGCCAGGCCGCTGCGGCCGTTTGACGCGTGCGCCACGAGCCACGCCGACACCTCGCCCGAGCCGAGGCGAGTTCCGTTGACCTCGAATCCGGCTTCGGCTTCCGGCTCGACCGAAGTGAGCGTCGAGAACAGCCGATCGCGCAGGACCTTGAACTCCAAGTCGTCGAACAGGCGGTGGATGCGGTCGCGGTCCCAGCCGTGCAACGCCAGCTCGTCGGGGCCGGCAGGCAGATCCATGTCCCGGACCAGCTCGGTGAGACGACGGTTCATGATGACGCCGGCCAGGTTGGCCCGCAACGAGTCGCCGACCTTGCCGCGCACCTCGTCGGCGCGATTCACCAGCTCCTCGAACGAGCCGTACTCGCGGATCCACTTGGCCGCGGTCTTCTCGCCCACGCCCGGGATGCCGGGGAGGTTGTCGCTGGGGTCGCCGCGCAGCGCCGCGAAGTCCGGGTACTGCGCCGGGGTCAGGCCGTACTTCTTCTCCACCTCTTCGGGGGTGAACCTGGTCAGCTCCGACACTCCGCGCTTGGGGTACAGCACAGTGATGTTGTCGTTGACCAGCTGAAGCGAGTCGCGGTCGCCGGTCACCACCAGCACCCGGTAGCCCTGCGCGTCGGCCTGCGTCGCAGCGTGCCGATGATGTCGGCGGCATCGTACCCTCGATCGCCATCACCGGAATGCCCATCGCGTCGAGCACGTCCTTGGTCAGCTCCACCTGCCCGCGGAACTCGTCCGGCGACTTGGAGCGCTGCGCCTTGTACTCCGGGAACATCTCCGAGCGGAACGTCTGTCGAGAGACGTCGAACGCCGCCGCGACGTGAGTGGGCTCCTCGTCGCGCAGCAGATTGATCAGCATCGACGTGAAGCCGTACACCGCGTTGGTGGTCTGGCCGGTGTTGGTCTTGAAGTTCTCCGCGGGCAGGGCGAAGAACGCCCGATAGGCCAGCGAGTGGCCGTCGAGGAGCATCAGCGTCGGCTTCTCTCCGGGCTTGCTTCGGGTGGACGGACTGGTCGACGTCTGCGCGGGGCTCACGGGCTCAAGTGTAGAGACGGGGTCCGACAGCTAGTCGGCACCGTGCGACCGAGCCCGCATCGCGCCGGTCTAGGCGACGCCCAGGTAAGCCTCCCGCACCTTCGGATCGACGAGCAGATCCTTTCCGGGGCCGGTCAGCGTGATCGACCCCGTCTCCAGGATGTAGCCGCGATCGGAACGGCTCAGCGCCTGCTGGGCGTTCTGCTCCACCAGCAGGATCGTGGTGCCGTTCTTGTTGATGTCGGAGATGATCTGGAAGATCTGCCGGATCACCATCGGCGCGAGACCCATCGACGGCTCGTCGAGCAGCAGCAGCCGCGGTCGCGCCATCAGCGCACGGCCGATCGCCAGCATCTGCTGCTCGCCGCCGGACATCGTGCCGCCGTACTGCTTCTTGCGCTCGCCGAGCCGCGGAAACAGCTCGAAGACGTGCTCGAGCGCGTCGTTGTACGCCGCCTTCGACTCGAACTTGCGGCCGTAGCAGCCCATGTCGAGGTTCTCCAGCACGGTCATGCCCGGAAAGATGTGCCGCCCCTCGGGGACCTGAATGATGCCTCGCTTGACACGTTCATGCGTCGACATGCCTCCGATGAACTCGCCCTCGAACCAGATGCCGCCGCGGGTGAGCGGTTCCAGACCGGAGATACCGCGCATAGTGGTCGACTTGCCGGCGCCGTTGGCGCCGAGCAGGGTCACCAGTTCCCCCCGATCGACGTACAGCGAGATGCCGTGCAGGGCAGCGATCCGCCCGTAGCTGATCGACACGTCGCGCAGTTCGAGGACCGGATCCGAGGCCGTCTGCGGGCTGGGCGAGTCAAGCGATTTCGTCATCGGGCACTCCCAGGTAGGCGGCGATCACCGCGGGATTCTCTCGGACTTCCTTCGGCGCACCGTCGGCGATCTTGCGGCCGAACTCCAGCACCACGATCCGGTCGGTCACACCCATCACCAGGCGCATGTCGTGCTCGATCAGCAGGACTGTGTACCCGTCGTCGCGGATCTTCTTGATCAGCGCCATCAGCGCGGTCTTCTCGCTCGGATTGAATCCGGCGGCCGGCTCGTCGAGGCACAGCAGCTTGGGCTCGGTGGCCAGGGCCCGGGCGATCTCCAGCCGACGCTGATCGCCGTACGGCAGGTTCGACGCCTTCTCCGCCGCCCGCGCGCCGATGCCGACGAACTCGAGGAGTGCCATACCTCGTTCGACGGCGTCGCGCTCCTCGCGGTAGAGCCGCGGCAGCCGGAAGATCGCGCCCCACACCGAGCTCTTGTGCCGGGCGTCGGTGCCGACGCAGACGTTCTCCAGCGCCGTCATCTCACCCCACAGCCGGACGTTCTGGAAGGTCCGGGCGATGCCGCGCCGGGTGATCTGGTGCCGCTTGATCTTGCCGAGCGGCGCACCGTCGAACGTCACGCTGCCGCGGGTCGGCGTGTAGACGCCGGTGATCGCGTTGAAGCAGGTGGTCTTGCCGGCGCCGTTGGGACCGATGAGTCCGAGGATCTCACCGCGCTTGATGTCGAACGTGACGCCGTCGAGGGCGGCCAGACCGCCGAACTCGACGGTCAGATCATGCACGCTGAGCAGCGTGTCGCCCTCGGCCGTGGAAATGTCGCGCTGCGGCGCCACCGCCTCGGCGACCGCCTTCGGGTCGGCGAGATCCGGATCGACAGCGGTCGGGTCGAGGACCGCCGTCGCCTCCCGATCGGCGAGAGCCTCGGCGATCTGCTGGTCGGGCGTCTCGACGGGCGGACGCACCTTCTCGAAGTTCACTCCGCCGGAGTTCGTCTCGTCGTCCATGCCGTGTCTGCTCATGCCCGGGCCTCCCCCTTGCGCAGCGTCTTCGGCGTGTCCGCGTCGTTCGGGACACGCCGAACCGCCGAATAGACTTTGCGACCGTAAGTGATCAATCGCGCCCGGGCCGGGAACAGGCCCTGCGGGCGGAAGATCATCAGCACCACCAGCGCCAGGCCGAAGAACAGGTACTTGTAGTCGCCGAGGGACTGATCGCCCACCTGAATGCCCTGCACGCGAGCCGGCAGGTAGACGATGACGAACGCGCCGACGATCACGCCGAGCTTGTTGCCTTGTCCGCCGAGCACCACCGCGCACAGGAACAGCATCGAGTTGATGACGGTGAACGCCTTCGGGTCGACGTACTGCACCTGACCGGCGTAGACCGCGCCCGAGAGTCCGCCGATGCCGGCGCCGATGATGAACGCCCACAGCTTGTACTTGAAAGTGGGCACACCCATGATCTCGGCGGCGTCCTCGTCCTCGCGGATCGCCACC
>JASGFV010000102.1:0-11951 GCA_047605365.1 Gordonia sp. (in: high G+C Gram-positive bacteria)
GTGAACGCCGCCTGGTGAATGGTCTCGCGGTACGACTCCAGTCGGTTCGCGTTGGAGACCGTGGCGGTGTGCTGATCATCCGGGACGGCGATGACAAAGATGTCTCGTGTGTTGTCGACCTGGCCAGAGAGCTGGCAAGGTCGGCTGGTGAGGCGGGGTCCGCAACGCAGGTGGTGATCGCCGCGCCCGAGTTCGAGGCCTGGATCTTGGCTTCAATCGATACGGTCGGCGCACATCGCCTCGTCGCTGATTCCACGCCGATCCTCGATCCCGAGGCGCGACGCGGCGCGAAAGAACGATTGCGCAGTGCGATGACCGAGTCGTACCGCGAGACCATTCACCAGGCGGCGTTCACGTCGTTGATCGACGTCGAGTTGGCTTCGGCGCGAAGCCGCTCGTTTCGGCGTCTTGTGCATGCCGTCGAGGTGCTCGCCTCCGGAGAAGACTGAGCTCAGCCGATTCGATTCGCATGTGCTGGGTCACCACGCTGCGACCAGGTCAGTCGCTTGAGCTCGTCGACAACCAGCCATTCGGCCAGCACGTCGCCAGGAGCGTCGATACTGACGTCGGCGGTGTATCCGTAGCGGTCTCGGGTGAAGGTGGAGTCGGCAGGGAGCTGTTCGTCGATGCTTAAACACAGTGCGACCTTTGCGAGATCTGAGGGCGCGCCGGCGCCGGCACTGACGAGAATCGTGGATCTCGCGCCCTGCTCTCCCTCAACGCCGAGTGCTGCGGTGGAGGTCCCGGCGCCCATACGGACAGTGACAGTCCGCGCTTCCTCGTCCCACGTCGCGGCGACATGCCCCGGGGGATGATCCATTTCGGGCCAGCCGAGGTCTATGATGGCGTTGCACCATTGCTGAGCAGAGGCTCCGACAGTGCTCAGCTCGATGTTTGTGGCGTCTTCGATATCGATCTCCGGACGAGGATCGCGCACCCATGAACGCAGCCCCCACGTCTCGGGGAAGTCATATATCCACGGATCGGTGAGCTCCACCACGGTGGTCAGGTCTGTGTACGGCATCTCGTCGAACACCCCATTGAGTGCGAGCGCGAACATCGTCGCATGGACACCTTCGGGCAGGCACTCACTGAATCCCGGCACGGACCGGTAGAACCAGTTGAGCGACTCGGCGATCTCGCCGGCGTTGAAAAGGCAGTCGCCGACCACGGCCCAGATGTACTGCCTGCTGTCCGCAACCGACCGCAGGATGGTGGCCAGCTGTCGTCTGAACTGGTTGTAGATCGGGCCCGCCGGCTGACTGGGCTGCCGGTCGAGCGATCGTGGTAGGCATGCAGCCGCTCGAAGTCCGTCCGCCGTCTCACGCACCAAAGTGATGATCTCGAATCCGGCGCCGCTGTCGTCGAGGAGAGCATAGGTACCGGTGGTGTATGCGAAGTCGGGATTCGACTCCGGGTCGCGCGCAACACGCTCGGCGAATCGCGCGACCCGATCGGGTGGCCAGTCGACCGGGAACCGCGTGCATCCGGGAACCGTAGAGCCCGCCGCATGTGAAGGGGTTGGAGGCATCGGCCGCATTTGGGCGAGGAACTCCGGATCGAGGCACAGTGCGCGCACCAGCGGCGGGAGTAGGAAGCTGTTCGTCATGGCGTCTCCTTCGAGTCCACATAGGCGAGGCGCAGGTAGTCGGCGACGGTGAGTGGACTGTTGTCGGGGGCGCCGGTCATCGCATGGAGACGCACTATGGCATCGGGCGAGATGCCAGCCTCCCACAGAATCTCCACACCGTCCCTTTCGGTGACGAGTGGGCTCGCCGCAGTCAGAAGTTCCCAAGACGGATGCTCGAAGTGATCCCGCCAGCGGAGTCCCTCAACGAGCTCGAATATCAGATCAGTGGGAACAGACGGGAAGCGTCGAAAGACGTGTTCCGGAGAACGGACGTGTGCGGCCGCAGCGAAGACGCTCGGCGACACGATGTCGTACCTGACGCCAGGGCAAATCCATCGACCGGCGCCGGCACGTCTCAACGGGTAAGCGCGCAGTCGCAGATTGAGTTCGATCGAGGTGCGCAGTGCGGCGATGGCGTCGGGCATGCGATCACATGATCGGTGGACCCCTCCGAGTGCGTCGGCGACCCTCTCAGATTCGGCGTCGTGTGGAGTCGTCACCGTCCAGTCGACGTCGATCGTGACTGGATGCCGCAACGGCTCCGATCCGTCGTCGTCGACTACGGCCGGACGGCACGCCACGGAGATTGTCACGGGGTGGCGAAGGCGCGGCCGAAGTTCGTCGCGGATGGCGCGCGCGTCGCCGAGACGGTGGACCGGAGTCATCGTGATTCCTTGCTTCGGAGTGGCAGTTGTGCGGGAACAGGGGAGTGAAGCTCGCGTGTCGGTCTGTGCAGTGCTGATCAGACTACGAAGCCATGGAGTTGGAGACCGACAGTCGGAGCGATAAGGGGCGATAGCGAGTCGATTGACGTGGTGGCACCGCGTCTTCGGCATGATTGCCCTCAACACCAACCGACAGCGCCGGCAACCCGGTGGTAGGGGAGGAGAACCGAATGGCTGGAGTCATGAGTGAGGCCGACTGGGAACAGTCGGCCTTGGATCAGCTCGCTGATCTGGAATGGATTCATCGCGAAGGCAAGGCCGTCGCCCCGGGTAGCGGCGAACGAGCGTCCTGGAGCGACATCGTCCTGGTGGACACGCTCCGGCAGTCGTTGGAGAACCTCAATCCTGACGTCCCGGTGAGCTACCTGGAGCAGGCGCTCGCCGAGGTGACGGCGCCGAAGTCGCAGGACGCGATCACCGAGAGCTTCCGTCTGCACGAGATCATGGTGCACGGATACCGCGGCATCACCTACATCGACCACGAGGGCGAAGAGGTCACGCCCACCGTGCGATTCATCTCCGGCGATCCGACCCGGAACAAGTACCACGCCGTGAACCAGGTGACGATCCGCAGCCGCGAACACGAGCGTCGTTTCGACATCGTGCTGTACGTCAACGGACTGCCGGTGTCCATCGTCGAACTCAAGCAGGCCGGCGCGAAGTACGCCACCAGCGAGATCGCCTACAACCAGTTGCAGACCTACCTGCTCGAGTTCCCGATGGCGTTCCGGTTCGCCTGCTTCGTCATCGCCTCGGACGGTGTCACGGCGCGATACGGCACACCGTTCACCCCGTGGAACCACTTCGCGTCCTGGAACGTCGACGACGACGGTGCGATCGTCTCCCTCGCGACCGCTTCGGAAGACGGCCTCGAAACCGAGCTCGACACCACCCTCAACGGGGTCTGCAACGTCGCTCGCTTCGGGCAACTGCTCCGCGACTTCACCGCGTACGACGAGACCGACGCCGGCCTCCACATGCGAATCGCCAAGCCCCACCAGTACTTCGCCGTGACGAAGGCCGTGGCCAGCACGGTGCTGGCCGTCGACTCGGACGGTCGGGCGGGCGTGGTCTGGCACACGCAGGGGTCGGGCAAGTCGATGGAGATGGAGATGTACACCGCCAAGGTGATGCGTCACCCGCGCCTTGCGAACCCGACCGTCGTGGTTCTGACCGACCGCACCGAACTCGACACGCAGCTCTTCGACGGATTCAAGGTGTCCGCGCTGCTGCCCGAGCGGCCGCAGCGGGTAGGCAGTCGTGAGGAGCTGCGGGCCGAGCTGACGCGGCGCCGGACCGGCGGCATCTACTTCACGACCCTGCAGAAGTTCGGCCTCTCCAAGTCCGAGCGGGAATCAGGCGCCACTCATCCGATGCTGTCCGATCGGCGAAACATCATCGTGATGGCCGACGAAGCCCACCGCAGTCACTACGACGACATCGACGGCTACGCCCGCCATCTGCGCGACGCGTTGCCCCACGCTTCGCTCATCGCATTCACCGGCACGCCGATCGCCGAGGCCGAGCGCGACACCCGCCGGGTGTTCGGCGACGACATCGACGTGTACGACCTGCACCGAGCCGTCGCCGACGGCGCGACCGTTCCGGTCTCGTTCGAGCCGCGACTGATCACGCTGGCGCGGGTCAAGGACCTCAAGGACGACGACATCGATGACGCCGCAGAGGAACTGACGGCTGGGCTCGACGACGCCGACGCCGAGCGGGTCAAGCGGACGGTCGCGGTCCTTGACACCGTCTACGGCGCACCGCAACGGCTGGAACACCTCGCCGACGACCTGGTGAAGCACTGGGAGACCCGACGGGACCTGATGCGCCCGTTCATCGGTGGTCCCGGCAAGGCGATGGTCGTCTGTGCGACCCGCTCGATCGCGGCACGGCTCTACGAGGAACTGATCGCGCGCCGACCGGAGTGGCACGACGACGCCGACGACAAGGGGATCGTGAAGGTCGTCTACACGGCCGCGCCCGGCGACGCGGCGCACATCACCAAGCACCTGCGCCGGCCGAGCGCGATCGCCGCGGTGAAGCAGCGCATGAAGGACCCAGACGACGAGCTCGAGATCGTCATCGTCAAAGACATGATGCTGACGGGATTCGATGCGCCGGCTCTGCACACGCTCTACGTCGACCGTCCGCTGAAGGGCGCGTTGCTGATGCAGACACTGGCCCGAGTGAACCGAACGTATCGGGGCAAGCAAGACGGTCTGCTGGTCGCCTACTCGCCCCTGGCCGAGAATCTGACCAAGGCGCTCCAGGAGTTCACGCGCGACGCCGACGCCTCGGGCAACGGTCTGGTCGGCCGGGACATTCAGGAAGCGGTGACGATCGTCCTCGGCCTGGTCGCAGAACTCGATGCACTGGTCGGCACCGGGTGGGAGGACACCGCCCGCGCCAGTGGGTACAAGACGGCCGCGGCTCAGGTCACCAGTGCCTTGTTGTCACCGCTGACGCCGGGCAACAGTGACCCCGAGGACCCGAAAGCGCGCCCCATGGCGGACCAGTTTCGGGATCGTACGGCGAAGCTCGCTCGCGCGTGGGCGCTGGCGGCAGGCGGGGAGGGAGACGTCGACCTCGAACTCGTCCGTCTCCGCGTGCGCTTCTACGAGGAGGTGCGCACGTGGCTCGCCAAACATGATGCGCAGGACCGGATCAGCCGCGGCGAGCCGATCCCCGACGACATCATGCGACAACTGGGCGAACTGATCGTCACGTCAGCCCACAGCGAGGGCGTCGTCGACATCTATCGGGAAGCCGGCCTCGAGCTGCCCGACCTTCGATTCCTGACGCCTGAGTGGGTGCGCGACGCGCAATCCGAATCGAAGGTGCACCTGGCGATCGAAGCGCTGAAGGCGAGCCTGCAGGAGGAAGGCCGCAAGGCCACCGGTGGCAACGAAGTGCGCAGCAAGCAGTTCTCGGCACGTATCAACGAGTTGATGGCCAGGTACGCCAACCAGCAGCTGACTGCCGCCGAGGTGCTGGCCGCGCTGTTCGAGCTGTCGAAGGAAGTTGCGGCCGAAGCCGATCGAGGCAACCTCTTCGTTCCGCCCCTGTCCGACGACGAACTCGCGTTCTTCGACGTCGTCAGCCAGAACGAGTCCGCCGTCGACGTCATGGGCGACGACGTGCTGGCCGACATCGCTCGCGACCTGGTGACCGCGATGCGACGGGACACCCGCGTCGACTGGACTGTCCGCGAGGACGTCCGGGCCAAGCTTCGCACCACGATCAAGCGACTGCTGCGCAAGTACGGGTATCCGCCAGACCAGCAGCCCGCCGCGATCGCGGAAGTGATGAGCCAGATGGAGTCGATGGCTCCCCGGTTCGCTTCGGCATCGCCAGGCGCGAACGCATGAAGATGAAAGGAAAGTAGTGAACAGCAAGTATTGCCTGGTCTTCGCCCTGATGGGATGATCGCGATGGTGCTCGGCCTGTGGCTGAGTGACCACGCGAATGTCCGGCGCAGTAGCACCGCGTAGGTTGCGACCCGATGCGGCTTGAACCGGCGATCAGGTCGGCGCCGGGAGCCGAGCCCACACATCAAGGCACTGGCGCGGGAAGTCCCGTGCCAGTGCCTTAGTTCGCTCAACCAGCGAGGTGGCCGTTGGCCGGGCGGTTGCTGAGGGCTCAGTACGTGCCGCTGCGCAGCTCGCGCGCGACGATGCCGCGCAACACCGGATTCCGGGCGAGGCCGACGGCGACGACGGTCAGCAACATCCAGGACAGCATCGAGCTGGTCAGGACCAGGAAGAACGCCGACCAGGCGCCGCCGACGATCTCGTCGGACGCGGCCTGGCGGGCCCACAGCCGCCAATAGATCATCACGTTGACGGTCAGGCCGACGCCGTAGGAGATCGCGAACGACGCGAGGTACGGCAACCACGTGCCGTCGTGGAGCCGGTGGGTCAGCGGTTCGCGGCGCAGCGGAGCGACGACGGACAGCACGTTCGCCACGCCGAACCAGATGAACAGCATCGCGGCCAGCTGGTCGATCATCACCGGGACGCCGACTTCGCCGTGGACAGCCAGCCAGATGATCACGGGGGTCGCGGCGACGCCGATCAGCAGGCCCATGGCGAGATTCTTGATCACCAGGATCCGCCACAGCGGAATCCGCTCGTTCAGCTCCTGACGCACCCGCGCGGCGTCGAAGCACAGGGCGTTGGTGCACACGACGCTGCCGATCACTGCAGAGAACACGTACAGCGTCAGGGTCTTGCCGTCGAAGCTGGTCCAGCCGGTCACCTCGTATGCGGTCACCCAGCCGAGGCTGATGGCCATCGTCATGACCAGTCGCCACAGCACCGAGTGCGGCTTGCCGAACAGGATGTGCCGCACTTCGGACCACACTCGCTGCGGCAGACGGGCGACGACGTCGCCGGCCTCGGCGGCGACGGTCCGCAAACCGGCGCCGGGCCGAGCGGCCACGGAGGCGTCCTGGGCCAGCACGGCGCGGGCTACAGCCGATTCGGCGTCGGCGACGGCGCTGCCGACGGGATCGGCGATCAGCTCTGACGATCCGTCCGCGAGCAGACGCGCCTCGTCGATCACCTGGCGCAGCTCCGGACTGCGTTCTTCGTTCCACGTCGTGTTCGACAGTGCGTCGTCGGCGCGATCGAGCCAGCGGCGCAGACGATTCAGTTCTGCTGAAGCGGGCACGGCTCTACCACTGCCCTTCGGCGCCGAGCATGCGCAGGCGGAACGCCGGCAACGCCTCGTACAGGGCCCGGATCAGGACGTCGACGCGCGACACCGGGTCCGCAGCGGTCAGCACCCGGAACTTGTCGGCCGCGCCGATCGGCAGCACGGCGGCCTTGCCGAAGGTGAAGTCGGCGGGGGAGACGTCGGCGTCGGGCCCGAAGACGTCACGGTGATCCTGCGGGACCGGATAGCTCGCGGTGTCGCGGAAGACGGCCTCGCAGTAGATCTTCCAGTACTCGGCCAACGGGGCCTCGGCACGACGCAGCGCGGCCTGCCACACGGGCGCGTCGACGGGCTCGTCCGGCCACGGTTCCACGTCGGCGAGCGGGTACGGGTCGTCCGGGAGCCACCGGGTCACCCGGATGCGCTCGGCACCGGTGCAGCCGATCAGCGCTCCGCGGCCCGGGGCCTTCCGGTGCGCGACGATCTGCGCGACCGTCCCGACATCGGTGCGGACGTCACCGCCGCCGACCTCGCTGCCGCGCTCGATCAGCACGACGCCGAACCGATGGTCGTCGTCGAGGCAGTCGCGCAGCAACGCGCGGTAGCGAGGCTCGAACAGGTGCAGAGTCAACGGCGCCCCGGGCAGCAGCACAGACTGCAGCGGGAACATCGGCATCACCGTCATGCGGACAAGCTTGCCCTATGGCTCCGCGGCCGCTGACAGGCACCGGGCCGGTGATCGCGGAGCGAGCCGGCGGGCTGGTCTGTTCAGTCGATGATCGGCGCCGGCAGTCGGTCGGGCTCGTCGTCGATCAGGATCTCCGGGCTCGGCCGCAGGCGCGCGACGAAGTCGAGCTTGTCCAGGACCGGATCCGGGATGACGAACGGGTACAGGTCGCCCTGGCCCATGGAGCGGTTGATCAGATTCAGGCTCAGCGAGAGCGGCGTCCACACGTCGACGACGACTTCGGAGAACTTGTCGATCGACGACGTGTCGACGCTGATCAGCCCGGTCTCCACCGCCGAATCGACGGTGTCGGAGATGTGCAGATAGTGCGCCCAGGTCTCGGCGAAGTCCTCGAACGGGTGCATCGTCGCGTACGTCGAGATGAACGACTCCTGCCAGTGGTCGGGCGCACCCTGCTCGTAGTGGCGGTCGATGGCGTCCTGGTAGGAGACGGTCTCGTCGCCGAACAGCGACCGGCACTCCGACAGCAGCGGTTCGGCGTCGACCAGCCGCCACTGGAAGTAGTGGCCCGACTCGTGGCGCAGGTGACCGAGCATCGACCGGTACGGCTCGTCGAGCTGATCGCGGACCTTCTCCCGGTGCGCGTCGTCGGCCTCGGCCAGGTCGATGGTGATGACACCGTCTGCGTGCCCGATCACCACGTTCTCGTCGACGCTCGACAGCATGTCGAAGCACAGGCCGCGCTCTGGATCCTCCAGGCGGCTGACCACCTCGAAACCGAGCCGATCGAGTTCGACGACGAGTGCGCGCTTCGCGCGTTCGGCGTCGGGCAGCTGTGCCAGGCCGGTCTCGTCGTCGTCGGCGGGGCGCGTACGGGTGAGGTCGCACGCCGAGCACTGGCCGCCCTCGACGGTGCTCAGCCAGGTGCACCCGGACAGGCCGAGATTACGGCACACGTGCCACAGGAATCCCTGGCCGTCGACGTAGACACCGCGCTCGTCGACCGGATAGATCGCATCGTCGGCCCGCGAATAGCCCAGCGCCACCCCGCACTGGACGCAGACGGAGTTCTCGGCGTAGAGACGGTTTCCACAGTTCGCGCAGGCGTACGTCTTCATGCTCTTCAGCGTATGCGCGATCGCGCATCGACGCCGGGCCGTCAGAAATTGTGTAAAGTCCGCGAGCCCTCCTAGCGGGGGCGCTTGAGCACCGCGTACAGGTCGGTGAGGTCGTCGATCGCCTCGGCGACTGCGCTCGAGGGCACGCCGGAGGCGCGCAGGGCCGAGCGGAGGCCTGCCAGGTCGAGTTCGGCGAGGGCGTCGACGGGCGGGGCCGCCGGCGGGGCGGGGAGGGGAGCGTCGTCGCCGTAGAAGGACCCATTGGCGAGGGCTCCGCCGGACCCTTCGACAGGCTCAGGGGACGCCGCAAGCTCAGGGGGCGAACCGGCGCGCTGCTCGGCCAGCGACAACAACTCGGGCAGGCTCGTGCCCATCACCGACAGGAGCGTCGTGGGCTGCTTGTCGATCCGGGCGCCCACCTCGAAGGCGACGGTTAGCACGTGGATGCAGCGGGGCGCCTCGTCGGGGCAGGTGCACGCCGAGGCGATGTCGGCCGGTTCGGTCGGGGCGATCAGTTCGCCGAGGGCGTCGGGCTGACCGCCGCGGGCGAGTTCCAGCAGGGCGTCGATGCGACCGGACGAGCGGAGCAGGCCGACGACGGTCGACGGGTCGACGGTCCGCGGGGCCAGCGCCACCTCGAAGGGGTCGAGCTGACTGCCGCGCACCGAGGCGGTGACCTGGCCGGACGCGATGTCCAGGCGGGCGATGTGCCGCTCGCGGAAGTAGCGTCGAGCGCCGGTGACGTGGCGGTGGTCCGAGCCGGCCTCGAAGACCGCGACGAACGCCCTCGACCAGGGGGTGATGCCGTACCCGCGGACAGGTGTGCGCCCGCGTCGCGCGCTCATTCGCTGACCGCCTCGTCGCGCAGCGCGAGCAGGTCCATCAACTCGTCGTTCCCGAGGTCGCCGAGCCAGCTCTCTCCGGTGCTCACCGTCAGCGACGACAGTTCGCGCTTGGCGACGATCATCTCGTCGATCCGTTCCTCCAGCGTGCCGACGCAGACGAACTTGCGCACCTGCACGTTGCGGGTCTGGCCGATCCGGTAGGCGCGATCGGTGGCCTGTTCCTCGACGGCCGGGTTCCACCAGCGGTCGGCGTGGATCACGTGGTTGGCGGCGACCAGGTTGAGTCCGGTGCCGCCGGCCTTGAGCGTCGCGATCAGCAGGGGCGGGCCGTCGTCGCCGGTGAACGACTCGACCATCGCGTCGCGCGCGGGACGCGTGAGTCCGCCGTGCAGCACCGGGATCTCGGCGCCCAGCACCGGCGACAGCCACTCGCTCATCAGCCGCGCGAACTCGGCGAACTGGGTGAAGACCAGCGCGCGGTCGCCCTCGGCCACCAGCGTGGTCGCGATGTCGGCGAGCAGCTCGACCTTGCCGGACCGGTGCTTGCCGCGCCGCAGCATCGGCGACCCGTCGGCCAGATAGTGCGCAGGATGATTGCACACCTGCTTGAGGCGCGTCAGTGCTGCGAGCACGCTCTGGCGACGATGGCCGCCGTCGCTCCGATCGGACAGCGACGTGTTGAGCTCGTTGAGAATCGCCTGGTACAGACCCGCCTGCTCGGCTGAAAGGTTGGCCCGCACCGTCATCTCGTTCTTCTCTGGAAGGTCGGAGACCACGTTCGGATCGGTCTTCACCCGTCGCAGGATGAACGGCCGGGTCAGCGCCGTGAGTCGGCGCAGCGCGTCGGGATCCTTGTCGCGTTCGATGGGCTCGGCGAACCGCGCCCGGAACGACGACGCCGTGCCCAGCATCCCGGGATTCACCAGGTCGATCACCGCGCGCAGATCCTCCAGGCGGTTCTCGACGGGGGTGCCAGTGAGCGCGACACGGCGTCGAACATCAAGGGCCCGAAGGGCTTTCGCCGCTGCGGTCTGCACGTTCTTGACATGCTGGGCCTCGTCGACCACCAGCAGGTCCCAGCGCCGATCGCTCATCGCGACGCGATCGCGGGACAGCGTGGCGAACGTGGTGAGGACCACGTCGACGGCGCCGTCGTCCAGCCGCGCGACGTCGCGCTTCGGGCCGTGATGCACGACGATCCGCAGGTCCGGCGCAAACCGCTGCAGCTCGCGTTCCCAGTTGCCGATCACCGACATAGGGCAGACCACCAGCACGGGCGGCGCCGGTTCTGCCGACGCCGTGCCCCCGGCCCGCCGCAGCGTCAGCACCAAGGCGATGACCTGCAGCGTCTTTCCCAGACCCATGTCGTCGGCCAGGACGCCCCCGGCCCCGATCGATCCGAGGGTGGCCAGCCATTCGAGCCCGCGCTGCTGATACGGGCGCAGCGTGGCGCGCAGGCCGGCGGGCGGATCCAGGGGAGCGGGCCGGAACGTGCCGCCGGCGGCGACGTCGTCGAGCCAGCCGAGGCCGGACACCCGCGCGACCGGCAGCGGGAGACGGTCGGCCGGGTCGGCGATCAGCGAGAACAGCTCGGCCATGTCCGGCCGATCGACGCCCGAGGCCAGCGAACGCTGGGCGGCGACGAAGGCCGCCGCGCGCGACAGTGCCGCGTTCTGCGCCCGCACCCATCGGCCGCGAACCCGGACCAGGTCGCCGTGCTGGGCGGCGAGCGTGTCGAGGTCGTCCTGGCTGAGCACGGTCGAGTCCGGGCCGTCGCCCAGTGCCAGCCGCCACTCGAAGTCCGAGATCTCGTCCAGCCCGACCAGCCCCGGGCGCACCCCGGCGCCGGGCGTCTGTTCGCCGCGCACGGCCAGTGCAGGCGTCACCTCGGCGACGGTGCGGGGCAGCAGGACGGTGATGCCGGCCTCGACGATCGCCTGCGCGCCCTCGGTGAAGAAGTCGGCGACGGCGTCGGTGGTGAGCAGGAAGTCGAGGTTGTGCGGATCGGTGTCGGCCCGCATCAGCTCCCCGAAGGACTCGACGGCGACGGCCAACTCGCTGGTCAGGGCGTCGAGCGCGTGCGGATCGGCGCGATGCGGCACCACCGGCTCGACGTGCCCGTCGTCGGTGCGCGTGCACACCTGCAGCCGCCAGCGCACCTCGGTGGGCGGCACCGGATCGGCCTGCGGGTCGTCGTCGGGCTCGTGCAGCCGCAAGACCAGCGACGGCCCGCCCGGCGCGCCGGTTCGGGGATCGGGCCGGGCGAGGAGTCGCCGCGCGGGC
>JASGFV010000103.1:0-11854 GCA_047605365.1 Gordonia sp. (in: high G+C Gram-positive bacteria)
AGCTCACCATGCGGGTGTTCACCGGCCTGACGCTGCTCGACACCATCCAGGGCACCGTCGGCGCCGTCTCGCTGATCCCGGATGCGACCACCCCGCACGAAGAGGCGGTGCTCACCAACATCGCGTTCATGGAGTCGGTGCACGCCAAGAGCTACAGCTCGATCTTCTCCACGCTCTGCTCCACCAAGGAGATCGACGAAGCCTTCCGCTGGTCGGAGGAGAACGAATTCCTGCAGCGCAAGGCGCGCATCGTCATGGACTACTACCGGGGCGAGGACCCGCTCAAGCGCAAGGTAGCCTCGACCCTGCTCGAGTCGTTCCTCTTCTACTCGGGCTTCTACCTGCCGATGTACTGGTCGAGCCGCGCCAAGCTCACCAACACCGCCGACCTGATCCGCCTGATCATCCGCGACGAGGCCGTCCACGGCTACTACATCGGCTACAAGTACCAGCGCGGTCTCGAGGTGCAGACCCCGGAGCGCCGGCAGGAGCTGAAGGACTACACCTTCGAGCTGCTCTTCGAGCTGTACGACAACGAGACCGACTACACCGAGGGCCTCTACGACGAGGTCGGGCTCAGCGAGGACGTCAAGAAGTTCCTGCGCTACAACGCCAACAAGGCGCTGATGAACCTCGGCTACGAGGCGATGTTCCCGAAGGACGAGACCGACGTGAACCCGGCGATCCTGTCGGCCCTGTCGCCGAACGCCGACGAGAACCACGACTTCTTCTCGGGCTCGGGCAGCTCGTACGTGATCGGCAAGGCCGTCAACACCGAAGACGAGGACTGGGACTTCTAGTCTGGTCAGGTTCGTCGACGAGCGTTGCCTGTGTGTCGACCGGTCGGAGCCGACGCACGTCGGTCAGGCTTAGTTCGCGTCGTATCAGGTCGTCGGTGTCGACAGACTCGTCGAAGTCAGCGTTGACGTGGATGAAGCCTTCGACGTCGACCTTGCTGAGCGCGACCGAGGAGGCGATGGCCAGAACGTGCGCCGCGAGGGCGTCGCGGGGGTCAGTGGGGGTGGCTAGCGTCAGAACGCAGACGTATTGGCTGGGGATCTCCTGGTCGAGGACCACCGGGTGACACACTTCGTGACGTTGGATCGTCAGCGTTGCGCTGCCGCCCGGTATGCAGACTCGTATTTCGCAGTCCTGTCGACTCTCGCCGGTGTGCGCCACGGACGTAGTCGCGGAATGGATCGACGGCAGGACGAGTCGCAACCAGCGCTCAGTGCCCTCGACGAGCACACCGCACGCCGGAAGGCGACTGGACGGGACCGAGGCGGTCTCCGTTCGGCCACGCGCGCGCGACGTCCAGCCCCACGACTGGCGATGGTCCGTCCACCAGCGTTGCGCGATGAGTCGCTCGGCGTCGAAGTCGGGACACTCGACGAATACTTGGTCGAAGGCCATCGCGTACAAGGTGGCATACAGGTCTTCGCTGAGTCCGATCGAGTACGCCGACGACATCTCGAAAAGCCAGAGCAGGGCTTCAGCGGTGTGCCCGCACGTCCATAGATATTCGGCGGCAGTTCGGAAGGATTCGGCCTCCGCGTTGTGCAGTTGGTCGAACGACTGCCAGAGTGCACGGTAAGTGTCGTTGTAGATTCGCGCCTGGACGGGCTTGATGTAGGTCACGTCGTCGCAACCGTAGCGCCATGGAAACTGCGCGATGACGACTCGCGTGGACCGGTCGTGGTCGTCGGAGACGTCCGAGTCGTCGACGACGTGTTCCAGCACCATCAGCCAGACGCCATCGGGTTGGCGAGTGTACGAGAAGCGCCGATTCGAGAGCTGCCACCAATGGCCGGGGGTGTCGACCGCCTCGGCGGTGCGTGCGGCGACGACGTCGTCGGTCCATTCTGCAGGGAACTGCGTGCAGCCGGGGACCGATGTTCCGTGGCGATGCGACGGCTGCGGCGGAGACGGCTGCAAGGCGTCGGCGAGGGCGTCGATCACGAAGTACGCTAGCGCGGGGACGAGTGCGGTGCCTGGCATAGGTGTTCTCCTGTCGAGCGGTGGGGCGTGAATGTCAGCGGCAGTAGTGCGGATTGGCGAGCAGCTTCGTCAGCGCCTCGTCGACGTCGCCGGTGGTCGCGATCGCGGCACGGAGCTGCTTCGGTGCTATGTGCAGGTAAGCGATCGACACCGCTTGGGCGGGCGAGAGCCGTTCGACTCCGGCCTTGCCGAAGACGGTCGGCAGATACTCGGGCCGAATGCCGGCTTCCCAGAGGGTCTCGGTGCCATCGAACTCCGAGAAGCAGAACTCGTCGAACAAGCCCACAGAGCCGTCGAAGATGTGGTCCGGGTGCGGTCGATCGTGCCAGTGCGCCCAGTCGAGGTGCTGGGTGATTGCCTCTACCTGCCAGGCTTCGACGGCATGAGCTTCCGCAGCGTGCGACGGCGAGCGGATGTGGGCGGCCGCCAGAAGCACGCTCGGCCAGGATCTGCTGCTGCCGCGTGACCTCCACTCGCACGCAGTGAGCTGGATGAGGGGGTACCACGTTCGGCGCAGATTCAGAGCGGAGTGGAGCCGAACCGCCTTGATCACGGCGGCGAGGTCAAGGCACGAGCAGCGGGCGCCCAACGCGGCGGCCACTGATTCCACCAGAAAGTCGTGCGGGGTCTCGAACGACCAGTCGGGATTGACAGTGATCTCATGCCTCGTCGCGGAGTCGTCGTCGAACCCGGTGCGGCACGGTATCTCGAATGTCACCGGCCTCGCCGGGCTGAAGGTCTCGACCGCCATCAGGAACGCTCCCGGACGCACTCGACGCGGACCATCCAGCTCGGGGTGTGTGGCAGATCGGCGGCCGGCCCCGCCCCGACAAGGGCGGCGATCACCGTCATGCCGGGGATCGCGGCGTTCGGCCACGGGGTGTAGCCGTCGGTGAACACGACGGTCAGCTCTGGGCGTGGGCGAAGTTCCGCGGCCACCGCCAGGCCGATCGACATGTCAGTGCCGCCTCCGCCGACCAGGTCCACATCGGCGGCGCGTCGAACGCGCATCGACGTCGCGGCGGTGTCGACACTGATGGCGGTCAGGCCGCGATCGCCGATGTTCAGTGCGGCGATGATTGCGTCGAGTTCGGTCACCGCCTGGGCGAGTAGGTCCGAGCTCATACTGCCGGAGGTGTCGATCACGACCGCCAGCTCCGGAACCGCCCGGTGCTGACTGGGCAGGACGATCCGGGGGATGTTCGCGGTGCGGCGCGACGGACGCTGGTAGGTGTAGTCGCCGCGGCCACTGGTCGTCGCCACAGCTCGCCGCACCGCCCCGGCGAGCACTTGTTGCCACGGCACCCGCGGTTCGACGACTGCCAGCGCCCACCTCCGCGCGTGCCCGGCTTCAGTGCCGATTCCGGTGCCGGGCCGGCCGTTTCCGTCGGCGTCGAGTGCGGAGTAGGCCACGGCCCGGCGAATCGCGTCACTCTCGAGGCGAGTGACGGCGGGCAGGTCGTGGGCGTCGTTGAGCTCGTGTTGACGGGGAATCCCGTCGGCTCCGCTGCCGCAGACGTCCAATGGGTTCTCGTCGCCGTCGGTCGCTCGCTCGGTGTGGGAATCGGACGGCGCGGCGTCAGCTACAGCAAGCGTGTAGGACTGTTCGGCGGTCGTCGCGCTGCGCCGTGGGCGTTGGGGTCGTCCGAACGACGGGGGAGTGAGCCCTGCCGAGGAGATGAACTGGTTGATCGCGTGGTCGGTCGCGGCGCGCCACAGCGCGGCCGAGTCGGTGTGCACTCCCGCGGCGCGGGCCCGGTCGGCGTGCTGGTCGAGCAGATGCCACACCAGATGGCAGAGTTCGCGCCCCACCTCGGGCACCTCCACGCAAGCGAGCCACTCCGGGTTGACGTAGAGCCGCCATCCTTCGTCGACGGTCATGCGCGCGACCCTGTCCGAGCTGACCTCGCGCAGTGCGAACACTGCCTGGGCCAGGTAGCTCTGGCCCCGAGGTGCGTCTGGGTCGCCGCTGCGCGAAACAGGCGCCCTGCTGATGAGCCAGAGCCGGGCGGCGGTGAGCTTGGCGCTGGCCGCGGCGCTCACAGCAGCCCCGCGCTGGTCAGTGCAGGCCCGAACACCTTGATGGCTGCGGGCACGGCTGCGCCGGCCGGCCGCCGGTCCGGGGCGACGAGCGCGCGGACGGCGGGGATGGCGGGGTCCGGCCCCACCTGATCGGCGGCCTGGCAGCACAGGCTGACCGCGCTCGCCCAGCGCTCGGGGTCGGCGTCGTCGCCGAGGGCGGCGAGCAGCCCCTGGAGCACGACGAACACTCGGTCCGCGCGCAATTCGCTGAACTCGATGCTCTCCTCGCCGCTGAGCAGTCGGGCGGGGTCGGGGAGGTCGAGGTGCTGTCGCCACGAGAGGTACTCGTGGGCGGTGGCGTCGCCGATGGCCCCGGAGACGAGCAGTGAGACGACCTCGTCCGGGAGGTCGTGCACGGCCGCCAGCGCCATGAGCGTTCCGGCGAACTGCCAGGTGCGAGGGGTCGGGAAGGCCCTGGAGCGGGTTGCATGGTCCTTCGGGATCACGCTGAGCTGATTCGGTCGAGCGCGCAGGAAGCCGGCGATCTGTGCCATCTCCCGGGCAGTGTCGTCGGCGAAGGATTCGGGGACGGCCGGGGCGGGCAGCGACGGCCACTGGCCGGTGACCGAGCCGAGGGTGAAGACTTCGGCCGTCATGGCGAAGTCGAGGTGGACGAAGCGCGACGCGGTGGGCGCCGCGAGATCCCAGCCGGCGGCGGAGACCTCGACCGGGTTCGCGGCGGCGACGAACGTGACGGTCTCGGGCAGCTTCAGCGCACCGACCTCGCCGTGGGTCAGCACCCGCAGGGCAGCCGCCTGGAGAGACGGCGGCGCAGTGGAGAACTCATCGAAGAAGCAGATCGCGGGGCCGTCGTGGTCGACGAGCCGGCGAGCCCAGGCGGGCGGGGCGAGCACCACGTCGCCGCTCGGCGAGACCACCGGAAGTCCGGCGAGGTCGGACGGCTCGGACTGGCTGAGGATCACGGTCTCGACGTGCACGCCGTGGGCTGCCGCAGACTCGATCATCGAGGTCTTTCCTTCGCCGGGGTTGCCCCACAGGATCACCGGGATCCGTGCGGAGATGCAGACGCCGAGAGCGTCGAGGGTGTGCTGGTAACTGGTCATGGTTTCGGATTCCTCGTGGGGCTCGATGGTCTTGTGGTCAGTTCTGCTGGGACGTGAGGTGCCAGCCTTGGCAAGTGGTGCACCGGTAGGTGCGGACTTCTCGTCGCCTGGTGCTCAGGTCGTGCTCCGAGGCGGTCTTCTGGGCGTTGCCGATTCTGTGGAGGGCGAGGACGGCCGCGCTGTGGTCGCGAAAACGTACCTTGCCGCTCTGACAAGTTCGGTCCCACTTGAGGGTCTTGCGGCGGTGGAGCGCTCGGTCGTATGTGCTGTGGTGGCTCATGGCGGTCCTCTCGTCGGGGTGTGATCACACTCTGAACCCTCAGCGACAACGATTTTTAAGACGCGTCGATAAGGGTGCTTACCGGACCGTTTGGGAGAAGTGCTGGAAGGTCCGGCTACTGTGGGGAGCACATTCGAGTGAGAGGACGTCTGATGCGGGCACTGCTGTCGATGCAAGACGTGGCCGATGTGGCGCATGTCCGTCGGCCTGTCGTATCGACGTGGCGTTCCCGCTACGTCGACGGGCCGGTGCCGTTCCCGTCGCCGGTCGCCGCGGACGATTCGCGGTTTGACGCCGATGAGGTCGCCCAGTGGCTTCGCGAGACCGGCCGCGGCAACAATCCCGAAGCACCCGACGACATCCCGCTGCACACCGACCTGGTGAGGGACGCCGCGGAATCGCTGGACACGGCGTCGCTGTTGCTCTTCCTGGCCGCGCGGGCCGGTGGCCGCGCCGCCGACCTCGACGAGGAGAATGCCTTCGACATCGCGATCGGGGTCGGGGAGGACTCGCTGGTTCCGCTCGACGCCGTCTCGGGTGCGATCGCCGACATGAAGGTCGTCGAGTTGGTGGATCGGCTCGCTGAAGCCGCGTACGGACCTGTTCGAGTGCTGGATCGTCTCGTCGATCTGGGCTGCGCCGCGGATGCCGCGGCTACGGCGGAACTTCTGACCGCCGAGGGGGACTTGATCGTGAACGCCGTCGCCGCCGAGTTGGTGCGGCATTCGCGCGGGCTCGTGGTGCCGACCGGACCGGGTGGACTTTCCTTGACGCGAGGCGCTTTCGCGATCCTCGACGAGTACGAGATCCGCGATTTCGGATGCCCGGCGCCCACGTGCGAGCGGCCGTGGCAACGTGCCTTGTGGCGCATGATGCTGGCCGGAGGTGCGGGGGTTCGTCAAGCCGACATCACTGGACCCGAGATGCGTGAGGCGACAGTGCTCGCCCAGTGGGCGTCGGCCGCCGATTCGGACGCCGTCGCATTCTTCGACTGGATCGACGACTTCACCGTCTCGCTCGGTCCCGGAGGGGCCGCGATGGTGATCGGCCCGGCAGCCCTGCTGGTCGATGACCTGACCGGCGAGGCCGAGAGTCGACGAGCGCAACTGCTCGGCGACGAGGGCTATTTCGCGCCGTTGCGGTTTGTCGCCCGGCTGCCGAAGGGACTGACCAGGGTCGCGGGCCGACGGCAGTTGGCGATCTGGGTGCTCGCCCCGTCGGTGGACGAGAGTCGCGCGGTGACCGTGCTCGCAGACCATTCCGCGCATTCGGGAGACACCGCGGAGATCCAGGCCTTGGCAGCGGACGTCGCTGCATGTGCTGCAGGCGATCGCGCGCGAGACGTGCACAGCTTTCTACGAGGGACTGTGCGAGCGTCGCGGGTTGTGGTGCCGCAGCATCGTCTGAGAACGGCAGCGGAGCGGCCGCTGCCCGAAGAGGGAACGGGCGGCGAAGAGCTGGCCCGGATCTGGGAGGCCGCGGGGCGTGTGTCGTCGGTAGATCTGTTGCAGGGGTTCGCGTTCGCGGCGGGCTCGGCAGACCGGTCGACATCCGGCGCCGTCTCATGGTCGGCGGCGACCGTGGGGCACGGGCGCGCGGCCCGGTTGATCCCCGGAGCGAGGATTCCCGAGGATTCGATAGGCCCGGCAGGTCCAGGACGTGTGGCAGTGATCGGACGGGAAGAACTGCGTGGATACATCGCGATCGGTGACAGGGCTGTGGACCGTCTGGAGCTGGAGTCCGTGGCGCCCAGATCTCGGTTCACTGAGCCCGGTGACGTCGTCTACCTGCCGACGAGCCCGCCTGTCGCGCAGGTGGATCGGGACGGTGGCCACCTGGTGATCGCCCCGGCCAGAGTGGCGCGGTGCCGGTCTGACGTCGACCTGGACGGTCGACGACTGTTGCCGCATGTCGTCGCCGCGGACATCGCGGCGCAACGATCGGCGAACACCGATGCGTGGGTCTTGCGCACGGTACCTGTGGAGCAGATGGAACCGGCGGAGATTCTGCAGCGCAGGATCGACGAACGGCGTGATGCGATTCGGGCCGAATTCGCAGCCTTGAAAGAACTCGAACATGCAGTGGCGCGTGGCCTCTCGGCAGACGTGCTCACGGCACAATTCACCCGCGGGGCGACCGGTCCCGCGCACACGAAGGAGAACGCCTAGTGGCGAAAGCAGTGTCCGGCAGAGCGATCCCGTCGACTCCGCAGGAGTTGAAGGACACGCTGTGGAAGGCGGCCGACAAGCTGCGCGGGTCCATGGATGCCTCGCAGTACAAAGACGTGGTGCTCGGTCTGGTCTTCTTGAAGTACGTCTCGGACGCCTTCGAGGAGCGCCGGGAGACGTTGAGCGACGAGCTCTCGGGAGAGACGCCCGAGTACATCGCGGAGTCGTTGGAGGATCCTGACGAGTACCGGGCCGACGGCGTGTTCTGGGTTGCTCAGCCGGCCCGCTGGACCTACATCGCCGCCAATGCCAAGGGGATTGCGGCCTCGGGCACCGACGACGCGCAGAGCGTCGGCAAGCTGATCGACGACGCGATGCGCCTGCTGGCGACGGAGAACGAGTCGTTGGCCGGCACCCTGCCGACCATCTACGGACGCGACAACGTGGACCAGCGCCGACTCGGTGAGCTGGTGGACCTGATGAATTCGGTGCAGTTCGCCGGTGAGGGCGCCACCAAGGCGCGCGATCTGCTCGGCGAGGTCTACGAGTACTTTCTCGACAAGTTCGCGAAGGCCGAAGGCAAGCGTGGCGGAGAGTTCTACACGCCGCCGTCGGTGGTGCGGGTGCTGGTGGAGATCCTGGAACCGCACGAAGGACGGGTGTACGACCCGTGCTGCGGCTCGGGCGGCATGTTCGTCCAGACTGAGAAGTTCCTGGAACGTCACGACGAGGATCCGACGCGCGTCTCGGTGTTCGGGCAGGAGCTCAACGAGCGCACCTGGAAGATGGCCAAGATGAACCTGGCGATCCACGGAATCGACACCCAGGGGCTCGGTTCACGCTGGCAGGACACCTTTGCGCGGGACATTCACCCCGGCGTGCAGATGGACTACGTCCTCGCGAATCCGCCGTTCAACATCAAGGACTGGGCTCGCCGCGAGGACGACGACCGCTGGCGCTTCGGTGTTCCGCCGGTGCGCAACGCGAACTACGCCTGGATGCAGCACATCTGGTCCAAGCTCGCGCCGGGCGGCCAGGCCGGCGTCGTGATGGCCAACGGAACCATGACGTCGGGCACCGGCGGCGAGGGCGAGATCCGCAAGAACATGCTGGAAGCCGACATCGTGAGCTGTGTTGTCGCACTGCCGGGCCAGCTGTTCCGCGGCACCCAGATCCCGGTCTGCGTGTGGTTCTTCGCGCGGACCAAGGCCGCGGGCAAGTGGGGAGCGACTGACCGCAGTCGCGAAGTGTTGTTCATCGATGCACGGGAGCTCGGACACATGGTGGACCGTGTGGAACGGAACCTGTCCGACGACGATATCGAGTTGATCGCGAACACCTTCCGCACATGGCGTGGACGCGCGTCGGGCGTCGGGGAGTACGACGATATCCCCGGCTTCTGCAAGAGCGCTTCGCTCGATGACATCCGAGACGCTGCCTACGCGATGACCCCGGGCAGATATGTCGGCGCGTCCCCGGTTGTCGAGGACGCGGAACCGATTAACGAGAAAGTCGCTCGACTGACGACTGATCTGACAGCGGCGCTCGACGAGTCGGCGCGGCTGGACGCTATCCTGCGTGAGCAGCTGGGCCGGCTGTCATGACGTCCTTTCCGATGGTTCGACTCGGTGATCAGTTGGCCAATTACGACTCAGCCCGACGGCCGATAAAGTCTTCTGATCGGGAAGCTGGGAATGTTCCTTATCTAGGGGCCTCTGGTGTCGTCGACTACGTCTCCGGGAGTACTCATTCGGGTACGTATCTTTGTGTATCCGAGGACGGAGAGAATCTTCGTAGCAGAAAGACTCCGATCGCTTGGGTCCAAGAGGGGAGGTTTTGGGCGAATAATCACGTCCATATCCTTGGTGGAGCCTCTAGGCCGCGCTTGAAGTTCTTCGCTTGCGCTCTCGAGGGGGCGAATATTTCTGCGTATCTGACGGGATCGACCCAGCCAAAGCTGTCGCAGGCGGCACTTTCGAGTGTTTTGATCCCGGACATCGGAGAGGGGCGGCAAGAGGAGATCGGAGAAATTCTCCTGGCGTTCGACGACAAGATCGCTGCGAACCAGTCGATTCTTCGACTATCAGACGATCTCCTCCGCGCAGAGTTCAATCAACTTGAACTCTCCAGCGAATGGACGGTCGGATCAATCTCAGCGGAGCATAAGAGCAAGGTCGAAGCACATACGGTTGATCGCGAAACTACGTTTCTTGGGTTAGAGCACCTGGATAGGCGATTGATGTGGGTCGGCAGATCGGGGACCGGTGACGCCGTGACCTCAACGAAGAGCCGATTTCGCCGCGGCGACACCCTGTTCGGCAAGTTGCGGCCCTACTTCCACAAGGTGGTCGTCGCTCCGGAGGAGGGGGTTTGCTCCACTGACATGCTGGTGATACGGCCCGTTCGTTCCGAGCTGTCGCTCCTGGTTGGCGCGGTATGCTCGTCGGACGCTGTCGTAGCTGCCGCTGTACAGCACTCGAACGGCACGCGTATGCCTAGAGCAAAGTGGATTGATATCGCAGCTTGCCCGGCCCCTGATCCCAACACTCCGGAAGTCGCCCGTTTCGTAGCCGTTGCTGACGCCGTGGCGCACCGCTGCTGGGCGGCAGTGGCTGAAAATCAGATGCTGGCCCGCACGAGGGACGAACTCCTCCCGCTCCTATTTGATGGGAGGATCTCTGTGAGTGAAGCGGAACGTGTAATCAAGAGCGTTCGCTGAGACTGATTGTCGAATCTTCCTCCTGGACGGTCGGTCGTCTACGAGCAGACCATGTGCGGATGTCGCTAGGTGGGAGAGAATCAGGAGTTGGGCGGCGCGCATCCATCGGCCACCTGGAAGGCGGGAATGCTGTGCAAAGCGATCCGTCCTGGAGTGAATTGTCGGTGTGATAGCATTCTGGGCGTGTTCGTTTCTCGTGCAGGGTGATCCGTTGGCGAAATTCGTCGATGCTATTTCTAGGCACCGCATGAGTTCCTGGCGACGATGCAAATTGAGTTCTCATACTGAGGGGAACTATGAGAGAGTTGTCTGATGTCCACTCGTTCGGGGGATTGACGCTGACGCCGACCTGCTACTTGGTGAATGCTTCGAGGATCATCCCTCGTACGTTTCGGTAGTGGACGGTAGGTCATTTCTCGTCCTTGGCCGGAAGGGCTCGGGGAAAACGGCAATTTACAAGCGATTCCAAGACTCGACGGACTTTGATTGGCTGGCGGACGGGTATAGTTTTGACGATTATCCGTGGCATCATCACGAGCTCCAGGAGGAAGTGGGTGTGCCGGAAGAGCGTCGATACATCCATTCATGGAAGTATCTGATCCTAATCAGTGTCGCCAAAATCCTTTTGAACCGCGACAGTTCACAGCCTTGCGCGGATTCTTCTCTGGCGTCCCTTAGTGTTCTTGAGTCCCTTGTTGTCGATACATATGGGGATCGAGACCCTGACATGTCGACGCTATTTACGCCGGATCGAAAGATTAAGATTAGTGGAGAGTTGGGCCTTAAATTCGTTAGCCTTAAGGCTGAGAAGATTGAGATGCGGGACCTTCCCGTGCATATCCAGGGAGTCAATCGCGCGATTCAGCAGTGTGTTATAGATTGCCTGAATCCTAGTCTTAAATATTTTGTTTGCTTCGACCAGCTGGACCTGGGATTCGATCCCAATGACGCGAAGTACTCGCAGCGGCTCAAAGGTCTCCTGATTGCCGCGCGTGACCTGTTTGTGGCAGCCAGGTCCGCTGGGAAGTTCCTGACTCCTGCCGTATTCTTGCGAGACGACATCTACCAAGACCTTCAGTTCGAGGACAAGAACAAGATTTCAGAAAACTTCACTACGAGTATTGCGTGGGAGTCGGAAGGCGCAGATCTAACTTTGAAGCAGCTAATGGAAGCTCGATTCAATTCTGTGTTGGGAAACGGGAGTGGTGATATTTCATGGGATGACGTCTTTGGAGAGGAGGAGAGTGCCCGCATGCCGAGTAGGCAGACCAAGTATCGCCACATTAGCGACCGTACGTTCTTGAGGCCACGTGATGTGATTAAATTCTGTAACGGAATACTTGACGAGCATCGGCAGAGTCCGAGCGATTCGGGAAGGTTTGGCAACGAATCGATTCACGCGGCGAGGGTTGGGCACTCGAATTATCTGCTAAATGAGATTGATGACGAAATCTCTAAGCATGTCCCACGGTATAAAGACTGCATTGAGGTGCTAAAGTCTGTGGGGCTAGAGAAATTTGACTACGAGACATTCGCGAGAAAG
>JASGFV010000104.1:0-11838 GCA_047605365.1 Gordonia sp. (in: high G+C Gram-positive bacteria)
AGATCAAGGAGACCCTGGACGACAACGGCATCGATGTGCTGATCCCGATCGGGGGGGAGGGCACCCTGACCGCCGCGTCGTGGCTGTCCGACGAAGGGGTGGCGGTGGTGGGTGTACCGAAGACCATCGACAACGACATCGACTGCACGGATGTCACCTTCGGCTTCGACACCGCCCTGACCATCGCTACCGATGCGATCGACCGATTGCATTCGACCGCCGAGTCGCATCAGCGCGTCATGCTGGTGGA
This sequence comes from Gordonia sp. (in: high G+C Gram-positive bacteria), assembly GCA_047605365.1. GTDB lineage: Bacteria > Actinomycetota > Actinomycetes > Mycobacteriales > Mycobacteriaceae > Gordonia. Next base: position 251 of record JASGFV010000104.1, read on the forward strand.
GGTGATGGGCCGGCACGCGGGATGGATCGCCTTGAACTCGGGTCTTGCCTCGGGGGCGCACATGATCCTGATCCCAGAGGTGCCGTTCGAGGTCGAGGAGCTGTGCCGGCTGGTCAAGCGGCGGTTCCAGCGGGGCCACTCGAGCTTCATCTGCGTGATCGCGGAGGGGGCGAAGCCCGCGGAGGGCACCATGGAGCTGAGGGTTGGTGGCGTGGACGAGTTCGGGCACGAGCGGTTCACGGGTGTCGCGCATCAGCTGGGCGTCGAGATCGAGAAGCGGATCAGCAAGGAGGTCCGCACCACCGTGCTCGGGCATGTGCAGCGCGGCGGTACACCGACGGCCTTCGATCGGGTGTTGGCGACGCGGTTCGGGGTCAACGCCGCCGATGCTGCGCACTCCGGTGATTGGGGCAAGATGGTCTCGCTGCAGGGGCAGAACATCGGCCTGGTGCGGTTGGGCGATGCGGTGAGCCAGCTCAAGCGGGTGCCTCGAGAGCGTTACGAGGACGCTGCGGCGTTCTTCGGGTGAGACGGTGCTGTCGGCCTGCCCTTGGATCCACCGCACCGGTGGTGCCCGGGCAGGTGGCGAGCATGTGGGCGTGGGCCGGATGGATAGACTTGCGCGCATGAGTGACCTTCTTGACTATGCCGACGTCGTCGACCGTTTCGAGCCGGTGATGGGCATGGAGGTGCATGTCGAGCTGGGCACCGAGACGAAGATGTTCTGCGGTTGCCCCACTGCGTTCGGTGCGGAGCCCAACACACAGGTGTGTCCGACCTGTCTCGGGATGCCCGGTGCGTTGCCGGTGGTCAACGACGAGGCCGTGAAGTCCGCGATCCGTATCGGTCTCGCATTGAACTGCTCGATCCGGCCGTCGTCGATCTTCGCCCGGAAGAACTACTTCTATCCGGATCAGCCGAAGAACTACCAGATCAGCCAGTACGACCAGCCGATCGCCTACGACGGCTACCTCGACGTGGTGCTGACCGACGGCACGGTGTGGCGCGTCGACGTCGAGCGTGCGCACATGGAGGAGGACACCGGCAAGTCGCTGCACGTCGGTGGCAGCACCGGACGCATCCACGGCGCCAGCCATTCGCTGCTCGACTACAATCGGGCCGGCGTCCCGCTGGTGGAGATCGTCTCGCGGCCCATCGTCGGCGCCGGTGAACGCGCTCCCGAGGTGGCTCGCGCGTACGTCGCGGCTCTGCGCGACCTGCTGCTGTCGCTGGACGTCTCCGACGTTCGCATGGACCAGGGCTCGATGCGTTGCGACGTGAACCTCTCGCTGATGGAGAAGGGCGCCGACGAGTTCGGCACCCGGACCGAGACCAAGAACGTCAACTCGTTCAAGAGCGTCGCCGCGGCGGTCCGCTACGAGATGTCGCGGCAGGGCGCGGTGCTCGCGTCCGGCGGCGAGGTGGTTCTGGAGACCCGTCACTTCCACGAGGGCGACGGCACCACGTCCTCGGGCCGCCCGAAGGAGACGGCCGACGACTACCGCTACTTCCCGGAGCCGGACATGCCGCCGGTACTGGCCGATCCGGCGTGGGTCGACAGCCTGCGCAGCACCCTGCCGGAGCTGCCGTGGGTGCGTCGTGCGCGCATCCAGACCGAGTGGGGCGTGTCCGACGAGGTGATGCGCGACCTGGTGAACGTCGGCGCCGTCGACCTGATCATCGCGACCACCGAGGCCGGCGCGTTGCCGGAGGCCGCCCGCAGCTGGTGGGTCAGCTTCTTGGCACAGCAGGCCAACACGCGCGACGTCGAGCTGGACGGCCTGGCCATCACGCCGAAGCAGGTGGCCGAGGTGATAGGCCTGGTCGACGAGGGCAAGCTGACGAACAAGCTGGCGCAGCAGGTGGTCGTCGCCGTCCTCGACGGCGAAGGCGAGCCCGCGCAGATCGTCGCCGATCGGGGCCTGGAAGTGGTGCGCGACGATTCGGCGCTGCAGAAGGCGGTCGACGAGGCGCTCGCCGCCAACCCGGACATCGCCGAGAAGATTCGCAGCGGGAAGGTTCAGGCAGCCGGCAAGATCGTCGGCGACGTCATGAAGGCGACCCGCGGCCAGGCCGACCCGGCCCGCGTGAAGGAGCTGGTCCTCGCCGCCTGCGAGTAGCCGCTACGTGTTGTCGTCGTTGCTCTGATTCGGAATCACGATGGCGACGCGGTCGTCGGTGCTGACCACGTTCGCGCGGGGCGTCGACTTGTTGATCGTCGCGATCTGCATGGCGGCGCCGCCGAACGTCGTCATCCGGCCGATCGCGCCGTAGGTCTTCGAGTAGTCCTGCTGGGAGGGCTCGCCGATCGACGGGCTGGCGTCCGTGGGCTTGGCCAGGACGTCGATGCGTCGCTTGGACGCGATCGACACGGCGATCCAGCTGCTGCCCGTCGCACATCCGGTGAGACCGGGGCGGTCGGCCCAGCTCCACAGCTTGCGCAGACCGGAGGGTTCGACGACGGACAGGCGGTCGCCGTTCGCACCGCTGTCGGCGACGTACAGCTTGCCGTTCTCGGGGTCGGGGCACAGGGCGACGTTGGAGCCGAGTCCGGTGGCCAGGATGCGGGGCTTCGGATCGACCGTGGTCGGGTCGATGGTGAAGATCTTTCCGGCCAGCGAGCCGCGGTCGTCGGCCGAAGCCGGGTTGCCGGCGTCGCCGGTCGCGACCCGCAGTTCGGTGGGCGACGTGAAGCTGATCGACCCCATGTTGCCGGTGGCGCCCTTGGGGATGCCGGTGAGGATCGGCTTCACCGAGTCGCCGGGTGCGATCCGCACGATCCGGTTGTCCGAGCCGGTGCTGATCAGCGCGTAGATCATCTGGTCCTGGTCGTACGTGGGGGAGAGTTCGAAGTCGATCAGGCCGCCGTCGCCGCTGCCGTCCACCGGAACGGTGGCGATCACGCGCTGCGGCCCGTAGCGCTTGGAGATGATGATCTTGCCGGTGGCCCGCTCGGCCACGTAGGTGCTGCGGCCGTCGGCGGAGGCGGGGCGCACACCGCTGGTCGAGGCCAGACAGGTCGCGATGACCGCCGCGTCCTTGTCGACGCAGGGGCCGGTGGGAGGATCGCCGCCGTCGTCGTCGCTCGGCGTGGTGGGCGGCGGTGCGATGGTGTGCGGACCGTCGGGCTCGGAGGTGAACGTCCCGGCGTCGGCGCTGTGGTCTTGCGCCGAGAAGTCCGCGCATCCGCTCAGCACGAGTGCGAGGCACATGAGTGCGGCGAGCGCGGTGCGTCGGCGAGTCGGGAAAGCCATGGCGTCCAGAGTAGGGCACGGGCCTAGCGGACGATCGTTACCAAATCGTCGGTTCAGGGCCGAGGTCCTCTCAGGTCGACCGCATAGGCTTTCCTACGTGAGTAGTTCAAACGAACCGAGCTTCGGAACTGCCGGCATTCCGTACGACGAGGAGCCGACCCGCGAGATCGTCAGGCCCAAGGCGCGTCGCCCGCGTACCGACAACGACAGCTTCTACGAGAAGCACGCACGACGCCCCGCACCGCACGTGATGATCGAGTCCGGCGACGAACTGCCGGAGAGTCTGATCATCTCCGAGCCGTTCAAGGACGCCGCGGTGGCAGCCGAGAGCGCCGACGCCGCGATCATCGAGACGCCCGTCGGGGAACCGGCTCCGCAGACCAAAATCGACGACGCGACCGCGACCACCACTCGAACCGACATCCGGGCCGCCGACGAGCCCGTGTACACCGAGCCCTTCGCCACGCCGGACGCCGACGAGTCGCAGGACCGGCCACGCGGCAACCGGCGCATCGCCGAGCACCTCGCCGAAGATCCGCTGCCGTACATCGAACCGCAGCACACCAAACCGCTGATCGACGACGACCCGCTGCCCGAATACGCCGACGAGACGGTCGTGGCGCAGCATGTGGAGGCGACGGAAGTGCCGGACGCGCGCCGCGGCACCCTCGACACCGGACTGCTGATCCTGCGCGTCGTGATCGGCGCGGTGTTCCTGCTGCACGGTCTGCAGAAGTTGACCGGTGCGATGGGCGGACCCGGCATCAACGGTTTCGCCGACTTTCTGGCCAACAAGGCGGATCCGGCTCTGGGCTTCCATTCCAACGCGACCAAGATCCTCTCGATCTCCGGCGGTGTCATCGAGACCGCCGGCGGCGCGGCGCTGATCCTGGGGCTGCTGACGCCGATTGCGGCGGCAGCGTTGTTCGGCGACATTCTGGTGGCGGCGGCCTACAAGGCGACGCTGGCCGGCGGTGTCTGGTTCTTCGCGTCGGACGGCAACGGCAGCGGTCTGGAGTACGAGATCGTGTTGGCCGGCGCTCTGGGCGCGCTGATCCTGACCGGTCCGGGCGTCTACGCCCTCGACCGCCGCCGGGGCTGGGCCCGACGACCCGCCTGGGGCAGTGCCGTCTGGTTCCTGATCGGCATCGGCTCCGCGGTCGCCATCTGGCTGATCTTCAACGGTGCGAACCCGCTGGCCACGCGCTGAGAGGCTTCGACAACGGCTTTAGCCGAGCATGTATGCGGGGTCGGTCCACGAATCGCTCGCGGGTTGAGTGATCGTTGCCCGCCGGCGGAGCTTGTCGAAGCCTCCTGCGGCGGGCACGACGACGCGCCCGGCCACCCGGTGGGTGGTCAGGCGGCGGGCCAGTGGTGGTCGTCGTGCGGTGATTCGGGGTAGCCGGTACTGAGGAAGTGCCAGGCTTCGTCGTCGCCGGTGGCGAATTCGACGGGGTCTGAGGGTGAGAGCGTTCCCGATGGTGGGAGCAGTCGTGCTTCGGCTTCGGCTTCAGTTTCGGTGTCTGGTGTGGTGGGCGCGTTCATCCGGTGATTCACGGGGGGCGGTGGTGCGCCGGGATGAAGTTTGTCCGGGTGGTGGATCGGGTTGACCTGCCACGGTCCGTCTCGTCCGGCGGGCCGCCAGCCGACGCGTCCGGCGTTGGGTCCGTCGGTGAGGACGGTCGATTCCCACTGGCCGCGGTGCTTGCCGGCCCACCGGTTGTGTTTGCCGCACGCGCCGCCCAAGTGGTCGACGTCGGTGGGGCCGCCGTCTTGCCAGTCGGGCATGTGGTGGATCTGGGTCCGGGAGAACGCCGTGGTGCAGCCCGGTGCGGTGCAGCCGCGGTCGCGGGCGAACAGCGCCAGGCGTTGCGCTGTGGACGCGAAGCGGCTGCCGCGGCCCAGGTACAGGACCTGTCCTTTCGCTTTGGAGAAGACGGCCAGGTACGGGACGGTGTCGGCGGCGAACTTCACCAGATCGGTGACCGGGAGGCGGGTGTCGGTCGCGGTGTAGGCGATCCCGGCCTGGCGGGCCAGGTCCTCGTCGGTGACGGTGATGACGATCTGGGAGGAGATGCTGCTGGAGGCTTCGCCGGTGGCGGCGTTGGCCCAGTGGGCCACCGCGAGCAGGGCGTCGTGCTGACGCTGCCCGATACTCCGGTCGTCACGCTCGGCGGCCGCGGCCAGCATGGCGGGGTCGAGGCCGGGCTGGTCGGCGGCGCCGTGCGGTGAGTCGGGGTCGGCAGGATTGTTCATGCCGGGGCGGGCCCACTGTTCGAGCATCACCGCGAGGGCGGCCTGCAGTTCCGGGGTGAGCTGGGCGCGGACTTTGGCCATCAACTGAAGGTTCTGCGGCATCACCACGAACGCGCGTTGACGCTGCCGGTCCCGATCGTCGGTGAGCTGACCGTCCGGATCGAGGTAACCCAGGATCCGGTTGCCGGCGACGGTGACGTCTTCGGGCGCCATCTGGCGGGCCGCCTCGGCCAGCCGTGCTTCGGCGTCGGCGCGGATGTCGGCGGCGACGCCGGCGGGGATCTTGTCCATCACCGCCGCGATCACCGCGACGTGTTCACGACCGATCACCCCTTCGGCGACCGCGACCTCGGTGGCCTCCAGATGCGGTTCGAGCCGATCACCGGTCATCGAGGTGAGCCGGCCGATGGCTGCGGCGGTGTTCTTGCGGCGGCGGGTCTCCCCGATCCCGAGGCGCAGGCCCTGCTGGTAGAGGGCGTAGACCGAGCAGTACCCGGCCTGCCTGTGCACATCCCGGTCGTTGATCTCCACGTACAGGGCGGCGTTGAACACCTCGGCTTTGCGGCGGGAGCGTTCCCGGATCTCCAGCAGATCCAGAAGACCGTCCTCGGTTTCGCGGGCCAGGACGGTGTGACGGCCCAGCTGGTTTTCGATGCGTTCGTGCAGGTTCAGCAGCTGCGCAGGGGTGAACTGGTCGAGGTCGATGCCGTCGGTCATCGCAGGTCACCTCCCGAAAACTGGGTTAGCGCAGGTGTTCGATACCTCAAGTGTACCCACACCATGTTGTGCATGCAACAAGTAAATCGAAGAAATGAGCGACCATCTTCTCGGGTTTGGTCTAGATACGCTGCTTCTCCGTGAACTCAAGGAACTAAAACAGGCGCAGGGAGCGGCCGAAGCCGCTCCCTGCGCCTGTTCAGTGGTGCTGCCGACGTCAGTCGACGACGCGGACCGCGCCCTTGTCGGCCGATGATGCGAGTTTGGCGTAGGCGCGCAGCGCCTTGCTGACCGTGCGCTGGCGATTGGCCGGCTGCCACGGGTGCTCGCTGACCTCCATCTTGGCGCGGCGCTCGGCGAGCTCCTCGTCGTCGACCAGGATCTTGAGGGTGCGGGTCTTGACGTCGATCAGCACCTGGTCGCCGTTCTCGACCAGGCCGATGTTGCCGCCGGCCGCGGCCTCGGGGGAGGCGTGGCCGATGACCAGGCCCGACGAGCCGCCGGAGAACCGGCCGTCGGTCACCAGACCGCACTTCTTGCCCATGCCGGTGCCCTTCATGAAGGCGGTCGGATGCAGCATCTCCTGCATGCCGGGGCCGCCCGCGGGGCCCTCGTAGCGGATGACGAGGACTTCGCCGGCCTGCAGTTCCTTGGACAGGATGGCGTGGACGGCGTCCTCCTGGCTTTCGACGACGCGCGCCGGGCCCTGGAAGTGCCACAGGTCTTCGTCGACGCCGGCGGTCTTGAGGATTGCCCCGTTCTCGGCGATGTTTCCGCGCAGGACGCACAGTCCGCCTTCGACGGTGTAGGCGTGCTCGAAGTCGCGGATGCAGCCGTCGGCGGCATCGGTGTCGAGCGACTCCCAGCGATTCGTCGTGGAGAAAGGTTCGGTGGTCCGCACGCCGCCGGGGCCGGCATGGAACAGCTCGATCGCCTCAGTGGTCGCGGAGCCGCTGCGGATGTCCCAGTCGGCCAGGTACTCGTCGAGCGACGGCGCGTGCACGGGGTGCACGTTCTTGTTCAGCAGGCCTGCACGGTTCAGTTCGCCGAGGATGGCGGGGATGCCGCCGGCCCGGTGCACGTGCTCCATGTAGTAGTTCGGCGAGTTCGGGGCGACCTTCGCCAGGCATGGAACGTTGCGCGAGATGCGGTCGATATCGGCCAGGTCGAACTCGACCTCGCCCTCCTGCGCGGCGGCGAGGATGTGCAGCACCGTGTTGGTGGAACCGCCCATCGCGACGTCGAGCGCCATGGCGTTCTCGAATGCCTCGCGGGTGGCGACGCTGCGCGGCAGCACCGACTCGTCGTCGTCCTGGTAGTACTTCTTGGCGATCTCGACGACCAGCTTGCCGGCCTTCAGGAACAGTTGGCGACGCGCCTCCTGGGTGGCCAGGGTGGAGCCGTTGCCGGGCAGCGACAGACCGAGTGCCTCGGTCAGGCAGTTCATCGAGTTAGCGGTGAACATGCCTGAACACGAACCGCACGTCGGACACGCCGAACGCTCCACCTCGAGCAGCTCGTCGTCGCCGACGTTGCTGTCGGCCGATGCGGTGATCGCGTCGATCAGGTCGGTGCCGGGACGCACGACGCCGTTGATGACGACCGAGGTGCCGGCCTCCATCGGGCCGCCGGAGACGAACACGGTCGGGATGTTCAGGCGCATCGCGGCGTTGAGCATCCCCGGGGTGATCTTGTCGCAGTTGGAGATGCAGACCAGCGCGTCGGCGGTGTGCGCGTTCACCATGTACTCGACGGAGTCGGCGATGATCTCGCGCGAGGGGAGCGAGTAGAGCATGCCGCCGTGGCCCATGGCGATGCCGTCGTCGACGGCGATCGTGTTGAACTCCTTCGCGACGCCGCCGGCCGCGACGATCGCTTCGGCGACGATGTCGCCGACGTTCTTCAAGTGCACGTGTCCGGGCACGAACTGGGTGTACGAGTTGGAGATCGCGACGATCGGCTTGCCGAAGTCGTCGTCGGTCATTCCGGTGGCTCGCCACAGGGAGCGGGCTCCGGCGGCCTCCCGGCCGACTGTGGTGGTGCGAGACCGCAGGGCTGGCATGGTTTCCTCGCTGGTTGTGGTCGTGCGGCGATGAATCTCGGGCTGCGCCGCTGAGTGATGTACTCAGTCCACTTTACGCTCGCGGGTCGGTTTCTATTCCCGCGCGTGCTCTCCGCGGCCGTCCTGCGCCGCTGGTCGAGATCAGTTGAGAACGTCGTCGAGCGTCCCGAATTTGACCTCGAGGCTCTCCACGAGCAGCTTCGCCTGGCCTTCAGCCCGGGCCCTCGATGCGGCCTTCGGCTACTGCGACGTCACGCTGCTTGCCCCTGTCCAGCAGGCTGGCGGGCCCAGTCGTGGCGCTCGACCAGGCGGCGCGCGGGGCTGTCGAAGCACGTCCGGCCCGGCCCGCCCGAGGCGCAGGAATGGGGCTCCCGCGAGGTGACGATCACCGATCCGGCGGGGAACCGGTTGACGTTCGCCGGCTGACGCCTGCTCAGATCCCCAGCACGGCTTTGGCGATCATGAAGTAGACGATCAGGCCGGTGGCGTCGCAGAACGTCGAGATGAACGGGGTGGAGAAGACGGCCGGGTCGACGCCGATCTTCTTCGCGATCAGCGGCATCAGGCCGCCGACGGTGGCGGCCATGGTGCAGACCGAGATGATGGTCAGGCCGATGACCGAGCCGATCTCGGGGTCGTAGACCAGCGACGCGACCGAGAACCCCACCACGGCCAGCAGCGCGCCCATCGTCAGGCCGACGCGGATCTCCTTGCCCGCCACCTTCGCGACGTCGCGCGGGGAGACCTCGCCGGTGGCCAGAGCGCGGGTCACAGTGGTGGCCGCCTGCGATCCGGTGTTACCGCCGATGCCGGTGAGCAGCGGGATGAACAGGGCCAGGGCGACCTTCTGCTCCAGCGTGCCCTCGAACATCTCCAGGACGTTGACGGTCAGGATCGCCGACACGGCCAGGACGAACAGCCACACCACGCGCGACCGGGTGATCGTGAAGATCGATGCGTAAAGGTACGACTCGCGCAGCGGTTCGCGGGCTCCGGCGCGGGCCTCGTCCTCGTCGCGGGCGGCGTCGACGATCTCGACGGCGTCGTCCAGGGTCAGCACGCCGACCAGCCGTTCTTCGGCGTCGACGACGGGCATCGCCGAGATGCCCCGGTCGAGGCAGCGGCCGGCGACGGCTTCGGCGTCCTCGTCGGAGTGGGCGTAAATCGGCGTCTTGGCAAAGTCTCCGACCAGGCCGGACGGGTTCGCCAGCAGTAGGTCGCGGAGGCTGACCACGCCGACGAGCCGGCGCGACTGATCGACCACCGGCACGATGTAGATCGACGACGCCTGATGTCCGCGTTCCCGGACCCGGTCGAGCACGGCGGCCGCATCGTCGTCGGTGAAGGCGTGGATGAATTCAGGGCTCATCCGCCGTCCGAGCGAGCCGCGCGGATAGCCGAGGACCGTGGCGGTCAGTTCCCGCTCTTCCGGCGGCAGGTTGCGGACCAGTTCCTTGGCGACGGTCGCGGGCAGTTCGTCGAGCAGTTCGGCGCGGTCTTCGGGGTCGAGGTTGTCGAAGGCGACGCCCACTTCGGCGGTGCCGAGCTGGCGGATCACTTCGGCCTGGGTGTCGGAGTCGAAGGCGTCGAACACTTCCACTGCATCGTCCTTGGGCAGCAGTCGGAAGCCGATGGTGAGGCGGCGAGGGGAGAGCTGTTCCAGGAGTGCGGCCGCATCCTGCGGGGCGCGGGCGGTGAGGATCGACGACGCGGCGCCCAGGTCCCGCTCACGGAGTGCGTCGTCGAGCGAGCGGAGCGTGGTCGCGATGTCCATGCCAGTGATTGTGCGGGCTGCCGGCGTGGCCGGCATCTCGGTCGGGGAAGTCGGTGCTGAGAATGTCGCCTGTCACGGGATGACAGGGCGACATGTCGTCTGAGGGCCGCAGAGACGACGTTCCAGCTGCGTGTCAGGGCCGCCGAAGGCTTCGACAGGCTCAGCCGGCGACGGTGAGGCCGCGCCGCGTTCGGCGATCAGTCCTGCGCGGCGGCCTCGGCCTCGCGCGCCGCAGCGTACGGATCGGGGATCCGGCCGCCGGACGCGGCGGAGAGCTTCGGGAGATCGCCGAACATCACGCCGGGCAGTGCGACGGCCGAGCCGTCCGGGCGCACAGCGCGCACCGCGGTCCACTTGCCGAAGCGCAGACCGTCGACGTCGTCCCAGCCCAGGCGGGTGCTGTTGAAGGCGCCGACGGCGGTGATGCCGTCGCCGTCGACGACGGTCTTGCGGTGGGCGATCCACCACACCTGGAACACCGGGATGATCAGGGTCCACAGGAACCACGGCACCGAGATGCCGAGCAGCATGAGATTCAGCAGCAGGGTGACCGGCGCGGTCAGGTACGACAGGCGGGAGACTCCGAAGGAGACGGAACGGGCGGGAGCTGGGTCGGGCACGACAGCCATTGTGCCTGAGCCCCGGACTTCGGATTTGACTCGGCTCCGCCACCTGGCTTAATTTGTTTTCGTGATGAATCAGAACTTCCTCGTAGTACTCGGTCGGCGCGTCAACGCCTGATCGTCACTTCGTAGACCTTCAGAACTTCATCGACGCGCCCCTCGATCAGCAAAGGCTGTCGGGGGTTTTTTCTTGTCAGGACCACTTGAGGATGAGGATCGTGCAGTGAGCACTCCAACAGCACGCGGGTCGTCGGCCCGCCCGCAATCGCCTTCTACCGAATCGCTGCGCACGGGCGGCGCGACGGTAGCGCCCGAGCGCGTCACCGGCGCGCAGTCGGTCGTGCGGACGCTTGAGGAGCTCGGTGTGGATGTCGTCTTCGGCATCCCCGGCGGCGCAGTCCTCCCGGTCTACGACCCGCTGCTCGACTCGCAGAAGGTCCGTCACGTCCTGGTCCGTCACGAGCAGGGCGCCGGGCACGCCGCCACCGGCTACGCGCAGGTTGCGGGCCGCGCCGGCGTCATGATGGCGACCTCGGGCCCGGGCGCCACCAACCTGGTCACCCCGCTGGCCGACGCCCAGATGGACTCGGTCCCGGTCGTCGCGATCACCGGTCAGGTCGGTCGCGCCCTGATCGGCACCGACGCCTTCCAGGAAGCCGACATCTCCGGCATCACCATGCCGATCACCAAGCACAACTTCCTGGTGAGCTCGGCCGCCGACATTCCACGGATCATCGCCGAGGCGTTCTACATCGCCGAGAGCGGCCGCCCGGGAGCCGTCCTGGTCGACATCCCGAAGGACATCTTGCAGGCGCAGACAACGTTCTCGTGGCCGCCGCAGTTCGACCTGCCCGGCTACCGTCCGGTCACCAAGCCGCACGGCAAGCAGATCCGCGAGGCCG
>JASGFV010000105.1:0-11787 GCA_047605365.1 Gordonia sp. (in: high G+C Gram-positive bacteria)
GCATCAGCAACCCGCTCGAGGTGATCGAGCAGGTCACCTACCTGCTGTTCATCCGGCGGCTCGACGACATCCAGACTCTCGCCGAGAAGCGCGCCCGGATCACCGGCGGCGGCATCGTAGACCCGGTGTTCCTTCCCGAGCAGGATCACCTGCGTTGGAGCATCTTCAAGCACTCCGCACCCGAGGTGATGTTCCGGACCGTGTCCGACGAGGTGTTCCCGTTCCTGAAGTCGATGGGCGACGGCACCACCTACAGCGACCACATGCGCGACGCGCGGTTCACCATCCCCACCCCGGCGCTGCTGTCGAAGGTCGTCGACATGCTCGACGACATCCCGATGGCCGACCGCGACACCAACGGCGACCTCTACGAGTACCTGCTCTCCAAGATCGCCGCAGCAGGAGTCAACGGCCAGTTCCGCACCCCGCGCCACATCATCGAGCTGATGGTGAAGATGACCGCGCCGAAGCCGGGGGACGAGATCTGCGATCCGGCCTGCGGCACCGCCGGCTTCCTGGTCGCCGCCGGCGAGTACGTCCGCGACACCCACGCCGACGCGCTGCTCGACCATGCCCAGCGCAACCACTACCACCGGTCGATGTTCCACGGCTACGACTTCGACTCCACCATGCTGCGCATCGGCTCGATGAACATGCTGATGCACGGTGTGGAGGCCCCCGACATCCGCTACCGCGACTCCCTCTCCGAGGGCGCGGCCGAGGACACCTCGCGGTATTCGCTGATCCTGGCCAACCCGCCGTTCGCCGGCTCGCTCGACTACGAGGCGACCAGCAAAGACCTCCAGCGCGTGGCCAAGACCAAGAAGACCGAGCTGCTGTTCCTCGCCCTGTTCGTCAAGCTGCTCAAGACCGGTGGGCGCGCCGCCGTCATCGTGCCCGACGGCGTGCTGTTCGGCTCGACCAAGGCCCACAAGGAACTTCGCCGGATCCTGGTGGAGGACCAGAAGCTCGACGCCGTGGTGAAGCTCCCCAGCGGCGTGTTCAAGCCGTACGCCGGAGTGTCGACGGCCATCCTGTTCTTCACCAAGACCGATTCCGGCGGCACCGATGACGTCTGGTTCTACGACGTCCGGGCCGACGGTTTCTCGCTCGACGACAAGCGCACCCCCATCGAGGCCAACGACCTCCCCGATGTCCTCGCGCGCTGGCAGAACCGCACTGACGAAACTGCGCGGGCGCGGACGGACCAGTCCTTCCTCGTGCCCAAATCCGACATCGTCGCGCAGGACTACGACCTCTCCATCAACCGCTACAAAGAGATCGAGTACGACGAGGTGGAGCACCGCCCGCCGCTGGAGATCATCGCCGACATCGAGAAGCTCGACGCCGAGATCGCCCAGGGCCTCGAAGAGCTGAAGGCCATGCTGTCGTGACGAGCGTCGGGGACATCCTCGAGCTGGCATATGGAAAAGCTCTGAAGGCAGCAGACCGCGACGGCGGAGAGTACCCCGTGGTGGGTTCAAGCGGTATCGTAGGCGCCCATTCCAAGGGCCTGACGGGTGACCCCACAATTGTGGTAGGACGCAAGGGCAGCATCGGATCCGTTACCTGGATCGACGGCCCCGCGTGGCCAATCGACACCGCCTACTTTGTACGTCCCGTTAGGAATGATCTCGATCTTCGCTGGCTGTATTGGCTCCTTCGATCACTTCGGATGGAGACGATGAACAAGTCCGCGGCAGTTCCCGGTCTCAACCGCGACGATGTCTATCGGCTAGCCATCGCCGTCCCACCACTCCCCGAACAACGCCGCATCGCCGCAATCCTCGACCACGCCGACGCCCTCCGCACCCAGCGTCGTGAGACCCTCGCTCACCTTGACTCATTGGCGATCTCCACGTTCACCGAATTTTTCGGAGCCCCGAGCACTTGGCATGACAGGTGGCCTAAAACCACCGTTGGAAATCTCGCAACCTCTGTCGACTACGGAACATCGGGTAAATCCGGAGCCACCGGAGAGTGGGCCATCCTTCGCATGGGCAACGTCACCGACGACGGTCGAATCGATCTCAGTGAACTCAAGTACATCGACCTTCAACCAAACGAAGTCGCGAAGTACACCGTCAGGGCTGGCGATCTATTATTCAACCGCACGAACAGCCGGGAGAAGGTCGGAAAGTCCGCAGTCGTCCGAACCGGCGACCCGCTAGCACTTGCAGGCTATTTGATCCGCGTGAGATTCAAGAACCCTCACGTGGCCGAATACGTATCGGCATACCTGCGAAGCGAACATGGAAAGGCCACCCGTCTGCGCCTCGCCAAAGCCGCGGTGAACCAGGCAAACATCAATGCAACAGAGATGCGCGGAATCGCTCTACCGGACCCTCCCGATGAGCTGATTGTCCGTTTCGCGGATACACTTGCGTCAGTCGAACTCAGGAGGAGTGAGGCTCTCAAATCTGCCGAGGCTCTCGATGAACTCTTCACCTCCCTCCAATCCCGCGCATTCCGAGGCGAACTCTGATGCCCGCGCCCACCTGGGACGAGTACATGGCTCCCTCGCTGCGCATCCTGTCCGATGTCCAGGTCCAGCGGGCACGCCAGATCGTCGAAGCAGCCGCTGAGATCTTGCAGCTGACCGACGACCAGCGGGCGACGCTTATCCCCTCCGGCCAGGAGCAATACCGGAACCGCGGAATGTGGGCGCTGTCGTACCTCGCGCGCGCCGGAGCTGTCGAGCGGCCCGCCCGTGGTCACTACCGAATCACCGAGATCGGGCAGCAGTTGCTTGCCGACCACCCCGGCCGCATCACCGAGAAGGATCTCCGCGGCGTCGCTGGGTACGTGAGTCCGCACGATCGCCCAGGATCTGTCCGACGCAAAGACGCGACCGTCGACCTAACGCAGATCTCCCCCGACGGCTCCACCCTCGACCCCGAGGAGATGATCGCCTCCGGCCTGGCCCGGATCAACGACGACGTCGCCGATCAGCTCATCGAGCGCATCCTCGCGCAGGAGCCGGTGTTCTTCGAGCAGGCGGTTCTCGACCTGCTGATCGCCATGGGATACGGAGGTGCCGAAGGGACGGCCACCCGAACCAAGCTGTCGAACGACGGCGGCATCGACGGGATCATCGACCAGGACGCTCTCGGGCTGTCCCGGATCTACGTGCAGGCCAAGCGATACAGCGCCGACAATGCCGTCGGCCGCGAAGCGATCCAGGCGTTCGTCGGCGCGCTCGCCGGCAACCAGGCCAACCAGGGCGTCTTCATCACCACGAGCCGGTTCGCGCACACTGCGGTGGCCTACGCCGAGTCGATCGCCACCCGCGTCATCCTCATCGACGGAGCCCGCCTGACGCGGCTGATGATCAAGTACGGCGTCGGCGTGCAGGTCAAGCAGCAGTTTTCGATCGTCGAGGTCGACGAAGACTTCTTCGAGTAGCAGATCGCCGCCTACCTTCCAGCGGATCCACGGAATCTCGACTGCCGTCGATCCAGCCTGTGGATAACAGATTCGACAGATCCCCTAAGCCGGCGCAAGCTCAGCAGGCATGGGGGACGACACGAATGAACGAGACGACGACACACCACACGCCGGGCAGCCGCACGACGCCCTGATCCGCGAACTACTCAGCAGGCCCGACGACGCCGCCTCCGCCCTGCGCGCGGTCCTCCCGGCCGACCTCACTGCTCACCTCGACCTCGACGCCCTGCAACTCGAGCCCGGCACCTTCATCGACGACGTCCTGACCCACCGCCAGGTCGACCTGCTGTTCACCACCACCTGCCTCGGCGAGGACGCCTACCTCTACATCCTGATCGAGCACCAGCGCACTGTCGACCACCTCATGGCTTACCGAATGCTCGCCTACCAAGCGAGAATCTGGGCCGACTACCTCAAACAACTCGGCCCCGACGAGCCCGCACCCCGCCAACTGCCCCTGATCATCCCCATCGTCCTCTACCAGGGACGACGACGCTGGAACGCCCCCGCAGACTTCGGCGACCTCCTCGCCGCCGAACCGGCGACACGAGCTGTCCTGGGTGAACTGATCCCCCGCGTGCGCTACCACTTGGCCGACCTCACCACCGTCGACGCCGAAACCCTACGTGCCTGGCCCCTGACCACCACCGTCCGGCTGACCTTCATCGCTCTGCAGCGCGGCCCCGGCGACAAAGACGTCACGCGCTGGCTCGTCGACTGGACCGGCGACATCCGGGCCCTGCTCAGCGCCGGTAAGCGCCATGAGGTCGCAGTGCTCTTCACGTATCTTGAAATTGTCAGCAACACCCGAACCGAACGGCTCCGCGAGTACGCGGCCACCATCAGCCCCGAAGCAGAGGAGATCGCCATGACCACCGGGCAGCAACTCATCGCCCAGGGCCGCGCCGAAGGACGTGCCGAGGGACGAGCCGAGACGATCATCGACGCGGTCGAACTCCGGCTCGGCTCACTCGACGAGCACACGCGCGCTCGCATCCAGTCCGGCACTCCCACTCAACTCGACCGTTGGCTCGCCAATCTCATCTCAGGCGCCACCACCCTCGACGAGGTCTTCGCCTGAGCGAGCGTCGGTAGCGATTCACCGCCGGACCACGGCGCACACCAGATCAGTCCACATCCAGCCCTTGGTTCCCGCTCCTGACCAGGCGCCGGGCGCAAGCGGGCGTCAATGTCGCACCCTCGCGCTAGATTCCTCTGTTCACTTTCATACGAACCAAGGAGCCCGATCGTGATCGACCGCAACGACACCCCGCGCCTCGCCACCCACAGCTTCGGCGGCGACGTCTGCCTGAACCTGTGGGCGTACGCGAATCCCGACACCGACACGGTGCTGCGGATCGCGGGGAAGGCATACGTGATCCCGGGCGACAGGGACCACCAGTCCACCATCCTGAAGTCGCTCGCGGTGACGGACTACCTGATCGCGCATTGGGAGCCTGTACCCGAGCAGGTGCTCCTGATCTCGGAAGACGGAGCCAGTGAAGGCGCCACCACAACTCAGGGCGTCAAAGACCACTTCCCTGAGGTGTTCGGACCGCTGATCGAACGCCTACACGACTTTCCGACTCAGCTCTGCTCCGTGGCCGGCCAGTATCGGGAGTTCGTACCGGCCGCCGATCAGAATTGCCGATACCTGCTCACGTACGTGTTCGAGGAAGAGGACGGCCGCCTGGTCCCGCAGGTCCCAGCCGGGCAGCATTGACAAGAATCCAGGCAGAGTCTGCTCGTGGCTCCGAAGCCCTCTGCCTCGTCGCCCATGTGGCCGACGAATACCGCTGAGCGGTCGTCGCCGGTTGCTAGCATTGCCGCCAGGGGGTGTGATGGCAAGGTCGACGTGTAGCAGTCGCCGGGTCCTCGGCCTCACCGCCATCAAGCCGTTCGAGGAAGAATGACCAACTTCGCCTTCGTCCGCCAGACTCTGCCGTCGTTCCACGACGACTGCGCCCGCGCGGAGTCGTATCTCGCTTCTGATCCTCGATCGGCTTGCTTCTACTCGCGCCGCGTGGTCGAGGAACTGGTCGGCTACCTCTACGAAGTCATGTCACTGCGCGAGCCGTACCGCAGCGATCTGGCCGCGCGGATCGACAACACCGGCTTCAAAGCCCGAGTGCCGCAAGGCATCACGCAGAAGATGAACGCCATCCGGCGCATCGCGAACACCGCTGTGCACGAGAACCGACAGATCCGGCCCGACGTGTCCCTGCAGGTGCTGCGGGAGCTGTTCAACGTCGTCGTGTGGGTGTCCTACCACCACTCGCCGAAGCCCGACGTCGTGCCGCTGCGGGCGCAGTTCGATCCGAAGCTCGCGGCCCGCGCCGCGCCGCTGACGCGAGAGGAGGTCGCTCGGCTCGCAGCCAAGTTCCAAGAACAGGACGCCGCGCACGCGAAGGCGCTCGCCGAGAAGGACGCTGCGCACAAAGCGGAAGTCGCCCGACTGAAGGCCGAGATCGCCGCCGCGCAGGCGGCCGCGAAGCCGGACGACCGCGACTACACCGAGTCCGAATCGCGCGACCTGTTCATCGACGTGCTGCTGGCCGAAGCCGGCTGGCCGCTCGACCAGCCGCGCGACCGTGAATACGAAGTCAGCGGGATGCCCAACGGCAGCGGAAAGGGCTTCGTCGACTACGTCCTGTGGGGCGCCGACGGTCTCCCGCTCGCCGTAGTCGAAGCCAAGCGCACGTCCTCCTCCCCTGACGTCGGGCAGCAGCAGGCCAAGCTGTACGCCGACCGCCTGGAGGCGCAGTTCGGCCGGCGCCCGGTCATCTTCTACACCAACGGATACGAGCACTGGATCTGGGACGACAAGGGCGGCTACCCGCCCCGCGAAGTCCAGGGCTTCTACACGCGTGACGAGCTGGAACTGCTCATCCAGCGTCGGCGTACCAAGGCCGAGCTCTCGACGTCGCCCACCAATACCGACGTCGCCGGACGCGGTTACCAGATCCGGGCGATCAAGGCCGTCGCCGACGCATTCGACAGGCGCCAGCGCGAAGCGCTGCTCGTGATGGCGACCGGAGCCGGCAAGACGCGAACCACCATCGCCCTGGTCGACCTGCTGCAGAAGGCCAACTGGGTCAAGCGCGTCCTCTTCCTCGCCGACCGCACCGCACTGGTCAACCAGGCCGCCAACGCATTCAAGACCCACCTGCCCGCGTCCACCACCGTCAACCTCATCACCGAGAAGCACACCGACGGAAGGGTTTACGTCTCGACGTACCCGACCATGATGAACCTGATCGACGACACCCACGACGGCCTGCGCCGCTTCGGGCCCGGCTACTTCGACCTGATCGTGATCGACGAAGCGCACCGCTCGGTCTACGCGAAGTACGGGGCGATCTTCGACTACTTCGACTCCCTGCTGATCGGGCTCACCGCGACGCCGAAGGACGAGGTGGATCACAACACCTACCGCCTCTTCCACCTCGAAGACGGCGTCCCCACCGATGCGTTCAGTCTCGAAGAAGCCGTCCCCGAGTACCTCAAGCCGCCGAAGGGAATCAGCGTCGGCACCAAGTTCCTGCGCTCGGGCATCAAGTACGACGACCTCTCCGACGACGAGAAGGACCAGTGGGATGCGCTCGACTGGGGCGACGACGAGCCGCCCACCGAAGTCGGCGCCGAAGAGCTGAACCGCTTCCTGTTCAACGAGAACACCGTCGACCAGGTTCTCGCCACCCTCATGACGCAGGGCTACAAGGTCGCGGGCGGCGACCGACTCGGCAAGACGATCATCTTCGCCAAGAGTCAGAAGCACGCCCAATTCATCGAAAAGCGCTTCAACTACGCCTACCCCGAGCTCGCCGGGCAGTTCGCGCGCGTCATCACGCACGGCACGCCGTACGCGCAGTCGCTGATCGACGACTTCTCGATCCCAGACAAGGCCCCGCACATCGCCATCAGCGTCGACATGCTGGACACCGGCATCGACGTGCCCGAAGTGGTGAACCTGGTGTTCTTCAAGCAGGTTCGCGCGAAGTCGAAGTTCTGGCAGATGATCGGCCGCGGCACCCGCCTGTGCCCGGACCTGTTCGGGCCCGGCAAAGACAAGCAGGACTTCCTGGTCTTCGACTTCTGCGGCAACCTCGAGTTCTTCAGCCAGAATCTTCCCGGATCCGAAGGACAGATCCAGAAGTCGTTGTCGCAGAGGCTGTTCGAGACCCGCCTCAGCGTGGTGATGTCACTTGGCTCCGACGAGCCCGAACTCCTGCGCTCCACCAAAGACGCCCTCCACGAGTACGTCGCCGGCATGAATCTCGACAACTTCGTGGTCCGCAAGCACCGCAAGATCGTCGAGCGATTCGCGACCGCCGACTCGTGGCAGACCCTCACGCCCGACGACGTCGAGGCCGCATTGACGCTGGCCGGCCTGCCGTCGTCCGTACGAGACAGCGACGAGGAGGCCAAGCGCTTCGACTTGGTGATGCTGCGTCGTCAGCTCGCGCAGCTCGACGGCGACGCGGCACTCGGCGAGAGGCTCCGCCAGACCGTCCAGGACACGGCGTCGGCCCTGCTCGGGAAGACCGCCATTCCCGCGGTCGCCGAACAGGCCGTGTTGCTGGAATCGGTCGCCGGCGACGAATGGTGGATCGACGTCACCCTCCCGATGCTCGAACACGCACGCCTCCGGCTGCGCAGTCTGGTCCACTTCATCGAGAAGACCTCGCGGAATCCCGTCTATACCGACTTCGCCGACGAGCTCGAAGGCGGCATCGAGATCCACCTCCCCGGGACCACGCCGGGCACGGACTTCGAGCGCTTCCGACAGAAGGCCGAGGCCTATCTTCGAGACCGCCTCGACAACATGGCTCTGCAACGCCTCCGCCGCAACCGACAGCTGACCTCCGACGACATCGACGAGCTGGAGAAGATGCTGCTGGAGGCCGGAGGACACCGCGGCGACCTCGAATGGGCCGACAGTCAGACCGGCGGCCTCGGACTGTTCGTCCGCGGCCTCGTCGGACTCGACCGAGCCGCCGCGACGGAGGCCTTCGACCAGTACCTCGACGGCACGCGATTCTCGATCGAGCAGGTGCGCTTCGTGAGCAGCATCGTCGACGAACTGACCAAGAACGGCACCATGGAACCCAAGCGGCTGTTCGAGTCGCCGTACACCGACCACGCCCCGACCGGTCCTGACCAGATCTTCGGCGACCACGACGTGATGACCATCGTCGACACCCTGCGCAGCATCACGCAGACGGCGGTGCCGCGGGACGTGGCGTAGGTGGTCCTGTCGCCCACCCCTGAGCCCTGACGAAGGGCCCGCGACCAGGGCTTTCGAGCTTCTCGACCACCAGGCGGTCCGACTTCTCAAAAGCCCCACCCACGCTCAGCCGAGGCCGGTCAGCTCGACCGAACGCTCCCACAGGCCGTCGATCAGCTCCGGCTCGGCGGCCTGCGAATTCTCCCGGCCGTCCGCCTGGAAGCGGCTGAAGTACACGCCGTTGAGCGAGGAGTCGGCTCCGCGCTCGGCCAGGGCGATCAGCGGGTCCGCCCCCTTCTCCGGGGTAATGGTGCCGAAGCGCTTCAGCGGGGTCCGGTACAGCAGGCCGATGAGGAACGAGTCGCGGCCGAAGCTGGTCGACACCGCCCCCGGATGCACTGCGGCGGAGACGATCCCGTCGTCAGCCCAACGCTTGGCGATGCCCCGCGTGAACAGGATGTTCTCCAGCTTCGACGTGCCGTAGGCGCGCATTTCGACCACGCGGCGGCGGGTCCAGTCGAGGTCGTCCAGATCCACCGAGCCCCACAGGTTCGCGACGCTCGACGTGTTCAGCACCAGCGCCCCGCCGTCCGCGGCGAGACGATCGCGCAGCAGATTGGTCAGCAGAAATCCGCCGAGATGGTTGATCTGAAAGTTCGGCTCACGACCGTCGACGGTGCGCTTGCCCGGATCGAAGGTGCCGCCGGCGTTGTTCAGCAGCACGTCGATAGAGCCGACCTGCTCGCGGACCTGCTCGGCGAGCAAGCGCACCTCGTCGAGGTTCGCGTAGTCGGCCGTCAGCGCGATCGCGCCGGCGTCCGCGGCGATCGGAGCCAGCTTGGCCGCCGAACGCCCCACCAGCACCAGCTGAACGTCGGGCCCGGCGAGCGCCCGCGCGGCCACCGCACCGATGCCGTCGCTGGCACCGGTGATCACGATGGTCCGCACCCCGGACTTCCGGCCTTCAGCACCCGAACCCGCAGCGTCTGCCGATCCAGCTTCTTCACGATCAGCCATCTGACGATCCTCCTGTTCGACGGCGCGGCGTCGCCGGCATTCCGGCGACCACCGAGCGCAAGACCATAGTGCACCCCGGGTGTGACATCGACTTCGCGACCGTGCGGACGGGACCCGCACAAACCGGTGCCAGTGCTAACGTAGACGAGTTATGTAAGCGCCGTCAACAACCTGGGGGGTCAAGAACCATGGCACAGGCGACGAGCTCGTATCACCACGGGGACCTGCCCGGAGCCCTGGTGCGCAGCGCCATCGAACTGCTCGAAGAGGACGGCGGCAACGACCTCTCCCTGCGTGCCGTCGCACGCCGGGCCGGGGTCTCGACCGCGGCGCCGTACCGCCACTTCGCCGACCGCAATGCACTGGTCAGCGCCGTCGCAGGCGTCGGATACGTGCAGCTCATCACCGAACTGTCGGCGATTCACGCCGAACCGACGACCGACGACGAGCTGGCCGACATCGCGGTCGGCTACGTCCGCTTCGCCCTCGACCACCCGGGCCTCTTCCGGGTCATGTTCGCCGAGGGCTGCGACACGGAGAACGCCGAGCGCACCGCCGCGGTCCACGCCATCACCGAGTACCTCAACGCCACCGTCACCCGCGCCCGCACCGTCGACGACCCCGAGGCCCTCGCCACCGCGGTCTGGGCGCTCGTCCACGGGCTGGCCTTTCTGCATCTGGACGGGAAGTTCGACGCGTCGTCGCCCGACGAGGTGGCCCACCGCGTCAAGAGCGCCGTCCGGGCCGTCCTCGCGCTGTCCCAGCCACCCGCCTGAGCCCGTCCACGGCCGCCGAATCCCTTCTCCCCTGGCCTTCTCGACAGGCCCCGGCGATCTCGGCACGATGGAAGCCATGGCTCACATCACCCTCATCGGCGGACACGGCAAGATCGCACTCCTGCTGGCGCAGCAGCTCACCGGACGCGGCGACTCCGTGACGTCGATCATCCGGAACCCCGATCACGCGGTCGACGTCGCAGCCACCGGGGCGACGCCGCTCCTGCTCGACGTGGAGCACGCCAGCCGGGCCGAGATCGCCGCAGTGCTCGCGGGAACCGACGCCGTGGTGTTCAGCGCGGGAGCCGGCGGCGGCGACCCGGCACGCACCTACGCCGTCGACCGCGACGCCGCGATCCGCAGCATCGGCGCCGCCGAGGACGCCGGCGTCCGCCGCTTCGTGATGGTCTCCTACCTCGGCGCCGGACCGAACCACGGCGTGCCGCAGGGTGATTCGTTCTTCGCCTACGCCGAGGCCAAGGCCGCCGCCGACACCGCGCTGCGCGCCTCCGGCCTCGACTGGACCATCCTGATGCCCGGTCGCCTCACGCTTGACGCCCCGACCGGCCGGATCGACCCGACCGCGGTCCGCGCCGCCGACAGCCCCGGCACGTCGCGCGCGAACGTCGCCCTGGTCGCAGCGACCGTGCTCGACGACCCGCGCACCGTCGGCCGCGACCTGCCCTTCACCGACGGCGACGTCGCGATCGACTCCGCCCTCGCAAACTAGGGCTGCTCAGCGCCGCAACGCCTTCGACGCGTCGAACCGCTCTTCACGCTGTCCGACGCGCCACGTGTGCCACCGCCGCCAGCGCCGCACCGAGGCCCGCTGAATGCGCTGGTCGACGCCGGGTGACACTCGCCGCGCCACCTCCGTGAGCGCGACGAACGGCGCGCGCGCCAGCAGCAGCATCGCTCCGGGCAGGCCGCTGGGCAGCCGATAGCGTCGCCGGTTCCACGGCAGCATGAACAGCCGCGTGTAGCCGGCCTGCAGATACAGGTGGTAGAGCCCCCGCAGCCGGGCGACGCCGCGCATCTCGAGACCGGGCCGGAACGACGGCACAAACCCTTCGACCAGCTCGGCGGCGAGCGGCCCGGCGTCGTTCCGGCGAGTGGCGTCGAACAGATAGAGCAGCCGCAGGCCGTCGAGCACGGTCTCGGGATACATCTCGTCCACCCGGCAGCCGACCAGATGCCCGAGATAGCGGTTGAAGTGCAGCACCGCACGCATCTCGGCCGGGCTGGTCAGGAAGCCGAGCGCGTACAGCTGCAACGACGGCGCGACGCTGCCGCCGAGCAGGGTCAGTATCATCTCGCTCT
>JASGFV010000106.1:0-11782 GCA_047605365.1 Gordonia sp. (in: high G+C Gram-positive bacteria)
GTCACAGCACCGGCTACTGCGGCTGCCCGATCGGCGTCGACCCCGTCTGGAAGTACTACCCGCTCCGACCGGACGGCCTCGGCACCGGCCACGCCAGCCTCACCGGACGCAACGGCGGCACCCTCACCGCCGCCGAACTATGCATCCGTTGGGACGCCGACCAATGGACGCACTGCGTCTGCGGGCATCCGTGGGGCGTCCACGTCCACACCTACGGCTACAGCCCGCCGAACCCCGCCGCCCCATTCGCCTGCGGCACTTACTGCGGATGCCGCGACTACCAGGAAGCAAGCGCATGAACCACGACTCCGACCCACCGACGCACCGCGACCGCCTCTACGCGGCCGTCACCACCTGCGCCGCGGTCGCCGCGACGGCCGTGCTCGTCTGGTGGTCCTGGCAAGGCGCACCGTCGTGACCGTCTACCGGGTCCGCAAGGACCGCGGCCGCTGGATCATCGACCGCCACTTCCCCGCGCCCGACATCGGCTGGGCGCCGGTCGTCATGCACCACCGAACCTGGGCCAGCGCCATCGCGCACGCCCAGCATCTCGCGCGCCACCACCACGCGCAGACCCTCCGGAGGCAGCATGGCCACGATTGAGCGGTACTCGACGAGGTCCGGCCGCCGATACCGGGTGCGGTACCGCAAACCCGACGGCCGGCAGACCGACAAGCGCGGCTTCACCACGAAGGCCGCCGCCGAAGCGTGGGCCGCGACCAACACCGTGTCCATCAACACCGGATCGTGGATCGACCCGAGGTTCGCTTCCCGCACCGTCGGCGACCTCGGCGCGCAGTGGATCCAGCGGCAGACCCACCTGAAGCCGTCCGCTTTCAAGCCGATATCCACAGCCTGGCGACTGCGAGTCGAACCGCGCTGGGGCGCCGTCCCGATCGGTGCCATCAAGCCGTCCGAGGTCCAGTCGTGGCTGTCGGGTCTGAAGAAGGTGCCGCGCAAGCCCGGCGCCGAACCGACCGAGCCGCTCGCGGCGACCGGCGTGATCTATGCGCACCAGGTGCTGCACGCGATCCTCGACGACGCCGTGCGCGACCGGATGCTCGCGTCGAACCCCGCCGACGGGATGGCGTTGCCCCGCAAGCGCGGGAAGCTGAAGGTGTACCTCACCAACGAGCAGGTGCACGCCTTCGCCGCCGCAGTCCGCGATACCGACGTCGACGCGCAGAAGCGCTACGTCCTCGTTCTCACGCTCGCCTACACGGCAGTGCGCTGGGGAGAAGCCACGGGACTGAAGGTCCGCGGAGTCAATGCTCTGCGTCGTCGACTTCTCGTGCGCGACAACGCCGTCGAGGTCGACGGCACGATCTACGAGGGATCGACGAAGGGGCACCGCGACCGCACCGTGCCGGTACCGACCTTCCTGATGGACCTGATCGTCGAACTCTGCGCGGGCAAAGGGCCCGACGATCTGGTGTTCGACGGCCCCGACGGCAAACACCTGCCGCTGCCGCCGTACACGCGCGGCTGGTGGCAGCAGTCGGTCTCCGCCGCCGGAATCCCCCGGGTGACGCCGCACGACCTCCGGCACACCGCGGCGTCGCTCGCGGTCCAGGCCGGCGCCAACGTCAAAGCTCTGCAGCGGATGCTCGGGCATTCCTCGGCCGCACTCACGTTGGACGTGTACGCGGACCTGTTCGACTCCGATCTCGACTCGGTGGCGGACCATCTGGATGAAGCTGTGGGCAGAATGTGGGCACAGTCGGCCAAACGATAGGGTTGACCTGCTGATTCGTGGGGGTTCAAGTCCCGCCTCGCGCACCACCTGGACAGCAGCTCCGCATCAACGGTGCTACCCTCCATCCCCGCGCGCCGCCGTCTCACCGACGCCGACTACGCCGAGATGGCCGACGACTGCGCTGCGGACCCACTGCGTACCGACGAAGTCTCCGGCCCCGTCGAGATCGACCCCGAGCACCCCGACGTCGACGTGACCGTCTTGCGCACCGGACGCCCCGCCGGCGGCCGAGATCATCCGACGTGCGCTCGTGGAGTACCTCGACCGGCCCCCTGCCTGAACCTGAACGAAGTTCGGTCCGCACTCATCACCGATCGGCACATCCGAGGGGCGTAAACTCCCGCGGCATGGCCAGACTGAGCGGCAGACTGTTTTCCGAGGAAGACACCGACTGCCGGACCGGCCCGTCCGCTGCTTTCCGACCACATCTTCGAAGTCAGGAATCCGATGCGATCCTCCCCACGGGCCACGACGTACGTACTCAGCACGGTCGCGGTCGTGCTGGTTCTCGCCGTGATCGGGTTCGGGATCGTCGTGCTGCTCGACAGTAAGGACTCCGACGACGCCGGCCCCGCGCCGAGCACGTCGACGGCGGTCGTCAGCGTGACGCGGAGCAGCACGGCGAGCTCCACCGTCGTCGCGCCGGTGACCCCTCCGCCGACCGAGACGGTCATCACCGAGGCCCCGGTGGGGTCGGTCGTCGTCGAAGGCGGCGTGTGCGACCAGTCGGAAGTCCGATCGTTCGGCACGGACGCCTCCGGGCAGAGCCTGGTCTGCGCGAGCATGGGCGCCGCCGCCCCGCCCCGCTGGGTGCGTCACGGCGACAACGACGGCTCCGTGCACAACGTCGGAGATCCGTGCGATCCCGACGTCGACGCGACCGCCCAGGATCCGAACGGCCTGGCGATCATGTGCAGCGTGGACCACTGGGTCGCCAACCCCTGAGCCTGTCCCTACAGGCGGTCACACCAGAGCGAGCACCGCGGCGCAACTGCCCAGAACCGCGACGGCGAGCACCAGGCTCCGCGCCACGTGCGACCCCAGCCGGACCTCCACTCCCGCGGCACGACAACGCCACAGCCACAGCAGCGTGGCGAGGGTGCCACAGGGCGTGACGACGGCTCCAGCGTTGACGCCGACGAGCAGGGCGACGAGGCGGTCGGCCGAATCCTGCACGCCGGGGTGCAGGGCCAGGAAGGCGGGCAGATTGTTGACGGCGTTGCCGCCGAAGGCACCGACGCCCATCACCCGGGCGAGGTCGGCGGCTCCGTCGCCGTGCCCCAGTGCCGCGGCCGTCCAGGCGTCCAGGAACAGCGGCCCCGCCCACACCACCAGCGCGAACAGCACGAAGACGACCAGCGCCATCTTCCACGGGACGCTCAACAGCCGCACCGCGCCGGGCCGCCGGCGAGCCAGCACCGCGACCAGCACCACCGCCGCGACGACGGTCGGCCACGCCGGCTGCACGTCGCACGCGAAGATCACCACCAGCACTCCGCACACCACGCCGGAGGTCCACAGCAGGACGGGGTCGTGTGCGCTGCGCGTCGTCGGCAGCTGGTACCTGCCGCGCACCAGCCCGGGCCAGAAGGCGGCCAGGACCACGACGGTCACCACCGCAGCCGTCATGGCGACCGGCCAGGTGTGCGCGGCGAAGCTCCCGTGCAGTGTCGAATCATGCTGCACGGCAAGCAGGTTGGTCAGATTGGAGACCGGCAGCAGCAACGACGCCGTGTTGGCCAGCCACACGCAGGTCACCGCGTACGGCAGCGGGTCGCGCCCGGCTTTGCGTGCCATCGCGATGGCCACCGGCGCGACGAGCACCGCGGTCGTGTCGAGGCTGAGGAACACCGTGGTGAACACGCACAGCACCACCAACCCCAGCCACAGCAGGACCGCGCGACGGCGGGCAAGCACCAGCAGACCGTGCCCGGCCACGTCGAACAAGCCCGCCAGATTGCACACCTCCGAGACGAGCGCGATCGCCATCAGGAACACCAGGACCGGCAGCACCTGAATCAACGACGACGACACGCCACCGATCGTAGGCGTCCGTCCCCACGACGTCGGTCCCGCGACCCGCGACCCGCGACCGATGCGGACGTCGCCGACATCGAAGCGCTCGTGCGCGAAGCCTCTTCGCCCGTAGGTCGCGGCCATCGGGCGCGAACCGAGGACGGGTTCGAGCGGGTGTACTTCACCCGAGAGCTGGCCTGAGCGGCCGGCTCAGTCCGGCAGCAGCCGGCGAAGGCGGCCGAACGCACCGGTCAGAAGCTCGCGGCCATCGTTCCACCGGCGGCTCCACCAGCTCGGCGGGGGCTCGCCGGGCGTCTCGTCGTCGGGCTCGCCCGGCGCCGGCGGACCGCCCGGCTCGACACCACCGGGCTCGCCGGGCCCACCCGGCCCACCGGGCACGACACCGCCCGGCACCACGTCGAGGAACTCGCGCAGGTCCGCTGCCAGCACGTCCCACGGGAAGTTCGGGCCGACGTCGGTGTGGTCGCCGATGCCGAGCACCTTGGTGACGAAGTAGTGGTCGGAGACGCACGGGACGTCGCCGAGCGGATACGGACGGCCTTGCACGGCGCGCGGGTTCAGGGTCGGATACTTCGCCGCGTCCTCGACGACGGTCCAGGCCGCGATGCGGATCGCGTTGCGGAATCGGCGCAGCCACTCGTCGCGCGACTGCGCGGCGCGTGATCCCGCAAAGCACAGGTTGATGCTGCGATTGTTGGCGTCGAGCACCGACCACGAGGCGAGGTCGGTGTCGACCATCGCGACGCGCGTCTGATCGTCGACGATGTAGTGGTAGCTGAACGCGCCCGACGCGTTGCCGCTGCGCACCAGGTTCTCGGCGGTCGACGAGCCCTCCTCGGTGTGCAGCAGGAAGTACACGATCGACGCCCCGCCGCGCCCCTGGTTGTTGGGGCCGAGCAGGTCGACGTCGCGGAAGGCCGGGCGCAGGCGGTCGCGCCCGGTCGGCGAACGGTCGATGCCGGTCTGGCCCCAGTCGGGCGCCAGCACGTCGTTGACGTCCACGACGATCCCGCCGACCTTCGGTCCGGGAGTGTTCGGGGTGTCGATGATCCGCTGGTAGAGCACCGCTTCGGGAGCGATCTCACTGCCCGACCAGGCGCGCGTCTGCCACGCCCACCACCGCCTGCCGTCGGGCGTGCGGCCGATGACGCCGTCTTCCGCCGCCCACGCGCAGACCCGCGAATGGCCGTAGATCCCGACCCACTGCGGGCCCAGCACGTCGCCGCAGCCGCGGAAGAACTCGACCGCCGTAGAGTTCCACTGGTCCAGCGTCAGGTCCTCGTCGACCGCGAAGTAGATCGGCGTCCAGCCCGGCCCGCCGGCGGCGAACCAGGTGTCGAGCGCCTGCCGGGCCATCCGGCGACCGCCGGCACGGCCGGTGGTCCAGTCCGAGGGCGTCGCCTCGCCGGGCTTGCCGTACTGCCACACCGGGGCCACCGGAACACCCGCGGCGCGGTATTCGTCCAGCACGCGCCGGGTGATCGGCTTGCCGGGGAACGCGGTCCCGGGACGCGACGGACTGACGTACGCCAGGAGCCCCGAATGACCGGTGGCCTTGATCGACGCCGGGCTCGGGAAGCCTCCCGCGGTGTCGACGACGGTGGGCGGCGAGGAGTTCAAACCTGCCACCCCTCCGACTCGCGCCAGCGGGTCCACAGGTCGGCGAAGACGCCGCCGCGCGCCAGCAGGGCGTCGAGGTCGCCGGCGTCGGCGACGCGCCCGCCGTCGAGCACCAGCACCTGATCAGCCAGCGCCACCAGCGCGGGCCGGTGCGTGACGATCACGGTGGTGCGGGTGCCGCGGATCTGCCGCAGGGCGTCGACGACGGCCCGCTCGGTGATCGCGTCGAGGGCCGACGTCGCCTCGTCGACCAGCAGCAGGCCCGCCGGCTTCGCGAGTGCGCGGGCCAGGCCGACGCGCTGACGTTCGCCGCCGGAGAGGGCGTTGCCCGCCTCCCCCACGCGGGTGTCCCAGCCGGACGGCAACGACTCGAGCAGTTCGGTGAGCTGAGCGCTGTCGGCGATCTGCGCGAGATCGCCGGCGGAGTCGTCGCTGACCGCCACGTTCTGCCGCAGCGTGCCGGACCGCAGCACCGTCGACTGGAACACGAGCGACGCTCCGCGCAGCCGCCGGGCCGCGTCGGTCGGCGCGTCGTCGACCAGGACGCCGCCGGTCGACGGCTCGCGCAGACCCGACAGGATGTCGAGCAGCGTCGACTTGCCAGATCCGGAGCTGCCGACGATCACGGTGATCTCGCCGGCCGGGATCGTCACGTCGACGTCGTCGAGGGCCCGGGTGCCGTCGGGGTAGGTGTAGCCGACCGAGTTCAGGCGCACCGTCGGCGACGACGTGCCGGCGGGAACGATCGCGGTCGACGGGTCGCCGGCGGCGGCGTCGAGCTCGACGAGCTCGCGCACGTCGGCCAGCGTCCGCTGGGCCGCGGCCAGCGGCGTCGCCAGCAGCGACAGCGAACCGGTCGTCTCCACGATGCGCAGCAGCACGATCACCATGACCGCGGCCGTCACGCCGTCGAGCTCGCCCGACAGATACAGCGCGCCGGTGGTGAATCCGAAGGCCAGCAGCACCAGCTGCAGCACGATGCTGAACAGGGTGTCGCCGGGGATCTGCCAGGCCAGCAGCTTCATGCCGCGACTGCGCGACGCGGCGAGCACGCCGTCGAGGGTGCGCAGGCCGGCTCCGGCGCCGCGCAGCGTGGGCTGCGCCCAGGCGAATTCGAGAGCGCGGTCGTCGAGCTCCCGGTGCGCGTCGGCGAACTCGGCCTCCGACTTCGCGACGGCCTTCCGGCTGCCCGCGAGCGCGGCGAGCATCAGCAGGCCGCCGGCCAGCGCGACCAGCGTCAGCTTCCACGACACCGTGAGCAGCAGCAGCGCCAGCAGCGGAGTCAGCAGCGCCGCGTGGATCAGCGGCGAGCCGAGCAGCACCATGACCGACGTCGACTCCGGGCCGGCGTTGGCGATCAGATCGCGCAGGCGCGAGGCGCGGGCCGAATGCAGTTCGGCCGGATCGAGCCGCCGGATGGCCGACAGGCCGCAGCGCTCGACGGCGTCGATGATCCCGAAGCCGAGCCGCAGGCCGGCGCGGGTGGCGACCATGTCGGCGGCCCACGCGACGATCAGCTCGCCGACGAGCAGCGCCGCCCACGGCCAGGCGTCGGCCGGATGATCGCCGAACAGCGCCCGCAGCAGCGGGATCAGAGTCATCACGGCGGCGGCCTGAAGCACCGTCGAGAGCGACGTCAGCGCGATGAACACGACGCGGTTGCGCCGCCCGGCCGGGCCGGTGATGACGGCGATGTCGGAGAAGATCATCGGAGTGCCTCCTGGGCCCGGTCGTTCATGGCGGCGAAGAGTCCGCCGTGTGCCAGCAGTTCCTCGCGCGTGCCCTGCTCGGCGATGCGCCCGTCGTCGAGCACGACGATGAGGTCCGCGTCGGCGACGGTGTGCAGCCGGTGCGCGACGACGACCACGGTCCGGCCCTGCAAGAGCCTCGACAGGCCCTGTCGCACTTCCCATTCGGAGTCGGGGTCGGCGGCGGCGGTCGCCTCGTCGAGCACGACCACCCGCGGGTCCCCGAGCAACGCCCGCGCGATCGCGATCCGCTGGCGCTGTCCGCCGGACAGGCTGTCGCGGTCGACGACGGTGTCGTAGCCCTGCGGCAGCGCCTCGATCACGTCGGCGATGTACGCGGTGCGCGCGGCGTCGGCCACCTGCTCGCGGGTCGCGCCGTCGATGCCGAGCGCGATGTTGTCGTGCACGGTGCCCCGGACCAGCTGGACGTCCTGCAGCACGGTCGAGACCTGACTGCGGAACGTCGTCTCGTCGATGTCGCGCAGGTCCACGCCGTCGAGCGTGACCGATCCCGACTCGGGATCCCAGAGTCGTGCGGCGAGTGCGGCGACGGTCGACTTGCCCGCGCCCGACGGTCCGACGACCGCGGTGGTGCCGCCGGCCGGGAGGTCGAGCGTGAAGTCGTCGAGCACCGTGCGGCCCGGCAGGTAGCCGAACGAGACGTTCTCGAAGCGCAGTGCGGCGGGCCGGTCTTCGCGCGCCGCGGCCGGTTCGGCTCCGGCCTGGGCCGAGGCCAGCTCCGGGGTGGTCAGCAGCAGTTCCAGGCCGGACTTGGCGCCCATCCCCTCGCGCAAGCCGTTGGCGGCGTACGAGACGGCCAGCAGCCGGTCGCCGAACGACGTGCCGAGCACCAGGAACGGCAGGATCGCCGCGGCCGGCATCGCGCCGCCGGTGATGAAGGCGGTGCCGGCGACGGCGACCACCACCATCGACGTCATCGGGCGGTTCAGCTGGATCAGAAACGCCTTGGTGTCGATCGTGTCGTGCTGCCACTGCTTGAGGAAGCGGCCCAGCGCGGACACCTCGCCCGGCAGGTCGACGGTCGCGCCGTCGCCGAAGACGCGGCTGACCGGCTGACCGGCGATGTACCGCTCCGCCTCGCCCGGCAGCGTCGCGTTCCAGCGGAGCATCTGCTGCAGGCGCGGCTTGTCGCCCGCGGCCAGTCGCACCATCAGCACGACGTAGACGACCACCGGGATCAGCAGCACCAGCGCCAGACCCCAGTACACGGTGAACAGGTAGATCAGAATCGCCAGCGGCGTCACGACGGCCGCGACCAGGTCGGGCACCGCGTGGGTCACCAGGTAGTGCAGCGACGTGATGTCGTCCTGGGCGAGTTTCTTGACCTCGGCGGAGCGTCGTCCCTGGAACCAGCCGAGCGGCAGCCGGGTGATCTTCTCCAACACGCGACGACGCAGCGCCGCCGCGTACACCTGGTCGTAGAAGTGCAGCCCGGTAAGCAGCAGTGCACTGAGCAGCGCGCCGATCAGCAGGACCGCGACGCCGGTCACGCCGACGTCGACGAGTTCGTGGCGGTCGGCGCCGTCGACGAATCGTCGTGCCAGCTCCGCGAACAGGATGAGCGGAACCACCTGCAGCGCGGCCAGCAGGAAGGCGATGACGCCGCCCAGGATCAGCACCGGGCGTGCCGGGGCGAGGATCGAGTCGGCCTTCTTCTTGGCGGCCTCGTCCTTCGCGGCCTGCTTGGCCGCCTTCTTGCGTTCGGCCGCGGTGCGCGGGGGCTTGGTGGCGCCGCTCCCTGAGCCGGCCTTCCCGCTCCCTGAGCTTGTCGAAGGGTCTAGCGGCGTCGCAGTGCCAGAGGCTTCGACAAGCTCAGCCGGCGAAGCGGCCAGCGCCGCGACGTCGATCGCCTGCCCGTCGGGCGTCGTCAGCTCGGCGGTCTCGATCGCCTTGCCCATCGAGCGGCCCCTGATCCAGTAGGCCTGCGAGTGCATGGTGGCCTTGTTGTGGCCGTGCTCGTTCTGCAGCACGCTCTTGACCAGGCGCGTCGCCGTCGATTCGGCGGCGACGAAGCTGTGCCAGCCGCGGTAGTCGTGGTCGCCGATGGCGTCGACCAGGGCGCGCGAGTCGTCGCGCGACGGGACCCAGGTCACCTCGACGGTGTCGCGTTCGGGAAGCGGGAGGTCGCGGTCGTCGTCGTGGGTGTATTCGAGGAAGACGCGGGCGGGCACGCCGGGATCGATGGCCTCGAGGATCGACACGAAGGCCGGCCAGGCCGCCATGTCGCCGACCAGCAGGTAGCCGTCGGGCTGCGGGCCGGAGACGTCCCAGCCGTCGCCGCCGAGGCGTTGCACGACGATCTCGTCGCCCGGTTCGGCGGACGCCGCCCACAGCGAGGCGGGGCCGGCGGGCTCGTGGACCAGGAAGTCGACGCCGAAGTTTCCGGTGGCCGGGTCGGGGTCGACCAGGGTGTATCCGCGCTGGTAGAGCTTGCCGCTGCCGCCGAAGTCGAACCAGCAGCGCACCCAAGCGGAGGGCTTCTCGCCGTCGGAATAGAGCAGGCCGTCGCTGGTGAAGTCCACCCGGATCATGTGCGGTGAGATCCGCTCGACGGCGGTCACCTTGGCGAAGTGGTCCTTCGCGCCGAAGGCGCGCATCAACGCACCCTGAAATCCCTTGCCCATGTAGTTGCCCCAAAGCGTCGATTGCTCGTGCGAATACGCGGTCGCCTGCTGTTTCCGGCGAGGCTCATCCTACCTACCGGCACCTCGGGTGAAATACGCTCGACGCAGGTCACATTTGCGGGCCAGGTACCGTCGATGACGTGCAGAGCAGTTCCCCCAGCCCGCGACGTCGCCACCGGCCGGCGCTGATCGTCTTGGTCGCCGTCGCCGCCGTCGTGTGTCTCGGGCTCGCCTGGTGGCAGTGGGATCGCTACGAGTCGTCGTCGGGCACCGGCCAGAACCTCGGGTATGCGCTGCAGTGGCCGGCGTTCTCGGTGGCCGTGATCTACGCCTACCGCCGGTTCGTGGTGATGGAGGCCGATCCGGAGGAAGCGCGGAAGGCCACGGCCTCCCGCGGTCCCAGCGAGATCCCGGAGGGGATCCTGCCGGAGCGGCCCAGTGCGTCCGACCCGTCGGTCGCCGCCCTGGCCGACGAACCCGACCCCGAATTGACCCAGTACAACCGTTATCTCGCCGAACTCGACGCTTCGCGCCGGCCCGGCGCCAGCCGATCGAAGGATCCCCAGCAGTGACCGACAGCCCCACTGAGCAGTCCGACAAGGTGTCGACGGTGTCGACCGACAAGATCGCCAGCGCCCTGCTGCGCTACCGGGTGATGGCCTGGATCACGGGTGTCTGGCTGTTGCTGCTGGTGGCCGAGATGATCGCCAAGTACGGCTACGACGTCGACGGCTTCGGATGGGTCGGCATCGCTCACGGCTGGATCTACTTCGTGTACCTGATCACCACGGTCGACCTCGCCATGAAGGTCCGCTGGAGCCCGCTCAAGACCGTGCTCACGTGCCTGGCCGGCACCATCCCGTTCCTGTCGTTCTGGGCCGAGCATGTTCGTGCCCGCGACGTGAAGCAGCAGTTCGGCATCTGACCGCGGCTCTCTGGCAGCCGAGGTCAGCCCGCGGCCAGCGCCTTCAGCGCGGGCACCAGGCCCGCGAGCGCCTTGCCGCGGTGGCTGAGCGAGTCCTTCTCCTCGGGCGACAGTTCCGCCGACGTCCGGCCCGCGGCGAGCGCATCGTCGGGCACGAACAACGGGTCGTAGCCGAAGCCGCCGGCGCCGCGTCGTTCAGAGACGATCGTCCCGCGCCACTCGCCGCGCGACATCGTGACCACGCCCGACAGCTCGACGTCGGGCACCACCAGCGCGCACACCGAGACGAACGCCGCGCCGCGTCGTTCCACAGGGACGTCGCCCAACTGTGCCAGCAGGAGCTGGTTGTTGGCTTCGTCGCGGCCGAGGTCGTCGCGCAGTCCGCCGCTCCAGCGCGCCGAGAGCACGCCGGGCATGCCGTTGAGGGCGTCGACGGCCAGGCCGGAGTCGTCGGCCAGTGACGGCAGGCCGGTGAACTCCGCCGCGGCGCGCGCCTTGATCAGCGCGTTGTCCTCGAACGTCGCGCCGTCCTCGACGGGTTCGGGGTACGGGTCCACGTCGCCGAGACCCAGCACCTCGAGCCCGGAGATGCCGGCCGCGACCACCACCCGCCGCAGCTCGGCGAGCTTCTTCGCGTTGTTGCTGGCGAGCAGGATCTGGCCGGCCACTACTCGGAGCCCGGAAGCTCGCCGGGGTACGGCTCGGCGAGCGCTTCGCGCTGGGCAGCGACGAGGCTGTCGATGCCTTCGAGTGCGACGTCGAGCAGCTTGTCGAGCGTGCCGCGCGGGAACGTCGCGCCCTCGCCGGTGCCCTGGACCTCGACGAAGGTGCCGGCGTCGGTGGCGACCACGTTCATGTCGACCTCGGCGCGCGAGTCCTCCTCGTACGGGAGGTCCAGGCGCACGCGACCGTCGACGACGCCGACGCTGACCGCGGCGATCGTGCAGCTCAGGGGCTGCGGGTCGGCCAGCTTGCCGGCCGCGCCGAGCCAGGTCACCGCGTCGGCCAGCGCCACGTAGGCGCCGGTGATCGATGCCGTGCGCGTGCCGCC
>JASGFV010000107.1:0-11763 GCA_047605365.1 Gordonia sp. (in: high G+C Gram-positive bacteria)
GTCGTCGGCCATCAGGTCGGCGACCTCACCGAACGCCCCGACACCGCACCGGCTGGCGACGCCGCGCCGACGCCCTCGGGCAGATCATCCGCACCTACCTGTCCGGCTCGCAGCGCCCCACCTCGGGAGGAGTCCTCCCGCACGTCACCCTCATCCGACCCGCCACGCCCGCGCTTGCCGTTGAAGGGTCTATCGAAGGGGCGTCTGTGCCGATGCTCGGATTCACCGGCCCGATCAGCACCGCGACCGCCGACCTGATCGCCTGCGACGCCGTGCACACCGACGTCCTGGTCGACGAACACGACGCACCACTGGACGTCGGGCGCAGTCAGCGACTGTTCCCGACGAAGATCCGCCGCGCCCTGACCGTCCGCGACGGAGGCTGCGCCTTCCCCGGCTGCGGACGCCCCGCCTCCTGGTGCGACGCCCACCACCCCTGGTACTACGCACCGGTCGATCCCGCACACCCCAACCGGCCACGTGAACCGATCCGCTCACACGGACGACGCACCTCTCACCAACCTGCCCGGAGCCGCATGAGCAAGCCGGGGCCGGCGGTTTCGACTCGCTGCACTAGCCCAACCTGAGACAAAAGCCCACTCAAGCAGCCAGAACACGGCGTCGGGGAGGCTTCTACCAGCGCCGGACTACTGACGCTTTCGGCCCGGCGACCAGCGTCTGCGGCGGCACGTCGTCGGCCACGACGGCACCTGCGGCGATCACCGAGTCACGGCCGATCGTCACCCCGGGCAGGATCGTCGCGCCGGCGCCGATCCAGACGTTCTCCTCCAGCGCGATCGGTTCACCGGTCAGGAACAGTTTGCGGTCCGCCGGATCCACCGGGTGTCCGCCGGTGATGAAGGTGACCTTGGGTCCGATCATCGTGCGGTGCCCGAGGGTGATCCCGGAGGAGTCGAGGAAGGTGCAGTTCTGATTGACGAAGACTCGCCCCTCGAACGCAATGTTGCGGCCGTCGTCGGTGAAGAACGGCGGGTACACGGTCACGTCGTCGGGCAGTGGACGCCCAAAGATCTGCGCGAACAAGGCAGCCTTGCCGGCCACGTCGTCGAACGGCAAGACGTTGAGCCGTGAGGTGAGCTCGGTGACTTCCAGCACCCGCTGGTGCATGGCCCGGAACTCGGCACTGTGGATGCGCATCGTCCGATCACCGGTGGGCTCGTCACCGGGCAGCGCGTCGTCGGACGGGCCGGTCAACTCACCCGCACCAGGTCGTCGGCGTGGATGACCGGGCGACGCAGATCGGGCGGCAGCTCATCGGTAGACCGGCCGAGCATTCCACGGACGTCGTCGGCGTCGTACGAGACGACGCCGCGCGCGCACACGACCGAGTCCGGCCCGACCAGCTCCACCACGTCGCCGCTGGAGAAACTGCCCTGCACACCGGTGACACCGGCAGCCAGCAACGACCGCCGCCGACCGATCACGGCCGCTGCGGCGCCCGCGTCGATCTCCAACTGCCCTAATGCTTCTGCAGCATGACGCATCCAGAACTTGCGCGCCGACAACCGCTTGGGCCGGGCGGCGAACACGGTGCCCACCGAGGCGTCGGCCAGGGCACGATCGGCGTCGGCCGCGGCTGCCAGCAGCACCGGGACCCCGGAGTCCGCGGCGAGCCGAGCAGCGGCGAGCTTCGACGCCATGCCGCCGGTGCCGAGCGCTCCCCCGGAGCCCGCGATCACGCCGTCGAGATCGGCCGGACCGGCCACCTCGTCGATCAAGCGCGCCGGTTCCCCGTCGGGACCGGGCTTGCGCGGGTCACCGTTGTAGAGGCCGTCGACGTCGGACAGCAGAACCAGGGCGTCGGCGCCGGCCAGGTGCGCGACCAGCGCCGCGAGACGGTCGTTGTCGCCGAAACGGATCTCGTTGGTCGCGACCGTGTCGTTCTCGTTGACCACCGCCACCGCGTGCAGCGTCCGCAGGCGGTCCAGCGTGCGCTGCGCGTTCGCGTGGTGCGAACGGTTCGACACGTCGTCAGCGGTCAACAGCACCTGACCGACCACCCGGCCGTGCCGAGCGAACGACGTCCCCCAGGCATGCGCCAGCCGAAGCTGCCCCACGCTGGCGGCCGCCTGCTTGGTAGCGAGGTCAGTCGGTCGCTTCTTGAGAC
Organism: Gordonia sp. (in: high G+C Gram-positive bacteria); assembly: GCA_047605365.1. Lineage (GTDB taxonomy): Bacteria > Actinomycetota > Actinomycetes > Mycobacteriales > Mycobacteriaceae > Gordonia. Next base: position 2,129 of record JASGFV010000107.1, read on the forward strand.
CGAGGGGCGCCAGGCCGGCGCCCACCGCACCGGACGACACCACGATCACCGTGGTGCCGCGTCCCATCCGCGCCTCGATCGCATCGGCGAGCCGGTCCAGACGTTCCACCGACAGGCCCTCGCGCAGATCGGTGAGCGCCGACGAACCGATCTTGACGACGATGCTCCGGGCCGACGCGATGGACGACCGGAGATCAGAAGTCGTCATCGTCGCCCGTCACGCTTCCGTCGGTCCAGCCCAGAGCCTCGTCAGCCCCGTCCTCGGCGCGCTGCCGGCGCATCTTGCGCGCCACCTTGCGCTCGGCGGCGCCGATGCGGTCGTTGCGTTCCAGGCGCACGTCGGTGCCGCGGCCGGTCAGCGGAACGTCGTCGCCCATCGGAGTAGACGGTTCCCAATCGAAGGTCATGTCGCCGATGGTGACCGACGCGCCGGGACGCGCCCCCTTCTTGACCAGCGCGTCTTCGACGCCCAGCCGGTTGAGTCGGTCGGCCAGGTAGCCGACGGCCTCGTCGTTCTCGAATTGCGTCTGCCGGATCCAGCGCTCCGGACGCTCGCCGCGCACGATGAACCCGCCCTCGATGCCGGGATCGGGCACCACGGTGAACTCGCCCTGATCGACGGCTTTGGGCCGGATCACGGCACGCTTGGCGACCGGCGCGGCCTGCTTGGCGCGGTACTCCTCCACCATCTTGGCCAGCGCGAACTTCAGTTCCTGCAGGCCTTGGTGAGCGACCGCGGAGACCCGGAAGACCGGCCAGCCGCGCTCGGTGAGCTCCGGCTCCACCAGATCGGCCAGCTCAGCCGCCTCCGGGATGTCCGTCTTGTTGAGCACGACGATCCGTGGGCGATCGGCGAGATCGCCGAGCGAATGGTCGGCGTCCAGCGCCGGCTGGTACGCGGCCAGCTCGGCCTCCAGTGCGTCGATGTCGGAGATCGGATCACGACCGGGCTCCAGCGTCGCGCAGTCGACGACATGCGCGAGCACTGCGCAGCGCTCCAGGTGGCGCAAGAAGTCCAGCCCGAGGCCGCGGCCCTGCGAGGCGCCGGGGATCAGTCCGGGCACGTCGGCGACGGTGAACACGTCGCTGCCCGCGGTGACTACTCCCAGGTTCGGGGTCAGCGTCGTGAACGGGTAGTCGGCGATCTTCGGCTTGGCCGCCGAGAGCACCGACACCAGCGACGACTTGCCCGCCGACGGGAAGCCGACCAGCCCGACGTCAGCCACCGACTTGAGCTCTAGCACCAGGTCGCGTTCCTGGCCCGGCTCGCCGAGCAGCGCGAAGCCGGGAGCGCGTCGTGCTTTGGAGGCGAGCGCCGCGTTGCCGAGTCCGCCGCGACCGCCCTGGGCGGCGATGAACTCGGTGCCCGCGCCGACCATGTCGGCCAGGATGGCGCCGTCGGTGTCGAGCACGACGGTACCGTCGGGCACCTTCAGCAGCAGTTCCTCACCGTTGGCGCCGCTGCGGTTGTCGCCCTGACCGGGCTTGCCGTTGCCGGCCCGCGCGTGCGGACGGAAGTGGAAGTCCAGCAGCGTGTGCACCTGAGGGTCCACCACCAGCCGGACGTCGCCGCCGTGACCGCCGTTGCCGCCGTCGGGGCCGCCGAGCGGCTTGAACTTCTCACGGTGCACCGACGAACAGCCGTGACCGCCGTTTCCGGCGGCGACCTCGATGGTCACCCGGTCGACGAAACGCGACATGCCGCCTCTTCTCCTTCAATGCCGCCTGAGTGGACGGCTCACAAACCGGTTCGACAGAACGCTCGCCGACTGCCGGCGGGCCGAACCCCTACCAAAAAGAACAGGGGTGGAGCAGGTGCCATGCACCCGATCCACCCCTGCTCGAAGATCGTCTTGACGACGAGCTCAGTGACCCGAGCTCTCGTTGAACCAGCCATCCTTGGCCGCCGGAACGATGTTCACGGTCTTGCGGCCACGCTTGGTGCCGAACTGCACCGAACCGGCCTCCAGAGCGAACAGCGTGTCGTCGCCACCGCGACCGACGTTGACGCCCGGGTGGAACTTGGTTCCGCGCTGGCGGATCAAGATCTCGCCGGCACTGACGGTCTGGCCACCGAAACGCTTCACGCCGAGTCGCTGGGCATTCGAATCGCGACCGTTGCGCGAGCTGGATGCACCCTTCTTATGTGCCATGGTTCTTCAGTCCTCCTGAGAGAAGTATCGAATGAGACGGGCGAAAGTCGCCGGTCGGCTTACTTGATGCCGGTGACCTTCAGGACCGTCAGGCGCTGACGGTGACCCTGGCGCTTGTGGTAGCCGGTCTTGTTCTTGAACTTGTGGATGCGGATCTTCGGGCCCTTGACGTGCTCGACGACCTCGCCGGTCACCGACACCTTCGCCAGTGCGTCGGCGTCGGTGGTCAGATTCGCCCCATCGACGACCAGAGCGACCGGCAGCTGCACGGTGGTACCCGGCTCGCCGTCGATCTTCTCGACCTTCACAGTGTCGCCCTCGGCGACCTTGTACTGCTTACCGCCGGTCTTGACGATCGCGTACGTTGCCATCCCGCTGTCCTCTTACTCGTCTCATCAGGCCGGGGCCGCAGGCCATTCCTGCGTCCGGCGAAATTTGGTGTGCTCACACGGTCCCGCTCACTCCAGGGGACCTCCTGATCAACGGCGCGCAGCTATACCCGCACCCTTGTCAAGGCGACCTGTCAAGGTTACGGCAGGCGACTCGCGCAGGTCAAACCGACGCGCGGACGCCGCCGTATGCGACAGACGTCACTCCTGCGCGCCCGGCGGCGGACCCGCCGTTCGACGTCCCGCGCGCCGCCGCGGCGTGCGCTTGACCTCCACCACCGGCTCCGCGGCCTGCGCCGCGACGAAGGTGACGGGCGGCTGGTCAGTCGTGACGACCAGCGGTTCGGCCGGCGTGGTCGGCGCCGACGCTCGACGCGCCGCACGACGACGCCGCTTGACGACCGGCGCGGCCGGTTCGGCAGGTTCGGCGGGCACCGCAGCGGCCTCCGGCTCCACGGCCACCGGCTCCAGGTCCACCGGCTCCAGGACCACCGGCTCAGGTGCCGATCGCGCAGACTCGGTCACCGTCCCCATCACCGACACGGTCTCCGTGACGGTGACGACGTCGACCACTCCGTCCTCGGCGACGACGGCCGCGACCGCCTCGGCGACGATCTGGTCGACCACGTCGATCTCACGCGTCTCGACGCCCTCGACGTCGTCTTCGTCGTGATGCGCCATCGCCTTGAAGAGCGGGTGCTCAGCGGCCGGCTTGTGCGGCGCGGACACCGGCTTCGGCGCCTCCGCAGCCGGAACGGCAGCCTGTTCGGACTTGCGCTTGTTGCGCCGCGACCGCTTGGAGCCGCCGCCTTCGGAAGCGCGAGCGTCTTCGGCCGGACGCACCTCGACGGGATTGGCGTGAACGATCACGCCGCGCCCGTGACAGGTGGTGCACGTGGTGGAGAACGCCTCGAGAAGCCCAGTGCCGAGCCGCTTGCGCGTCATCTGCACCAGGCCCAGCGACGTGACCTCGGAGACCTGGTGGCGCGTACGGTCTCGACCGAGCGCCTCGGTCAGGCGACGCAGCACCAGATCGCGGTTCGACTCCAGGACCATGTCGATGAAGTCGACGATGATCATGCCGCCGATGTCGCGCAGGCGCATCTGGCGGACGATCTCCTCGGCCGCCTCCAAGTTGTTGCGGGTGACGGTCTCTTCGAGGTTTCCGCCCGAACCGGTGAACTTGCCGGTATTGACGTCCACGACGGTCATCGCCTCGGTGTGCTCGATGATCAGCGTGCCGCCGGACGGCAGCCAGACCTTGCGGTCGAGCGCCTTCGCCAGCTGCTCGTCGATCCGGTAGACCGCGAACGAGTCCGGTCCGGTGCTCTCGAACCGCTCGACGCGCTCCATCAGGTCCGGCGCGACTCCGCCGACGTAGCCGGACACCAGGTTCCAGGCCTTGTCGCCTTCCACGACGAGCTTCTTGAAGTCCTCGTTGAACAGGTCGCGGACGACGCGGACCAGCAGGTCCGGCTCTTCGTACAGGGCGCGCGGATTGCCCGACGCCTTCGCGGTGTGCTCGGCGGCGGCGGCCTCGATGCCCTTCCACTGCGTTTCGAGACGCTCGATGTCGGCGCCGAGCTCCTCGGCGCTGACGCCCTCCGACGCGGTGCGGATGATCACGCCGGCCTCGTCGGGCACCAGCTTCGACAGGATCGACTTGAGACGCTTGCGCTCGGTATCGGGCAGCTTGCGGCTGATGCCGGTCGACGTGCCGCCCGGCACGTACACCAGGTAGCGGCCGGCCAGCGAGATCTGCGTGGTCAAGCGGGCGCCCTTGTGACCGACGGGATCCTTGCTGACCTGGACCAGGACGTAGTCGCCCGGTTTGAGCGCCTGCTCGATCTTGCGGGAACCGCCGTCGAGTCCGGCGGCCTCCCAATTGACTTCACCGGCGTAGAGCACGCCGTTGCGGCCGCGGCCGATGTCGACGAACGCCGCCTCCATGCCGGGCAGCACGTTCTGGACGCGGCCGAGGTAGATGTTGCCGACCATCGACTGCGAGGTCTCGGTGGTCACGAAGTGCTCCACGAGGACGCCGTCCTCGAGCACTGCGACCTGCGTGTAGTCCTCGGTCGGGGCGTGGCCGTGCTCGCGGATCACGCTCTGCGCATCACGCTCACGCACCACCATCACGCGTTCGACGGATTCCCGGCGAGCCAGGAACTCCGACTCGGACAGGATCGGCGGACGACGCCGACCCGCGTCGCGGCCGTCACGACGACGCTGCCGCTTGGCCTCGAGTCGCGTCGAACCGGAGATGCCCTGCACCTCGTCGCGAACCCGCTTGGCGCGCGGCTCACGCTCGTGGACGACGGTGTTCGGCGGATCGTCCGGCGAGCCCTCGTCGCCCGCTTCGCCGCCCTTGCGGCGACGGCGACGGCGACGGCGCTTGCTGGTGGGAGTGGCGTCGCCGGCCTCGTCGTCGGCGTCGTCCTTGGCGTCGCCGCCGTCGTTCGAGTCGCCGTCCTTGCCGCCTTCGGAACCCTTGCCTTCCGGGCCCTTGGCTTCAGCGTTCTTTCCGCCCGCGTTCTTGTCGCCGGAGTTCTTCTCGTCGGCGTTCTTCTCGTCGGCGTTCTGGTCACCGGTGGTGTCGGCGTTGCTGCCGCGCGATCGACGACGACGTGAGCGTCCGCGACCGGTCCCCTCCTTGGCGGCGCCGTCCTTCGGGGCGTCGCCGGAATCGCCCTGCGCGGAGTCGCCCTGTGCGGAGTCGCTCTGCTCGGCAGTGTCCTGCTCGGCGCTCACGTCGGCGACCTGCTCGTCGCCGTCGGTCTCGTCGCCGTCTGCGTTCGCGGCCTCGTCGGCCTTGGCGTCGGACTGCTCGCCGTCGGTCTGCGCCGCGTCGTCGCCCTGCTCGGCCGCGTCGCCGCGACCACGACCGCGGCCGCGCCGGCCACGACGACGACGACGGTTGCCCTTGCCCTCTTCGCCGTTGTCACTGTCGTTCTCGGTGTCTGCGGTGGTCGCCGTTGCGGCCCAGTCGTCGTCGCTCGAAGTGTCGGCCTCGGGTGCGTCCGGAGCCGGCCGCTCGGCATCGACAGCCGGCGAGGAAGACTCGGGACGCTCCTCCTTCTTCGCCACCGGCTCGGGAGCCGTCGGCGGCAGGAACAGCGGGGCGACGGCGTCGCTCGCGGGTGCGGTGGCAGGCTGCTCCACCTGGATCGCGGAGAAGAGCGACTCGGTCACCGGGGCCGCGGCCAGCTCAGGAGCCGATTCGGCCGGAGCCGCCTCGGCGGCGGGTGCGTCACCACGCACCAGCGACGCCACCTTCTCGGCGTCGTCGCGGTTGATGGACGACTGCGCGGTGCGCGCAGCCACCCCCAGCTCCTCCAGATGTGCGAGCACCTGCCGGCTGGTCAGTCCCAGGGTCCTGGCGAGTGCGTGCACGCGAAGTCGAAGTGGAAATTGTTCCGCCGAAGCATCCGCCGCATTGGCGTCAGCCGGCGACCCGTTGTCGGTCACGTGGTCTCCTTGAGACCCCCGGGCGCGTCGTGAAGACGCGGCCACGCGAGGGTCCTTCTCGATGTGTGCCGGCCGATCAGCGGCCGGGTGTTGTGTGGTCTACGCGTCTCTCGCGCCGCCAGGCCGGACGGGCGTCGTCACGACGCGCTTTCGGCCCGGCGTCACTGGGGACGCCTTGCTGTTTGACGTGCACCGCGCCGTCCGGTGGTAACCGGATCCTCGCCTGGTGGTCATGTCGTCGGCACCAAAGCGTGCTGCCGCTGACTTCTGAAGTATCCCACATGTTCACGGTTTGACCGCACACGACGCGCAATCGTGCACGTCCGGGGCACGTTCGAGGGCTGCGAACGGTTCGGTGCGAACGAGTTCGGCGCACCCCGTCGTCCATGACGTCGGGGTGCGCCGAAGAGGTATGGCGTGCGGGTGCTCAGCCGGCGAGGCCGGGGAACCAGAGCGCGATCTCGCGCGCCGCCGACTCCGGCGAGTCCGATCCGTGCACCAAGTTGAACTGGGTCTCGAGGCCGAAGTCGCCTCGGATGGTGCCCGGCGTAGCCTTCTCGACCGGGTCGGTGCCGCCGGCCAGCTGCCGGAACGCGGGGATGGCCCGCTCACCTTCGACGACGATCGCGACGACCGGGCCGGAGGTGATGAATTCCAGCAGCGAACCGAAGAACGGGCGCTCGGAATGCTCGGCGTAGTGCTCGGAGGCCACCTCCACGGTGACGTTGCGGAGCTCCAGGGCACGCAGGCTCAGGCCCTTGCGCTCGATGCGGTTGATCACTTCGCCGACGAGGCCGCGTGCAACGCCGTCGGGCTTGATGAGGACGAGGGTCTGTTCAGTCACGTGCACACTGTAGCGAGTGCGCCGCAGGTCACTTCGGGCAGTACTTGCTCTCGACCGCCCAGACGCCGTAGCTGAACTTGCCACCGCCGACCGTCGGGTCGATGATGATCTGCACGCACGCGCCCGGAGTCTTCACCGCCGAGGTCAGCTCACGGTCGAAGTGCTCGGCGAGCTGCCGGTTGGCCTTCGCGTAATCCGGCGACGCCGGAAGCGCTGCAATGCGTTCAGGGGCGTCGACCGAGTGGAGCCACAGCGTCGCACTGCGCGTCGCGAGGTAGCTGTAGGCGCCGGCCGGGGCCGGCATCGGAATGCTGGGGCCGGTGACGTCGTCGGCCGCCAGATCGTCGCCGAACGCATCGGGCTTCTGGTTCTGCGGGCGGTCGACCTGCTGCGTCGACGACGGTGCGCCCGGAGCGTCAGCCGAAGCCGGACCCGCGCCCAGCACCACGCTCAGGCACCCCAGACCGATCGCCCCCGCGAGCAGCATACGGCTCGCTCGATCACTCATCACGCGCATTCTCTCCACATTCGTGTTGTCGATGACTTAGTGCGGACTGAGTGTAGCGGACATCACTGCGATCACCGATTCTGAAGGAGCCGCAGAATGAACCAAGCGGGCAATAGCCCTAAATCGGATGCTGGCCGGGGAGTCGCCCGGTCTCGAGCCGCTTGGCGACGTCGCGCTTGATGTAGACGAGGTAGATCCACACGCACAGGAAGATCACGCCGACCACCGCGATGGACCAGTGGAACACCCCGCCGCCGATCACGAACAGCTGCAGCACCAGGTTGATCTCCAGCGCGTGCGGACGGCCCTGCATACCGCACAGCAGGACCAGCACCAGGCAGAGGATCCCCAGGTACAGCCCGGACGCCCAGGTGACCCCGCCGGCGAGCGAGGCGACCACCGGGAAGGTCAGGCCGATCACGATCGCTTCCAGGATCAGGACACCCGACATCACGCCGCGGAAGCCCTTCCACGGATCGGCGGCGGGCGGGCTGAACTGCTGACTCATGAAGGTTCCTTGCCGTGCAGGGTGCGGCCGGCGCCCGCGGTCACCACCGACCCGGTGATGATCACCCCGGCGCCGGAGATCTGTCCGTCGTCGCTCTCCTCCGCCAGCGCGATCGCCGCGGCGACCGCATCCGGCAGGAACGGCTCGACGACGACGCGGTCCTCACCGAACACCTCGTTGGCGATGTCGGCGAGCGCGTCGGTGTCCAGGGCGCGCGGCGATCCGTTGTTCGTGAGCACCACCGTGTGCAGAACCGGTTCGAGTTCGGTGAGCAGCCCGCGGGCGTCCTTGTCGCCGAGCACGCTGATCACGCCGATCAGGCGGCGGAAGTCGAACTCCGAAACCAGCGCCCGCGCCAGAGCCCGCGCGCCATGGGGATTGTGCGCGGCGTCGACGAAGACGCTCGGTGCGTTGCGCACACGTTCCAGTCGCCCCGGCGTGGTGACAGCGGCGAAGCCTTCGCGGACGGTGTCGACGTCGAGCTGTCGTTCCGCGCCGGCTCCGAAGAACGCTTCGACGGCAGCCAATGCCAGCGCCGCGTTCTCGGCCTGGTGGGCGCCGTGCAGCGGCAGGAAGATCTCGTCGTACACGCCGCCGAGGCCCTGAATGCTCAGCAGCTGGCCACCCACGGCGGTGTTCGCGTCGAGCACCCGGAACTCCGAGTTCTGCCGGGCCACAATGGTTTCCGCCTCGACGGCAGCGCGCAGCAGCACGTCCATCGCCTCGGGCTCCTGCACGCCGATCACCGTGACCGGATCGTTCGGCACCAGCTGGTCGGGGTCGGCCTTGGTCATGATCCCGGCCTTCTCTCCGGCGATCAGGGTCAGCGTGTCGCCGAGGTAGTCGGCGTGGTCGATGCCGATCGGGGTGATCACCGCGACCGCCGAGTCGATGACGTTGGTGGCGTCCCAGCGTCCGCCCATGCCGGTCTCGACGACGGCCACCTCGACCGGGGCCTCCGCGAACGCCGCGTAGGCGATCGCCGTCAGGACCTCGAACTTGCTCATCCGCGGACCGCCCTGGGCCTCGGACGAGTCGTCGACCATCGTGATGTACGGCTCCAGGTCGCGGTAGGTCTCGATGTAGGTCTGCGGGCTGATCGGCGCGCCGTCGATCGCGATCCGTTCGGTCACCAGCTGCAGATGCGGGCTGGTGATGCGGCCGGTGCGGCGGTGGAACGCCCGCAACAGCGCGTCGACCATGCGGGTCACCGAGGTCTTCCCGTTGGTCCCGGCGATGTGGATCGACGGGTACGCGTTCTGCGGGTTGCCGAGCAGTTCCATCAGCGCCGTGATCCGCGACAGCGACGGCTCGATCTTCGTCTCCGGCCACCGGGTGTCGAGCTCGGCCTCCAGGGCGGCGAGCTCGGCGAGTTCGGCGGCGCGATCCTCCCGCCCGCTGAGCTCGTCGAAGCGATTCACGCCTCGCCCAGCGATTCGAGCTTGGCCTTCAGCCGGGCCACCTCCGCTTCGGCGAGGTCGCGTCGTGCGCGGATCTTGGCGACGACGGCGTCCGGAGCCTTGGCCAGAAACTGCTCGTTGCCGAGCTTGCCGGTGGTGCCGGCCAGTTCCTTCTCGGCGGCGGCCAGATCCTTGGCGGCACGCTTGCGCTCGGCCTCCACGTCGACCGTCCCGGAGGTGTCGATCGCGATGGTCGCCGTGGTCGACGACAGGCGGACCTCGACGGTCGCCGTGGCGGAGAAGTCGTCGTCGGCCGGCGTCAGGCGTGCCAGGGCGTCGACGTACCCGCGCAAACCGTCGAGCTC
>JASGFV010000108.1:0-11591 GCA_047605365.1 Gordonia sp. (in: high G+C Gram-positive bacteria)
GCACGCGACCGCGCGGTCGCTGACCGGTCCCAACACCTTTGTGCCGGTGGGGGACTGGGGCGACAAACTGGAAGGTCCGGCGGTGACCCGGCTGCCGAACGGCGACTGGCGGATCTATCTGGACGCTTACACGCGGGGCGAGTACCTGTACTCCGACAGTTCCGACGGGATGAAGACCTGGTCGCCGACCAGACAGCTTCCCGGCCTGTCCGGGATCGTGCGGCACGTGGGCGTCCTGCGCGAACCGGTGCGCTGAGCATCGATTCGGGCGCGGGTCTCGTTCTCGATCTGGATCGACGGCATGGCTTCATGGTGGCGCTACTGCCGCCGAAGTCCACCCACGTGACCGCGGGCGACGTCGGCGACCAGGACGCCCGGCCACTGCTCGACGTCGTTCGGCGTACGTGCGACAGTGAGCGTCGCCTGCGGCAGCAGCTCGACGAGACGTTCGGCCGTGGAGACCGGGTGCGCGGGGTCGTCGATCCAGGCCAGCACGGTGACCGGCACGTCGATGCGGGCGAGATCGCCGGGAGCGGGCAGATCGCTCAGGGCGGCCCCGCGAAACACCGTCGGCAGCAGGTCTTCGGTGATGTCGGGCCCGGTCTCGGAGTGCGGGACGGCGGCGGGCGGCGGCGTCACGGCGCGTCCGGCGTCGACGAATGCGCCGATCCCGTTCTGCTCCACCAGGTCGGCGGCGGTGAGATAGGCCTGTGCCTGCGCGGGGCGGGTGGTCCAGGCGGTCGGCGGGATGATCAGCGTCAGGCCGCTGAACCGTTCGGGAGCGCGGAGCGCGGCGTGCAGCAGCGTGCCGGTGCCCATCGACGGTCCGGCTCCGTGCACGGTCTCGCCGGGAAAGTACTGGTCCAGCAGGGTCAGCAGGTCGTCGGCGAGGCGTTTCCAGGTGTAGTCGGTGGGGTCGTGGCTGCCCGTCGACTGTCCGTGGCCGCGCGCGTCGTAGCGCAGCAGACGCGTGCCGGACAGCCCGCGGCCGAGGTCGAGCCCCAGCACGCGGTCGCGGGCACGGCTGGAGGTGAGGCCGTGCAACTGCACCACGGCCGGTCCGCCTTCGTCGCTGTACTCCACGGCGAGGTCGGCGCCGGGGACTTTCCAGGTCTGCATTTTCGGCGCTCCTTCGAGTCGTGTGGATCCTGGTGAAGCGCTACGGTACCGCCATGAGGCTCACGAACGTCGGTCACCTCCGACTCCCGTTCGGCACGCTGTCGGGTTACGACGTCACCGTGTCGGCTCCGCGCGAGGAACTTCCGGTCTCCTTCGACCAGCGACGGCACGTCGGAGCGGGGGACCGGCCGGGGTCGTGGATGGCGTTGTCGTTCCGGCTGCCCGAAGCGGTGCCGCTCGACGATCTGGCCGACGCCTGGCTCGCCGTCATCGCCCGGCACGGCACGCTGCGCTCGGTCTTCCTCCCGGGTGACGAAGGGCCGCGTCTGCGGGCCGTCGACGTCGGTCCGGGCAGTTGGATCGAGCATCCGATCGGACCCGGTCAGGCGGTCAACGAGGCGTTGCGCGACGTGCTGGATCAGTACTGTTCGTCGTACCGCGCGCCGTCGCACCGGCTGTGCGTGCTGCAGACCGCGACCGGGCCCACCGTGGTGATCGGGGCGGATCATGCGCATGTCGACATGTGGTCGATGCTGGTGATCGCCCGTGACTTCCGCCGCGCCCTGTTCGCCGTCGATGCCGGACGGTCGCCTGAACTGCCGCAGGCCCGGCCGTTCGCCGAGCACACCCGGTCGCTGTCGGACCGGCCGGCCGCGCCCGACGACGTACGGCGACGCTGGGTGGAGATCCTGGACGCCTGCGGGGGAGTGATGCCCCGGTTCCCGCTGCCGCTCGGTCAGCCGGAGCTTCAGCCGGAGCGGGTGGAGGTCCGGGACGTCTTCGGCGTCGACGACGCCGCCGCATTCGCCGCGCAGGCCCGCGGCGACGGGGTGTCGACGTTGACGCTGGCCGTGTCGGCGATGACCGCGGTGACTCGGGAGCTGGCCGGCGAACCGTTGCGCGCCGTGTTTCCGGTGCACAGTCGCTACGACGAGGCCTGGCACGATTCGGTGGGCTGGTTCATCACCAACTCGGTGATCGAGTCGGGCGATCCGTCTCCGGCGGCCTGTTCGGCGGCGGTACGCGAGGCGGTCCGGCTCGGCTCGTGGCCGCTGGCCGACGTGCTCGGCCCGTGGGGCGGCGACATGCCGGAGGCCCCCGGCATGTTCGCGATCTCCTGGCTCGACCTGCGCCGGCTGCCGGTCCGCATCGACGCCCGAAGCGTCGATGCGCAGTACGTCGGCGCGGTGATCGCCACCGACGGCGTGATGCTGTGGTTCATCCTCGACGACGCCGGGCTTCATCTCCGCTGCCGCTACCCGGACACCCCGGAGGCGCGCCTCGGGGTGGGCGGCTGGCTCGACGCGCTGGTGGCCCGGATGCAGGCGAATGCGCGGTCGTCGGTGAGCGGACTGCTGCGCGTCGGGTCGCGCACGTTCCGGATCGAGCGGGCGCAACGGTCCGACGTGCCCGCGATCGTCTCGCTGCTGGCCGACGACGACGTCGCCCGCGACCGTGAGATCGCCGAGGCGATCCGCTACGAGACAGCGTTCGACGCCGTGGTCCGCGACGACTCGCACTACCTGGCGGTCGTGCGCGACGACGCTGGGACAGTCGTCGCCACCGTGCAGCTCAGCGTGCTTCCGGGGCTGTCACGCGGGGGAGCCACGCGACTGCAGATCGAGGGTCTGCGGGTAGCCGCCGCCGAACGTGATCGAGGACTGGGGACCGCGATGCTCGACTGGGCGCATGCGCACGGTCGTACGCACGGCGCCACCCTCAGCCAGGTCACTACCGACGAGGTCCGCGAACGGGCCCGCCGGTTCTACGCCCACCACGGCTACACGGCCCAGCACGTCGGCCTCAAGCGCGAGTTGTGATCGGTCCCGCCGCCGGCTGAGCTTGTCGAAGCCTTTGGCTTGAGTTAGCGGAGACTTCGACAAAGTCATCGTCGTGCCCGGCACTCCCCGGGCTGGACCGGGTTCCCGGCGTCGAACTTCGACTCCTACGAACCGATTCCGTTCTAGCCCTTGACCGCCCGGACAACTAGGGTGGGGCGCATGGACATCGGCGACACCGCACCCGACTTCGCACTGCCCGACCAGAACGGTGACGTCCGCCGGCTCTCCGAACTGCTTGCCGACGGCCCGGTCGTGCTGTTCTTCTACCCGGCCGCGTTCACCCCGGGCTGCACCAAGGAGGCGTGCCACTTCCGCGATCTGGCCGCCGAGTTCGCCGACGCCGGTGTTCAGCGGGTCGGCATCAGCCGCGACGACGTGTCCAAGCAGCAGGACTGGACGGCAAAGCACGGCTTCGACTACCCGCTGCTCGCCGACGTCGGCGGCGAGGTCGCGAAGGCCTACGGCGTCGCCCGCGGCGCGCTGTTCGCCAAGATCGGGGCGCCCACCAAGCGCACGACGTTCGCGATCCGTGCCGACGGCACCGTCGCCGGTGTCACGGCGTCGGAGTTCAACATGTCGACGCACGCCGATGAGGCGCTGGCCGCCCTGCGCGGCTGACGTCAGGCCGGCGGAGCGGTGGGCGTTCCGCCGATGAAATCGTCCCAACGACGACGAACGGGTCCCCATCGGGCGTCGACGGCATGATCGCGGGCCCGGGCGCGCGCAGACTTGAGGGGTCCGTAGAAGTGTCGCGCCCAGGGTGAGCGGGGGCGGGCCAACCGGACCGTGCCGACCCAGGCCAGCGGCGAGAAGAAGATGCCGAGCAGTGCCGTCGCGTACTTGCCTTTGAGCGCGGTGATCACCGCGAACACCTGGTTGATCACGAGCAGTGCGGTGATGAGTGTGCGGGTGCGCGTGGTCTGATCGTCGAGGCCGTGCACCTCGAACGGCGACATCCCGGCCACGGCGAACCCGACGCATGCGGCGGTCAGCGTGGCGATGTTGACAGAGAGCTGGCCCTCCTGCGTCCAGTAGACATCCTGGAGTCGGAAGATCATCGCGAACTCGTCGAGCACCAGTGAGGCGCCGACGCCGACGGCCGCGGCGGCGATGTACTGCCAGACGGTGCCCGACGCACCGGTCGCGGTGAAGCCGCCGACCACCAGCAGGATCACGCCGGGCGTCGAATGGTGCATGTGCACACCGCCCGTGCTGACGTCGTGGAACGGGCCACGGCCGTCGCGGATCATCCGGGTGATGGTTCGGGTGACCACGAAGGTCACCACGAACGCCGCCAGCGCAAGCAGCAGCGGTCCCTTTCCGGCGTCGATCACGTCGTGGTGCCACCACCGCGCCAGCCAGCCCATATCGGCAACGTACGCCGCGCGCCGACGCTTCGGCCGGGAACTGCCAGGTCCGACGACGACGCCGATGAAAATCCGCAGCCCGGGCATCCGCATTCCGAGCTATCGTCCAGGAAGTTCCCAGACTTCCGGAACGCTGCTGACAGAGAACCGGCCCACACTGGGCGCCATGACGACAACACTCAGCAGGTCGCCGGCGCCTGATCCTCAGCCGGCCGACTACGCGCCCCGGCACGCGGACGACCACGATTCGGCGGCCCGAGACGGAAGCGGGAAGCCTTCGTGGCGCAGGCCGTGGGAGCGCGTGGCCCCGCGGCACTGGGCGCTCATCGCTCTCCTCGCGGCGACAGCGGTGCTCTACACGTGGAACCTGTCCCGGAACGGCTGGGGCAACGACTTCTACGCCGCGGCCGCGCAGGCCGGCGGAATGGACTGGAAGGCATGGCTGTTCGGCTCGCTGGACCCGAACAACGCGATCACGGTCGACAAGCCGCCCGCCGCACTCTGGGCGACCGGCCTGTCGGTGCGGATCTTCGGCCTCTCATCGTGGTCGATCCTGGTGCCGCAGGCGCTGATGGGCGTCGCATCGGTCGGCGTCCTGTACGCGACCGTGCGCCGGGTCCTGCTCGATGCGGGCTCGTCGTCGAGCGCGACGGGCGGCGGCCTGCTGGCCGGCGCGATTCTGGCACTGACGCCGGCTGCGGCGCTGATCTTCCGGTTCAACAACCCCGACGCCTTGCTGGTGCTGCTGTTGACGGTCGCCGCCTACTGCACCGTCCGCGCATGCACGCAGGCGAGCGCCAAGTGGCTGGCGCTGTGCGGTGTGGCCCTCGGCTTCGCCTTCCTCACCAAGATGCTGCAGGGTCTGCTGGTGCTGCCCGGATTCGGGCTCGCCTACCTGCTGTTCGCACAGACCACCTGGCTGCGACGGATTCGTGACCTGGTGCTGGCGACGATCGCACTCGTGGTGTCCGCGGGCTGGTACGTGCTGCTCGTCGAACTGTGGCCGGCCGATTCGCGGCCTTACATCGGCGGCTCCACCGACAACAGCTTCATGGATCTGGTGCTCGGTTACAACGGACTCGCACGCATCTTCGGCAACTCCGGCGGAGGAGGCGGTCAAGGCGGTGGACCCGGCGGCGGCGGTCCGGGAGGCGGCGGGAGCGGCTCCACCGGCACCAGCTTCGGCGGTGACACCGGACTGGCCCGGCTGTTCAGCAACGAGTTCGGCAACGAGATCTCCTGGCTCCTCCCGGCGGCCCTGCTGGTGCTCGGCGTGGCGGCGGTCCTCGCCGTGCTGCGCTTCTGGCCCGCGGCCCGTCGCCGCGTCGGACTGGCAGATCGCCACGCGAGCCGCAGCGTCGCCGTCGGCGTCACCGTCTTCGGCAGCTGGCTGGTGGTCAACGGGGTGATCTTCGCCTACATGAGCGGCACCGTGCACCCGTACTACACCGTCGCGCTGGCCCCGGCGATCGCCGCACTGGTGGCGATCGGCGCGGTGATCGGCTGGCGCGAACGCTCGTCGTGGCTCGGCACCGGATTCCTTGCCGCGCTGCTGGTCTCGGCCACCGGCTGGGGTGGGTACAAGGCCTACGCCACCGGATTCGGATGGCCGGTGCTGGGCTGGGTGCTCGGTGCCGCGACCGTCGTCGCCCTCGTCGCCCTGGTCCTGCTGCGCGGAGTCGACGGCCGGCGCGCCGCCGGACTCGCCGCCGGCCTGGTGCTGGCCGGTGGAATCGCGATCGGCTCGTTCGGCATCGCGACCGCGAACACGTCTCACTCCGGCTCGATCCCGACTGCGGTGGTCACCGCGAAGGGGGAGAGCGGCATGGGCGGACCGGGCGGCGGCATGGGCGGCGGCCCCGGCGGCCCCGGCGGCCAGGGTGGCAAGGGCGGCCAGGGCGGGGGCATGGGGCCGCAGAACCCTTCGACAGGCTCAAAGAACGGAACCAACGGCTCCGGGAGCGGAATGACTCCGCCGAATGGGACAGGACCGCAGGCCCCTTCGACAGGCTCAGGGAACGGCACCGGTAGCGGAAAGCAGCGCATGGGGGGCGGTCCGGGCGGAGGCATGGGCGGCCAGGCGGACGCGAAGGTGATCGCGCTGCTGAAGAACACCGACACCGAGTGGGCGGCGGCGGTGAGCGGCGCTCAGTCGCAGGCGTCGCTGCAGCTGAACTCCGGCAAGGCCGTCATCGCGATCGGTGGTTTCACCGGCAGCGATCCCGCGCCGACCCTGGCGCAGTTCAAGCAGTGGGTGGCGCAGGGCAAGATCGGCTACTACATCGCCGGCGGCGGTGGAGGCGGCGGCCCGCAGGGCTCCAGCGACATCGCGACCTGGGTCAGCGAGCACTACACCGCGACCAAGGTCGGCAACACCACGGTGTACAAGCTCACCTGAGCTGAACACAGAAGGGCCCGCGCCGGAGAATTCCGGTGCGGGCCTTTCTGGACTCGTCGCCGATCAGCGACCGGTCAGCTTGTCCTTGATGCTGTCTGCGCCTTCTTTGACCTTGTCGGCGGCCTCGGTGATCTTCTCCTTGACGGAGGCTTCGGCCTGTTCTCGACGACCCTCTTGCTTGAGGTCGTGGTTGTCGGTCGCAGCTCCCACCGCTTCCTTGGCGCGACCCTTGAGATCGTCTGCCTTGTTCTGAACGTCGTCACTCAATCCCATTGCGGTCCTCCGTGCGTCGTTGCTTCGACCGGCCTCGCGAGCCGGGCCGCCGCCGACGAGCAGCAGCGGTTCCGACGCTACCGAGTTCGGCGACGGCATGCAGAAGGTCTGGTCAGTGGCCCGTCCAACGTGGTTCACGCTTGCCGAGGAAGGCCATGATTCCCTCCGCGGTGTCCTGGCTGACGAGCACCTCGTCGAGCACCGAGATGCTGTCGCGCACCGCGGTGACGGTGTCGGGCTGTGCGTCGGCGGAGGCCATCGTCGCGATCGAGGCCCGCACCGCCGACGGCGACGCCGCGAGCACTTGCGCGGCCACCTCGCGGGCGAGGCTCATCAGCTCGCCCTTCGTGGCGACCCGGGAGACCAGCCCGGCGTCGAGCGCCTCGGACGCGCTGAGCCGGCGGCCGGTCAAGATCATGTCCCGGGCCAGCGCCGGCGACACCGCGCGGGGCAGGCGGACCAGTCCGCCGGCTGCGGCCGCCAGACCGACCTTCACCTCGGGCAGACCGAACGACGCGGTCTCGTCGGCGACGATCAGGTGGCACGACAGCGCCACCTCCAGCCCTCCGCCGAGCGCATACCCGTTGACTGCGGCGATCACCGGCTTGGGCAGCTCGCGCCGCGAGGTGAGGCCGCCGAAACCGTTGGCGGGCACCGCAAGCGCGCCCGACGGGCCCGCGGCGAGGTCGTTGCCCGACGAGAATGCCTTGTCGCCGGCGCCGGTGAGGATCGCGACCCACAGGCCGTCGTCGGCGAAGTAGGCGTCGAAGATCTCGTCGAGTTCGGCGTTCGTCTTGCTGTTCAACGCGTTCCGGGCCTCGGGGCGGTTGATCGTGACTTCGAGGACGCGGCCGTCCCGGCGCAACTCGACGTGCTCGTAGCCGTCGCGGAAGCCTGGTGCGCGACGCGGAGCCAGCCGGTCGGCGGCGGCTTCGTCGAGTGTCACCAGATTCCGCCGGGGCGTCGATCGCACGTAGATCGTCGTTCCTATCGGGTCGTCGCTGGTCAGCAGGTGCGCGAACATCGCCTCGTCGTCGCGGTGGACGGTCCCGATGAATCGCGAGCCGTCAGGCCGCCGTCCCAGGACGACGCCGCTGCGTCGTTCGCGATCGGGTTCGACGACGGTGTACGTCTCGATCACCGCGGGCCCGTCGGGGTACCGGCACAGGCGGACAGACGGTCGGGCGTCGAGTGCGGACTGCACTGCGGCCGAGGACGATGCGCGCCACGGCGCCGGCGTCGTCGAGTACACGCCCGCCGAGTACTTGCTCATCACGCCGCCGTTGGCGGCGACCAGGCCGAAGGTTCCCGGCTTCCGGCGGACCCGATCGACGATCTCGGCGATCGCGTGCATCGAGTAGTTGTTGCCGGGGCCGCCGAAGTAGGGGAGGCCGCCGGTCACGGTGAGTCCGCGCGGATCGTCGGCGGACAGTCCGAAGGCCTCACAGATGTTCGACACCGCGATCGGGAAGCAGCTGTAGAGGTCGAGGCAGTCCAGATCGTCGACGCCGACGCCCGCCGTCGCGAGAGCGTGCTCGACGGCCGCGGTCGACGCCGGGCCCCGCGACAGGTCCTCCCGGTCCATCAGCGGCTGCTCGACGGTGTCGGCGTGCCCGTGCAGAAAAGTCCAGCGGGCCGAGTCGATTCCGGTGGCGCGCGCGGTCGCGACGTCGGTCAGCACCACGGCGGCAGCCTGGTTCACCTGGTCGCGGGCCACCAGCCGGCGCGGGTAGGGCACGGCGACGACTCGGTTGCGTTCGCTCGGAGTGACCAGCTCGTCGGCCGAGTACGCCTGCGGCGCCGCCGAATACGGGTTGTCTGCGGCGATCGCCGACATCGGCGCGAACAGCTCGCCCATCGCGGTGGCGTACTCGTCGCGGGACTGCCCGACGCGATGCCGGCGGGCGTTCTCCATCAGCGCGTACGCCGCCACCGGGGTGATCAGCCCGTGCCGCACCTCCTCGACCGAGGTGATTCCCTTGATGCCGAACCCGCGGTCTTCGAGGCTGCCGTCCACGTGCTCGGCGAAATCCGGCCGCGGGCCGTCGCCGGCCAGCGCGTGCCGCACCGTCGACATCACCTCGGCGCCGAACAGCACCACCGCCGACGCCCGGCCCGCCGCGATCTCGCCGGCGAACTCGGTCACCAGGTGCTGCGGACTCTGCCCGCCGGTCACCTCCTCGATCGCCCGGCGCGGATCCATGCCGGTGCGTGCGGCGACGGCCCGCGGCATGTTGTCCGGCCGCCCCAACGGCGACGACGACGCCGGGCTCGACTTCTCGAACGATCGGATCGCCGCCACCACGTCGACCCGGGCGGCCAGCGCCGCGGTGTCGGCGCCGGTGTCGGCCAGCGCCGCGGTCACCGCCCGAGCGGCCAGGTCGGCTTCGCCGAGCGCCGCGTAGTCGGGGTCGTCGATCCGCTCCGCGGCCTGGCCCACGCCGACCAGGATCGGGGTGGATTCGGGCAGGTCGGCGACGGCGTCGAAACTGTCGGGCATTGTGCCACTCCTCAATGGTGATGTCGGTCACCCGCATTATGCTCGGCGTGCAACTCCGGGAAGGGAGCCGCCCATGCTGTCGCCGGCCGACGCCGACATGCTCTGGCAGTCGGAGACCACGCCGAACGACCAGTTCCTGCTGTACTGCTTTGCCGCCGAGGGGCTTTCGGTGGGTCTCGCCGCAGCGGCCGAACAGCTGAAAGCGCGCGCCGCCGCCATCGCGGACCTCGGGCTGCGGGTCTGCCCGGTGCCCGGTGGCCTCGACTACCCGCGGTGGACGCCCGCTCCCGTCGACGACGATCAGTTCCGGATTCATCCCGGCGCACGTGACTGGCAGGAATGCCTGGACGCCGTCTGCGCGGAGATGAATTCTCAGCTCGACGCCCAGGTCCACACGTGGCGCGTGCACCTCTACGGTCCGGTCGGCGGCGTACCCGGAGCCGCGGGCGACGCGCTCGTCGCCGTGTTTCAGGTGTCTCATGCCCTGGGCGACGGACGGCGTGCCTCGACGCTGGCCCGCGAGCTGTTCGGCGGCGACGCGGCCGGAGCGGGCGGGCAGCGCCGGAACGTGGCGCCCCGGCGCTTGGCGCCGGTCGCCGGTGCACTGAAGCTGATGCCGCAGATCGGTGCAGCGGCCGGGCTGGGCCTGGTGGCGGCACGACGGTCGGCGCGCTGCACCGATCCGGCGGGCCGATCGCCGATGCCCGCGACGTCGCTCAATACGGCGCCCGGGCCCGAACGCGTGCTGCGCACCCTCACCGTCGACGCCGGCCGACTGTGCTTCGGCGGGCAGTCGGTGACCGCCGGGGCGATCGTGGTGATCGGCCGGGCGCTGTCGGCCTATCTCGGCGACGACGTCGGGGCCGTCGAGCTGACTATCGGGCGTGAGCCGGATCCGATCGCGCGCAACAACTTCTTCACCGCCTCGATCGGCACGCACCTGCACGACGTCGACCGGTCTGTCGGTGCGGCGGCGGTGGCCGCCGACATCGCCGCGGCACGACGCCGGGACGGCAGCGCCGGACGGATCGCCGCGCGGCGGGCGGCCCGCCGGACGCCCGCGGTACTGGAGCGGCTCGGCGTCCGGCTCTCCGCGAATGCTCCGCAGCCGGTCCTGATGAGTGGAGCGACCGTGGTGTCGTCGGTGAACCGCGGTGCCGGTGACCTGCGACTGACCGGCCTCCCGGTCCTGTTCACCGCGGGCTTCCCGGCCTTGTCCCGGGTGCATTCGCTGACCCACGGCGTGCACGGAATCGGCGGGGCGGTGACGATCTCGGTGCACGCGTCGACGTCGGCGATGCCCGACGTGGACCGTTATGCGGCCCTACTGAAGGAGTGCATGCGGTCCGGCCGCGCTCCGGCGTATCGTCCGGAAGCATGACCGCATATGTGACCGAGAACCCGGCGACCGGTGTCGTCGAACAGACCTTCCCGACGATGTCCGACGACGAAGTGCAGGACGTCTTGGCCCGCGCTGCCGACGCTTGCGCGAAGTGGCGTGCGACGTCGATCGACGAGCGCGTGCGGATGCTGCGCGACACCGCGCAGGCTTACCGCGATCGGGCCGCCGAACTCGCCGTGGTGATCACCACCGAGATGGGCAAGCCGCTGCCGCAGGCCCACGGTGAGCTCGCGCTGACCGCGATGATCTACGACTGGTACGCCGAGAACGGCCCGCGTCTGCTCGAGACCGAACAGCTCGACCCACAGGGCGCCGCCGAATCGCTGGTGACGCGGGAGCCGATCGGCACCGTCCTGGGCATCATGCCGTGGAACTTCCCCTACTACCAGGTGGCCCGCTTCGCCGGTCCGAACCTGTTGCTGGGCAACACCGTCGTGCTCAAGCACGCGCCGATCTGTGCGCGGTCCTCGCAGCTGATGGAAGAGATCGCGCATGCCGCCGGCGTGCCGCGCGACGCGTACATCAACATCTTCGCCAGCAATGAGCAGATCGCCGACATGATCGGCGACAAGCGCATCCACGGCGTCTCGCTGACCGGCAGCGGACGGGCGGGCGCGGCGGTCGCCGAGACCGCGGCCAAGCATCTCAAGAAGTCGGTCCTGGAGCTGGGCGGCTCGGACGCGTTCATCCT
>JASGFV010000109.1:0-11547 GCA_047605365.1 Gordonia sp. (in: high G+C Gram-positive bacteria)
ACTCGGCTACATCGACGCGCTCGACCGCCTCAGCCGGCACAGCGTGCTCTGCATCGACGAGTTCGAGCTCGACGATCCGGGCGACACCATGGTCGTCTCGCGCCTGCTGACCGAGCTGACGGCGCGCGGCGTGTCGATCGTCGCGACGTCGAACACCCTGCCCGGGCAGCTCGGCGAGGGACGATTCGCCGCCAGCGACTTCATGCGCGAGATCCAGAAGCTGTCGGGCATCTTCGAGACCATCCGCGTCGACGGCCCGGACTACCGTCACCGTGACCTTCCGCCTGCTCCCGATCCGGCGACCGAGGAAGAGCTGATGGCGCAGGTCGAGGCCACCGAGGGCGCGACCGTGGACAGCTTCGAAGAACTCGCCGACAAGCTGGCCAAGCTGCACCCGTCCAAGTACAAGGCGCTCGTCGAGGGCGTCACGCTGGTGGGCATCACCAACGTGCACCCCGCGGGCGATCAGGCCGTCGCGCTGCGGCTCGTGGCCTTCGCCGACCGCCTGTACGACGACGGCACCCCGGTCATCGCCTCGGGCGGCAAGCTCGACGAGCTGTTCACCCCGGAGATGCTGGCCGGCGGCTACCGGAAGAAGTACCTGCGCGCCACGTCGCGCCTGCTCGCGCTGTCGCGCTTCGCCGAGGCCAGCGCCTGACCTCGAGGTCACACCCGCCGGGCCATCACGTGGTCGTGCTCGATCACGCCGTTCATGTCGAACGTCTTGGTCCCGATCTGGGTGAAGCCGGTCTTCCGGTAGAAGGTCTGCGCCCGGACGTTGTCCTGGTGCACGCCGAGCCAGACGGTCGACGACCCGCGTTCGCGGGCGGACTCGAGTGCGGCCGCCATCAGCCGGTGCGACGGCCGCTCGGCGCGATGCGCCGCATGGTAGGCGGGCAGCACGTACATCTTGGAGACCTCGCTGACGTCGTCGCCTGCCAGCAGCAGCCGGACGTCGGGCGCGGTGGGCGCTCCGTGGACGACCAGGGCGTAGCCGACGATCGGGCCTTGCTCACCGTCGCGCGCGACGATGACGTCGTGCCGCTCGTGGGCGATCCATCCCGCGAAGGCTTCCGCCGACAGCACCGTCGCGATGTGCGCGGCGATGTTCTCCGGCGTGGAGTGTGCCGGGCAGGCGAGGGGAAAGGTGACCGCGGCGACGTCGGCGATCTCGCCGGCGAGCGCCGTGTCCGTCGCCGTCTCGACCACCACGGTCTCCGCGGTCGGGGGTTCCTCGAGCGTCATGCGTCCATCGTGCCGCACGAGCGCTTTGCAGAAGCTGTCCCTACCCGGCCGTATAGCGGCAGCCGACCCCCTATGCGGCTTGGACCTCCTGCGACGCCCCAGTAGGGACAAACTCACAGGGCTGAGGCGTCGAGCGAGTTTCGGATCGGGTCGAGCAATCGCTATGCAGGCGTAGCGGCGCCTTTTGCGATGGGCGTGATCTTCTCCAGGTCGCTCGCTATCGCCTGGAAGGCGACGTCAGCGTCGTAGCGCGCCTGCATGTTGATCCAGAACATGTCGCACGTCCCGAGCGCGCGTGAGAGGCGGAGCCCGGTGTCGGCGGTGATCGCGCGGCGGCCGTGAACTATCGCGTTGACTCGAGAAAGAGGGAGTCCGGCGGCCTTGGCGAGTGCGTACTGACTGATGCCGAGTGGTTCGAGCACTTCGGTGAGCAAGATCCGTCCGGGATGCACAGGCGCTGGGGCGTTCACAAATGCTCCTCAGTGGTAGTCGACGAGTTCGAGTTCGTGCGCGCCGTCTTACCGGTAGAAGCGAAGCCGCCACGGCTTCGCGCCCGGGAAGGCCGGTGCGCAGAGGCCTGTGGACTACTGCGACTATTCGGTGGGGTTGTGGATCGAGGCCTCGACAGCAGGACGCCTTGGTGTCACCCGTGGAACGACTTCCGGTACGCCGAGGGTGACACCCCCGCGTGAGCGCGCAGATGCTTGCGCAGCGCGCTGGCCGAGCCGAAGCCGGCGGCGTGGGCGACATCGTCGATGGGCTGCTCGGTGGTCTCCAGCAGCAGCTTGGCGTAGTCGGTGCGCTTGTCGAGCAGCCAGGCGGTGGGGCTGGTGCCGGTGACGGCGCGGAAGCGGCGGGTGAAAGTGCGGCGGCTCATCCGGGCGTGGCCGGCGAGGTCGTCGATGCCCAGCGGCTCGGCAAGGCGGTCCAGAGCCCAGGCGAGGGTGGCGTCGAGGCCGGACTCGGTGAGCTCGCGTACCGGGTGGGCGATGTACTGCAGTTGCCCGCCGTCCCGCCACGACGGCACCACGCAGCGGCGGGCGACGTCGTTGGCGACGGCGCTGCCGTGGTCGCTGCGCACGATGTGCAGCAGCATGTCGATCCCGGCCGTCGCCCCGGCCGACGTCAGGAGCCGCCCTTCGTCGACATAGAGAGCCTGCGGGTCGACGTCGACGTCGGGAAATCGTTCGGCGAAGTGATCGACGCACACCCAGTGCGTGGTGGCCGAGCGGCCGTCGAGCCAGCCCAATGACGCCGGAACGTACGAGCCGAGACACACCGTGGCGATCCGCGCGTCCTCGCGCGCGGTGGTCAGCACCTCCTGCAGCGGCGACGGTGCGCCGTCGCGCGTGAGTTCGGGGTGATGCGGGGCGGGCGGCACCACGACGAGGTCGGCGTCAGCCACTGCTTCGGGTCCGTAGCGCGGCGTCACGTCGAACCCGCCGGTGGTGGCTGCCGGGCGGCCGTCGGCGGTACAGACCCGGATGTCGTAGAGCTCCCGGCCGCGGCTGTCGACGGCGGTCCCCAGCACTCGTCCGGCGAGGCTCAGTTCGAAGGGCATCACCCGGTGGTCGGCGATCACCGCGACCCGCTGCACACTCATGGCCCGATCTTCTCATATATTGACCTGTGGGCCATCGCCGAGCGCGGCCACTGCGGCGCAGTCTTGTCTGCGGGCCCGGAATGCCGGGCGAGGAACGAACAAGGAGAAGACGATGACCGACACGCTGACCAGCAACCTCGACGAGACGACGCACGACGCCGCGACGATGCGCGCGATCCGCCAGGAGACGCTCGGAGGCCCTGAGGTGCTGACCCTGGCCGAGGTGCAGCGCCCCGTGCCCGGGCCGTCGCAGATCTTGATCCGCGTGGTCTCCACCGGCCTGAACCCGACCGACTGGGGCCACCGGCAGATCCCGGGATTCTTGGGCGACGGCCCGCGGATCCTGGGCTGGGAGGTAGCCGGAGTGGTGGAGGTGGTGGGCCTGGGCGTCACGATTCACCGGCCGGGCGACGCAGTGTTCGGCATGCTGCCGTACCCGCACGGCGTCGGTTCGGCGGCTGAGTACGTCGTCGCACCGGCCCGGTCGATGGTGCCGGCGCCCGCGCGGATCGACCTGGCCGATGCCGGAGCGGTCCCGCTGGCCGCGCTCACCGCGTGGCAGGCCCTGCACGACACTGCGCGGGTCCGGCCCGGCCATCGGGTGCTGATCCACGGCGCGGCCGGGGGAGTCGGCCACTTCGCGGTCCAGATCGCCAAGCGCTTGGGCGCCTACGTGATCGGCACGGCGAGCACCCGCAATCACGACATGCTGCGGGAACTCGGCGCCGACGAGGTGATCGACTACCGCGAGGTCGACTTCGCCCAGTCGGTGGCTCCGGTCGACGTCGTCCTCGAAGGACTCGGCGACGACGTCCCGGCACGGTCGCTGGCGATCACCAGGCCGGGCGGGGTGATCGTGTCGCTGGCGCTGAACAAGGTCGCGCCGCTCGGCGAGGCCGCTGCTGCGGTGGACGTGCGGCACGAGTTGATGCTGGTGGAGGCCGATCAGGCGGGCATGTCGTCGATCGCGTCACTGATCGACGACGGGACGCTGCGCGTCGTTGTGGACGGGCGTTTCGATCTGCTCGACGTGGACGCGGTCCGGGAGGCGCATCGTCGCGGCGACACCGCTCACGTCGCCGGGAAGCTGGTGTTGCAGGTCGGGTGAGGCGCTGCGGCTCGGCGAAAGGTCAGCGCGTCAGCCAGGTGACCAACTGCTCGGCGATCCGCTCGTCGTTGAGCAGCGTGAAGTGGTGGGCGCGACCGAGGTGCAGGCCGTTCTCTTCGGCGAAGCCGATGCGGCGCATCGAGTTCTTGCCGCTGGCGCTGTGGTGCAGCACCAGGCCGTCGCCCAGCACGCGCGCGACGGGATTGGCCGGGTTGCGGGTGACGGTGGCTGAGATGAAGTAGTGCTCGGCGCCGGGGAGCAACGGGATCTCGGCGGCGATCGCCGCGGCGACGTCGTCGGGGTCGCGCCCGGTCCAGTCGTCGTCGATCAACGACCCGGCTCGCAGGTCCCGGATGCCGTCGCTGCGGCGACGCAACAATCGGCCGAATGCCTCGGTCTCCGGGAACACCGAGAGCACGGCGCTCGCCTGATGGGCGAGCTCCTCGAGGGGCGCTCCGAGGTGCGGGGTGCCGAGGCAGACCGTGGTGCCGACCAGTCGCGGCCACGACAGTTCGGCCTCCACCGCGTGGTGCGCCGCGCTGCGGGCCACCAGACCGCCCATCGAGTGGCCGACCAGGGTGACGTCCTCGACGGAGACGGGCCAGAAGCGGACCAGGTCGTCGAGCAGTTCGGCCAGGTCGTGGCCGTTGGTGGAGATGTGCCGGCCGGTGTTGTAGCGGATGTCGACGGGGGTGATGTCGGCTGACGCGGCGAGCCAGCCGCCGTAGGTGACGCCGTCCTCGCCGCCGCCCCAGTGCCAGGCGTGTTCGGTCTCGACCAAGCCGTGCAGGAAGACCGCGATGCGGCCGGTGGCGAACGGGAATTCGCGCGCGACGTCGTCGGCGGTGAGCGCGACGGTGCGTCCGTCCTGGCGCACGGTCATCGGCTCGGCGGCCAGGGGCGACTGCTTGCCGTCGAGCTCGTCGCCGATCAGGCCGTTGATCATGCCGATCAGCTCCGCGCCGTATTTGGTCTGCGACGGGGCGACGCGCATCGGGAGGTCGAGCGTTTCGCCGGTGACCTTGCCGGCCATCGACGTCGACTCGGCGATGATCCGGTACACGCCGTCGGTGATGGCGTCGTGCACCACCTTGACCGGGCGGCTGACCGGTCCGGCTCCGCGGCTGACGATGGAGAACACGCGGTCGGAGATCGCCCGGTGCGTGCTGTGTATGCCGACGGAGGCCTTGGAGAACTCGGTCAGGCCCAGCTCGGAGAGGGCGCGGACCTCGGCGCGGCGATCGGCGGGTGCAGCAGTCATGGCAAACAGTGTACGGGTGTACACCGAGTGCTGTAAACCATCGCACGGAACGCGCGGTCCCGTGCGATGATTCGCGCCATGGCGATACGACAGAACTTCTCATCGGGCGGGCAGTGGGAGCCGATCATCGGATACTCGCGGGCGGTCCGCGTCGGCGACCGGGTCTGGGTGGCCGGCACCACCGCGGCGTCGCCGGACGGACCCGTCGGCGGCGACGACTACGGCTTGCAGGCCCGAGAGGCGCTGCGCCGGATCGGCGTCGCACTCCACGAAGCCGGGGCGCGGACGAGCGACGTCGTGTGCACCCGGATCTACCTGACCGACATCACGCAGTGGGAGGCCGTCGGCCGCGAGCACGGGGCCGTCTTCGGCGACGTCCGGCCGGTGGCGAGCATGGTCGAGGTGTCGTCGCTCATCGAGCCGGGAGTGCTGGTGGAGATCGAGGCCGAAGCGGTCGTCGTCGACGTCTGAGCCGGGACGACGACGAAGGCCCCGGAGAAATCCGGGGCCTTCGTGCTGGTGCGCGATACAAGGATTGAACTTGTGACCTCTTCCGTGTCAGGGAAGCGCTCTCCCACTGAGCTAATCGCGCGGGATCATGAAATTGTTCTGTGGTGGAGGTGGCGACGGGAATCGAACCCGTGTGCACGGCTTTGCAGGCCGTTGCCTCACCACTCGGCCACGCCACCAGGTGCAAGAGGACTCGCGGTAGAGAAGTGTGCGAGTAGAACCCGCTCCGAGCGGATGACGGGATTCGAACCCGCGACCCTCACCTTGGCAAGGTGATGCGCTACCAGCTGCGCTACATCCGCGTGTCGGTGAACTGGTCTTGTGGACTTCGTTGCTCACCGGCGACACCAAACATTAGCGGCCCGTCCTCGCGAATTGCAAACCGGCTGGATCGTCGTCGGCCAAGATGGTCTGGACCTGCGGATTCGCGACGAGCGATGCACCGTGCAGCGGCCTGTCGCCGAACCGTGGGACAGGCCCGGCCGAACCGTTTGCTGAGCGGTCCATGGAGAGGAGCTACAGCGGTGACGTACTTCGCGATGCCGACGGTGATGCTGTTCGTCTGCGCGACCCACTTGGTGTTCGGGATCCTGCTCGGGGCCCACGCTGTGCGGTACCGGTCGCGCGAGGCGTTGGTGATCTGGAGTGTGGGAAATCTCACCTCGGCATCGTCGTGGCTGCTGCTGGCGATGCGCGGAGCGGTGCCGGACTGGGTGTCGATCGCGCTGGCGAACGCACTGCTGGTCAGCGGTTGGGCCCTGACGGTGGCCGGCATGTTCCGGTTCTCCGGCCGGCCGGTGCGGTGGACGCTCACGGCGGCTCCCGGGCTGATCGTGTTCGTGCTGTTCGCGTTCGTGCCGCCGGTCGCCGACGATCTCGGAGCGCGGATCATCGCGGTGAATCTCTGCCTCATGTGCGGCTTCGTGGTGCTGATCACCGAGGTGATCCGCGATCAGCGAAGTGAGCCGCTCGAGGCGCGCTACCTGGTGCTCGCCGCGGTCGGGGTGGCGGTGATCGCCAACGTCGTGCGCGCGGTGGAGGGAGCGCAGCTGTCCGCGCGGCAGGACTTTCTGACGTCCGGACCCGTGCAGCAGATCGGCTTGTTCATCCAGGGGCTCGCGCTTCTCACGTTGAGCGTGGGCGTGCTGCTGATGTACCAGGAGCGGCTCGAACGCCAGCTTCACGACGCGGTGCTGCGTGATCCGCTCACCGAGCTTCTCAATCGGCGCGGCCTCGACGAGGAAGTGTCTCGCCGCGCGGAGCGCCGGCCCCGGGAGTCGCGCGCGGTGCTGCTGGTGGACGTAGACGACTTCAAATCGGTCAACGACGGTCACGGCCACGCGGCGGGGGACCGCGTGCTTCGGCACTGCGCGTCTATCCTCACCGAGCATGCCGGCGACGACGGGCCGGTCGGTCGCTACGGCGGCGACGAATTCGCCGCGGTGCTGCACGCGGCCGACGCGGACGAAGCGGTGCGTCGTGCGCGGCGGCTGGGGCGGGCGATCGCGTCGGCGTCGACCGGCCGGGACGGTGTGCGCGTCACGGTTTCGATCGGGGTGGCGGTGGCGCCGGATTCGGTCGCACGATCGATGCCGGAGCTGGTAGCCGAGGCCGACCAAGCGCTGTATCGCGCCAAGCGAGACGGACGGAACCGTGTCGTACTGCACGGAGACGAGGAGGCCCGGCCGTCGCCGCAGTGACGCCCGCAGACGAGAACAGACCGCCTGACGTTCAGGCGGTCTGCTCTTTCGGTGCGCGATACAAGGATTGAACTTGTGACCTCTTCCGTGTCAGGGAAGCGCTCTCCCACTGAGCTAATCGCGCGGGATCATGAAATTGTTCTGTGGTGGAGGTGGCGACGGGAATCGAACCCGTGTGCACGGCTTTGCAGGCCGTTGCCTCACCACTCGGCCACGTCACCGGGTTCGAGGTTCTCGCGAGGAGAGCGGATGACGGGATTCGAACCCGCGACCCTCACCTTGGCAAGGTGATGCGCTACCAGCTGCGCTACATCCGCGTGTGGTGAACTCGTCTTGTGGACTTGCGTTCACCAACGGAGCAGAACACTAATAGAGTTCCGAGCGAATGCACAAGTCGGCTGGTCAGCGACTTACACCCGTGTGTTTTCGCTGCATGTGCGACGACGGCCCGGCCTGGGTGTCGTCGACGACGCCCGTCGTGCCCGCTCGCAGGCCCGGCAGGCAGGCGATTTGTCGACTGTCCTTGCGGGTGTGTAGTCTCATTCCTCGTGTGAAGCACTGCGGTGCGGCACACACGAAACGGTCCCGTGGCTCAGTGGAAGAGCGTCCCGTTCACACCGGGAAGGTCGCTGGTTCGATCCCAGCCGGGACCACCAGGTCAGGGTGTTATTGCTGGCCAGCGTGCCCCAACCGTGCCCTAACGGCACGAAATGCGGGAGTGTTCACCTTGGATGACGTCAGCGATGAATCTCCGCGAGCGGTGCCAGTCGGGTATCTACACGACGTAACGCAGGAGGGCGGCGAACCGGAGCGCGTTGTTCTGGTTGCGCGAGAGGGCAGCACAATAGTTGTCCGCCTAGTTGACCCGTGCGATCCCGAGCCCGAACTAGTTCCCATGTATGAGGGCGACACCGTACTGGTAATGACCGCCATCTCTCATCTGGGGATTCATACCGATGCCGACGGTGACGATGGGTTCTTGATCGGTCAACGTGTGGTTCCCACTCGTCTCGAAGGTGGGAAGATCTATGCCCGGCCCTTGTTGCTGGGGGAGCACGACGACGGACGGCGTGTCCATGCACGGCCAGGGCAGGATGTGGTTATTGAGCCCCAGATCGAGCTTGACTACATCGATGAGTGGGAGAGCCGATATGTAGGTGAGGGGGGATATGTGCCGCTTACACCTGTTCTCTTCACTTGGCTTGCGGTCTGTCCGGACTGGTCGGTAGAAGCGCGACGCTACCTACTCGCCGCAGCAAGACGGCTCGACCAGGCGCAAGCATTGTTCGTGCGTATGGACTCGCTCAGTTCCACTGAAGCAGAGGGTGCGCCTGCCCGCCGCAGAATCTTGTGGGAGTTGATCGGCACCGCCGAGCTTGCTGTCGTCGCGCTCGGTCGAGCAGTTGACATGTGTGTTCAGGCTGTTGATGTGGTTGGATGCCAACTTCAGGTGTCGATTCCCGACGTGATTACCAGCAGGGCAGAGGCGATACGTGAGATCCGAAATGCATACGAGCACATAGAGGATCGAGCCTTCGGCAACGTTCGGGGCAAGCCGAACGCAGATGCCGAGTCAATCTTCGATCATGCATCGCTGTTGGTAGATGGCGTGGTCAGCTACGGCGTTCACCGGCTGGATCTGAACTCTGATGTGCCAGCGGTAATAGACGCGGTACGGCAACACCTGAAGACAGTCGCTGGCAGCCCGCTCGCGAGTGGTGAACCGATTAGTCCGACTACGTACACATCGCCCGCAGCGGGGACGTCCCACGATGAACAGGCTAAGCCGTCGGGGAGTTCGGAAGTATGACCCGTGCGGGCCAGGTGCCGGATCGAATCACCGACAGATGATGTCCGTTGTCGGTCTTGGGGATCCCCAGCGCTCGGCACACGTCGGCGTGACGCGCTTCGCCGTGGCGGTGGATGAACTGTGCGAGCTTCACCACGGCGGGCCAGGTCGATTCAATGTGCCGTTCGATCCCTCGGGGTAGCGGTCCGCCGCTGGCCAGCAGTGCCGCGTGATCGCCGCTACCGAGGTGGCCCAGCACCGCCCGGATCTCGGAGAGGTTGGGAACTCGACCGGCCCGGAACCGTGCCTCGGCATACGGTCCGGCATAGTGCAGCCTCGATAGGGCACCCTCGGGAACGTGCCGGTAGGCGGTCCGGCCCCGGACGCCGAACGTGCGCCCGGCGTGCAGCTGTGCGGCAGCGACCTCGCCGCCGAGGATCACCGCCGCCACGGCATGGCCCGCCTCGTGAATGCACGTGGCCAGGGTGTCGCGCTCGGCGTCGGTGATCGTGGCCAGCGTGAGCGGTGCCCGCGTCGTCATGTTCATGGTGGTCATCCTGTTCTGTCGGGGTGAAGGGGTGCCGAGACACCGGCCCCGGTCCGCAACCAGGCGGGCCGGTGTCTCGACGTGGGCGACCAGACGCGCGCCCGGTCAGGTGGTCAGGTGCCGGTGCGAGGTCGAGAGTGCGCATAGTGAGCGTGGCGGCGCTCGGCTCTCGACGGCGGCGCGTTGAGGCCGATCACCTCGGCGACGCACTGGTCACAGCGCCAGCGGTGGTGGTTGCCCTTCCACGCTCTCGACGGCCCTCGGCAGTCAGGACACTGATACGACGGAGACCACGCCGCCTCGGCGCTCACGGGGTGACCCCGAGGTCGGCCAGCAGCGCCCGCGCTTTGTCGGCCTCGGTGACCGGCTCATCGGGAGCGTGGCGGTTCTGCTCGCGGTGCGACTCGGCGAGGTTCATTGATCGCGTGAGAGACGTTGCAGCACTGTCGATCTCGCGTAGTTCGGCCTCGACGCGCTCGGACACCGACAGTGCGCCGCGTGTCTGGCCGGGCGGGATGGCGTGCTCGAGGTAGTCGGCCAGCGGTGCCGAGTACGCCGCCGCGTGCCCGGCCAGCAGCTAGGGCCAGGTGCCCGAGGTGATCGCGTCGTCGGAGATCTCGACGTCGGCGGGCACGTCGGCGAGCGAGACCAGCGCGCGGATGGCTTGACCTCGGTTGCCGACCGGCACGTCTCGGCAGCGCCGCCGTGCGTCGCGGTCGGCCAGCAGCGCGGCGAACGTGCGCACCGCCCCGTTGACCGCGTCGGCCAGGTGCTCGACGTCGAGCGCGAATGCCAGCGGTTGCGGCTGACCGGCGACCCGTTCGGCCAGCGGTGCGGTGATCTCGCGGACCTCGGCGGTCAGGTCGAACGTGCCGCCGTAGACCACGGTCATGCGCTTACGTCGCCGCCCGCGTTGCGCCGCTTGGTCGACCGGTTCGGGCCGGGCGGCGGCGGTAGACGACAGGGCGGGGGACTTCGGACGGGTGCGGTTCATCGGTTCATCTCCTCGGTGATCGCGTCGAACTCGGCGCGCTCGGTTCGGGTGCGCAGCATGGCAACCAGAGCCTTACGGGGCGGTTTGACGGTTGCCACGTACGCCCGGATCAATCGGGCCAGGCCGTCGGCACCGCCGTCGGTGATGGCGGCGGCGATGGCCTCGTCGGTCGCGGACTGGTCGGCGTCGGCGACGGCGTCGGCCAGGTCGAGCGCGCGTAGGTGGTCGCGTGCCTCGGGTCGCCAGCGGTCGGGGTGATCGGTCATCGGTACCTCACAATGGTTTCTAGTGTCGGTGTTGTGCTGTGCCGCAATGGGTCTCATCGGATGTTGCTCCAGTCGTCATCGCCGTTCTCGGCGCTGTGTGCCCGTCTCGCGGCATGGAACGGGACGGCGGGCCGATCACCCTCGGGTGCCTCGGTTTCTTCGCCAGCGGTCGACACCGCTGCCAGACGGTGGCCCATCTCGCCGCCGCTTGCCCGTAGCTCGGCGCGAACGGCGGTCGAGATCTCCAGACGGGCGAACAGGGCGGCGGTCTGCTCGGCGAACTCGACATCGGTCATCCCCTCGACGCCGCTCAGCCCGACATCGACGGCGACCGGCGCGGCCAGTCCGAACAGCTTCATTCGGCGGTCGATGACGCCGAGGATGACCTTGGTCGAGTCGACGTCTCCAGCGAGCGCGGCGCTCCAGTGCGACGCCTGGAGCGCGTCGAGCCGGTCACCCTCGACAGCTCTCTGAACCACCCCAGGTTTTCTGCCGCTCCTTATGCGGGCTGCAGCTCGGGGTTG
>JASGFV010000110.1:0-11523 GCA_047605365.1 Gordonia sp. (in: high G+C Gram-positive bacteria)
CCGCCACATCAAGCGTGGCGGCAAGGTCTGGATCAACATCTTCCCGGACCGCCCGATCACGAAGAAGCCTGCTGAAACCCGCATGGGTTCCGGTAAGGGTTCGCCCGAGTGGTGGGTCGCCCCGGTCAAGCCGGGTCGCGTTCTCTTCGAGATGACCTACCCCAATGAGGAGACCGCTCGCGAGGCCCTGCGTCGCGCGCAGCACAAGCTCCCCATCAAGACCCGCATCGTCACCCGAGAGGAGCAGTTCTGATGGCACTCGGAGTAGCCGCTACTGAGCTGCGTGAGCTCAACGACGCCGATCTGATCGCGAAGCTCAAGGAGTCGAAGGAAGAGCTCTTCAACCTTCGTTTCCAGATGGCCACCGGTCAGCTCGACAACAACCGTCGCCTGCGCACCGTGCGTCGCGAGATCGCTCGCATCTACACGGTCATGCGTGAGCGTGAGCTGGGACTCGCGTCCGGCCCGGAAGGTGATGACGCATGAGTGAGGACCAGAAGTTGAACGAAGCCCAGGCACGTGGCGACCGCAAGGAGCGGATCGGCTACGTCGTCAGCGACAAGATGCAGAAGACCATCGTCGTGGAGCTGGAAGATCGCAAGAGCCACCCGCTCTACGGCAAGATCATCCGCACCACCAGCAAGGTCAAGGCGCACGACGAAGAGCAGATCGCCGGCGTCGGCGACCGCGTTCGTCTGATGGAGACCCGACCGCTGTCGGCGACCAAGCGCTGGCGCCTGGTCGAGGTGCTGGAGAAGGCCAAGTAGGTCGTTCTCGGCAGTCTGAAGCTGAAGTTTCGAGCGGCCCGGTTCCCCCTGTGGGGGAGCCGGGCCGCTCGTTTTGCGTTCTGCTGCCGGGTGGCTGCGGATCGGGCGTCGACGGGCTTGTCTGGAGGTATTGGCTGGCCGTGTGGAGCAGTGGGTGGTGTGTGTGCTTGTCAAGCCGTGCCATTCAATCAATTGGTTCCGATCACGAAAAGTAACGATGCATGTGGTCTGAGACGACAGACTGAGTGGTAGTGGTACGAGTAATAGCAAGGGCGGGGTGTGAGGACAGCCACGCGAATCTCGTTGTCGTGCGAAGGGATCCGATGAACGACGGTGGCCTGGACGAGTGGTCGACGCGGCAGCATGTCCGTCGGCAGGATCTGGAGAGTCGGGTCTCGCGTTCGCTGGAAGACACGATGCCGTGGGTGCCGGAGGATGATCCGACACTGAAGCAGCTTCGGGCATGGCGCAGTGAGCTCGACGGCGGCATGCCCGGTGCCGAGGCCGGCGGGCCGGCCGGACCGCCGGCAAACGGTGCCGTGGCGGATCTGGGCCCCGCTGGGCCGCCTGCGGCTGGCCCGATCTTGAGTCAATCGCCGAATGCGACCGAACCGCGGACTGCTGTGCGTCCGCTGGAGGAGCAGAAGGCCGGTCATCGGAAGTCCGAGGCCAGGCCGGCCGATCCGCGAGCGCGTCACGGGCGTCACGACGCCGAACGAACGAACACGGCAGCATGGGCGCTGCCCGGCCTGCGCTGGACCCGGCAGCCCGACGTCGTCGTCGATGAACCGCCTCGTCCCCCTGTGCCGAGGCCGCTGCCAAAGGGCAAGCCGGCGGGCTGGGATGTCACACGTCCGCAGAGTTCTCCACTTCCGGCCCCGCTGCCGCCGCAGCCGGTGTCCTCGCCGGAGGAGCTTGCGCGAGCTAGAGCTCGCACCGTCGCGTTTCCGGCATTGGACTTGGTGCCGGTCGGCGAGAACGAGGACGTGGAGATCGCCGTCGAGGCGGTGGATCTCCGCAAGTCGTTCAAGGACATGGTCGCGGTCGACGGCGTGAGTCTGCGCGTGCCCAAGGGCAAGATCGTGGCGCTCCTGGGTCCGAACGGTGCGGGCAAGACCACGACGGTCAACATGCTGTGCACCTTGATCAAGCCCGATGGGGGAACGGCGAGGGTCAATGGCTGCGACGTGGTCAACGATGCTCCAGGTGTCCGACGTTCAGTGATGCTGACCGGACAGTTCGCCGCCCTCGACGAGGCGCTCACCGGTCGAGAGAATCTGGTGATGTTTGGCCGGTTGCTCGGGCTTTCGAAGAAGGCGGCTCAAGCTCGCGCACAGCAGTTGCTCACGACGTTCGGGCTCGAAGCCGCGGCCGACCGCAAGGTCAGGCAGTACTCGGGCGGGATGCGCCGACGAATCGACATCGCCTGTGGGCTGGTGACCGAGCCGGCCGTCGTGTTCCTCGATGAACCCACTACGGGACTCGACCCACGCAGCCGTCAGGACGTCTGGGCGCTCGTCGAGCAGTTGCGCACGCAGGGGGTCACGGTACTGCTGACCACTCAGTATCTAGAAGAGGCTGACATCCTGTCCGACCGGATCATCGTGATCGACAAAGGACGGGTCATCGCCGAAGGCACTTCGGACGAGTTGAAGGCGGCGACTGGTGCCGCATATTGCGAAGTGACTCCGGTTCACCCGGCGTATCTGCCCCGTCTTCGAGGCGCGTTGCGTGAGTTGCTCGGGCCAGCGCCCGCTGAGGCAGACGCGCCTGACGGTACGTTGTCGGTGCCGGCTCCGGATGGTCCCGAGACTCTTGCTCTGGTGCTCAAGCGCACCGAGGCCGCCAAGATCCCGCTCGCGGACATCGTACTGCGCCGGCCGTCGCTGGACGAGGTGTTCCTGGCGCTGACCGATCCGGAGCGGAGCCCTGCACTGGGGTCGGGCGCGGGGGCGTCCGAATGACTGCCTCGCTGTCTACGCACGACACCGCTCTCGCCGGACTGGCGGGGGGCGCGCCATCGACGCCCACGCGGATCAATCCCCTGCAGCAGTGGTGGGTTCTGACGGTTCGGGGCCTGATCAAGGTCCTACGGAACGGCGAGTTCGTCTTCGCTTTCGTCTCGCCGGCCTTCTTGGCTTTGTGCTTCTACCTGCCGCTGCGGAAGGTCGTGGCGCAGGTCACCGATGGCGGGATCGACTATGCACAGTTCCTGATGCCGATCATCATGCTGCAGTCGATGGCGTTCGTCGCTTCGTCGGCGGCAATGCGTTCCGCTATGGACGGGCACGAAGGCGTCCACGCCAGACTGCGAGTGATGCCGATCCCCACGGCTGTTCCGTTCCTTGCTCGCACCGCCACGAACTTTGCACTTCTAGTGGTCGCGCTCGCCTGTGGACTGGCGGCGTGCCTGCTGATGGGCTGGCGACCGATACCGGCGGACGATGACGGAGGAGGGGGCCAAGGCGCAGTAGTCGCGATCGTGATCGTCGGTGTGATCGGGCTGCTACTCGCCCTCGTCGCTGACGGAATCGGGCTGGTCGCTCGGACCCCGGAGGCGACGAGTCAGCTCGTCGCCTTCCCGACCTTGATCTTGGGGATGTTGTCCACCGGCTTCATGCCGCTGGCGCTGTTTCCGGAATGGATCCAGCCGTTCGCCCGGAATCAGCCGATTTCGCAGGCGACCAAGGCTATGCGTGGCGCGATGGAAGGGACGCTGACCTGGAATGGGCTGGCTCCGACGGTGTGGTGGGCGTGTGGGCTGGCGGCGCTGGCGGTAGGTCTGGTGGCGGTCGCAGTACGGAGGAACGGTCGATGACTTCGCAGGTGGTTTCGACCTTCGGCACCGAGGCGCCTGAAGTGACCGTTCGCCCCGAGAGGTCGGTTGGTGCGTGGTGGCGGCAGATGCTGATTCTGACCGGACGCCAGATCGTGGTGGCCTGTCGCGACGTGCCGACCTTGATTCAGGTTCTGTTGTTTCCCGCGCTCACGATGGTGATGTTCAAAGTGGTCCTCGGAGACGCGATCGGCAAGGCGACAGGACAGAACAGTGCCTTCGGCACTGTCCCGCTGGTGGTGCTGACCAGCGCGATGTTCGGATCCGTCGTCGCGGCGACCCGGTTGAACATGGAGCGCAAGACGGGCCTTCTGAGCCGTCTCTGGGTGCTCCCGCTCAATCGCGCGGCGGACCTCTCGGCGCGGGTCGCTGCGGAGGGGATTCGTGCGCTGCTGACGACGGTCGCGCTCGTCGCGGCGGGGCATCTGATCGGATTCCGATTCACCCAGGGTGTGCTGCCGGCCATCGGCCTCTTCGCGGTGGCGCTCGCCTATGCGCTCGCCTACGCCGTATTCACTCTGGCCATCGCCGTCAACTCTGCACCGGGGGCCCCGTTGGTTCCGTTCCTCGGCCTGCTGTCGAGCCTGATGATGTTCTTCAATTCGGGATTCTCGCCCGTCGACATGTACCCGGGCTGGTTGCAACCGATCGTCGCGAACCAGCCGATGACGCCCGCGATCGACGTCATGAGGGCCCTCTCGGCAGGAGGGCCTGTCGCGGCTGACCTCACCAAGGTCCTGATCTGGACGTTGGTGATCCTCGGGCTGTCCGTGTATCCCGCTCTCCGGGGCTACCGACGAGCGGCGCAGGGGCGATGACGATGTCGGTTGAGCAAACGATTCAACACCAGGATTGGACTATTTTTCTCACAAAGGGTGATGATCGAGATGCACATCACTTCTTGGGGAGGAGGGGTAGCGGCGGGTTCGTGCGTATTGCGTGTCCCGTCGAACCCCGCGGTACGCGGACTGCGCAGCTGCGGTCGACAAATCGAGTGGAGAAGGAGTTGTGCGATGACCAGTCAGTCTGAGGACCTGGCAGCAGGGGATCAAGCAGACTCCGCACGACGTCGCACCAACCTGCTGCCGCTGAGCCCCGCACAGCGAGGGATGTGGTTCGCCGATCGGCTGTCACCCGACTACTCGGTGAACATCGCTCAGTATGTCGACATCCGCCACGCCCGTGGCGCCCTGGACATCGACCTGTTTCTGGAGTGCAGCTACGAAGTCGGGCGGGAACTGGAGACGCCCTACATCCGCCTCGCCGAGGTGGACGGCGTTCCGATGCAGTACGTCGACGTGGACTACGACCAGACCATCGATCTGCTCGACTTCCGGTCCGAGGACGACCCCGTCGGCACTGCGCAGGCGTGGATGCAGTCGGAGTACCGCCGGACCGTGGATTTGATCAACGATCAGTTGATCGTGATCGCGATCATCCGCGTCGCCGACGACCACACCATTTGGTACCAGCGCGCGCATCACCTGATCATCGACGGTTATGCGGCGCTGACCAACATGCGCCGGCTGCTCGACCGATACAACGCTGCAAGGCGGGGTGCGACTGCAGTCGCGAAGCCGGCGGCGGTTCTCTCCGAGATCGTCGAATACGAAGCGTCCTATGCGTCGAGCACGCGGCGTGACACCGATCGGGCGCACTGGCTCGAGCGCGTACGAGACCTGCCGGAACGAGTGACACTGGCGAGGAGTTCGGTGCCGGTGCCGCTGTCGTTCGACAACGTCGTCGCCGGACAACCGTTGGATCCCGAACTGCAGGCCCGCCTCAGTAGCTTGGCAGGGGAGGTGAACAGTTCACTTGCGGTACTGCTGACGGCGGCGTTCGGCGCCTACCTGTCGCGTATGACAGGTTCTGACGACATCGTGCTGAGCCTGCCGATCATGGGCCGGACGAATGCGAAGATCAAGCGGTCCGGCGGGATGGTCTCCAACGTGGTGCCGATCCGTCTGCGCGAGGTCTCCCATCGCACTGTGCGGGAACTGCTCGACGCCGCGCTGCTCGAGTTGACCGGAGCACTGCGGCATCAGCGCTATCGCTCCGACGACATCCGCCGAGATGCCGGACTCGACGCCGGTTCCACGGGTTTCGGACCGACCATCAACATGGTGTTCTTCGACGAGCAGCTCGAGATCGACGGCGCCGAGCTCGAGTACCACATCCTCGCGTCGGGCGTGCTCGAAGACCTCTTCGTGAACTTCTACCGTTCGGGCCCGGATGCTCCAGTGGTGGTGGATCTGCATGGAAATCCGTTTCTCTACGAACACGATGAACTGCAGCAGCATCTGGAGCGGTTTCTGCTCTTCCTCGAGCGATTCACCACAGGCCTCGATGCGCCGGTTCACGACATCGACATGCAGCGGGACGCCGAACGCACACAGATCGCGGCTTCGGAGTGCGGTGAGCAGCGCCAGGGCGGCGGAACGGCAGGACGCACGGTAGCCCACTTGCTCGCAGCGCAGGCCGCAGTCACGCCCGACGCTCCAGCACTGATCTCCGGGCACACGACTTTCACCTACGGTGAGTTCGCGTCGATGGTGTCCAGGCTCGCGCGGGAATTGATCGCCAGGGGAGTCGCTCCAGACGCTCCGGTGGCCGTCTGCATCCCGCGGTCGGTGGACATGCTGCTCGCGATTCACGCAGTGGTGGCGGCCGGCGGCCAGTATGTGCCGATCGACCTCGCCACCCCGCGGGACCGGATCGCGTACATGCTGGAGACCGCCCGGGTCGGGTTGGTTCTGGTGACGGCCGATGCGCCGGAACCAGTGCTCGAAGCCGCCGAGACCCGCGGAGCGCACGTCCAGACCATCGATCAGGCGGCCTACCGAGGAGACTGGGTCGAGCCGGTGACCGATGCTGAGCGGATCGCTCCGCTCCGAGCCGATCACGCGGTGTACACGCTCTTCACCTCGGGTTCGACGGGTCGCCCGAAGGGCGTCACCCTGACTCACGAGGCAGTCCTGAACCGGTTGCTCTGGGGACTGGCCGAACTGCCGATCAACGGCGATGACCGTGTTCTGCAGAAGACACCCTATACGTTCGATTGTTCGGTGCCGGAACTCTTCGCACCGTTGATGGTCGGCGCGACACTGGTCGTGATCAAGGACGGCGGACACCTGGAACCGCTGTACGTAGCAGAGGAGATCGCCCGGACGGAAGCCACTATGGTGCACTTCGTCCCGTCGATGCTCGCGGTATTCCTCGACGTCACGCCGAAAGCGATGCTGGAGGCCCTGACGAGCGTACGCATCGTGTCGACGACGGGTGAGGCGTTGCCGCCGGCCGTCGCCGCGCAGGTCCGGGACCTCTGGCCGGATGCGGCCTTCTACAACCTGTACGGCCCGACGGAAGCAGCCGTCGAGATCACCTACGAGCGGATCGAGGAGGTAGACGCATTCGACTCTTCCGTTCCCATCGGCGGGCCGGTGTGGAATTCGTCGGCGGTAGTTCTCGACGGGCGCTTGAATCGGGTGCCGAACGGCGTGCCGGGCGAACTCTATCTCGGCGGTATCCAGTTGGCGCGCTGCTACGCGGGCCGATCGGATCTGACCGCGGAGCGGTTCGTCGCCGATCCGTACGGGGCGGCGGGCGCGCGTCTGTACCGGACCGGTGACCTTGTACGGCGAGATGCGGCGGGTTGTCTGGAGTATCTCGGCCGGACTGACTTCCAGGTGAAGCTAAGAGGTCAGCGGATCGAACTCGGGGAGATCGAAGCCGTACTGGTCTCGGTGACCGGCGTGGTACAGGCGGCCGCGACCGTGCTGGAGGGCCCCGGCGGGTCGGAAAACCTTGTCGGTTACGTGGCCGCCGGTCCGGGCGAGTCTCTGGACCTGACAGCGGTCGAGGAAGCGGCCTCTGCCGCACTACCGACCTACATGGTGCCCACGGTGTGGGTGGCGCTCGACGAGTTCGTTCTCAACACCGCGGGAAAGCTGGATCGCAAGGCGCTGCCGGTACCGGACTTCAGCGCGAGCCGGGAAGTGGAGTTCCGCGCACCCGAGAGCGAGATCGAGCGCACCGTCGCCGCGCTGATCGCCGAACTCGTCGGCGTCGAGCAGGTCGGCATGACCGACAACATCTTTCTGCTCGGCGCAGATTCTCTCACCGCGTCCAGACTCGTCTCCCGGGCCCGGACCCGGGAGAATCTGGAGATCGGCGTCGCAGATGTCCTGACGAGTCGAAACGTGGGCGAGATCGCGGAGCGAATGCGGCCACTCGACGCTGCCGACAGTGAATCGCTGCTTGCTCCGCGTCCCCGTCCGGAACGGATTCCGCTATCTCATCCGCAGACCAGGCTTTGGTTCATCAACCGGGTCAATCCGTCGTCGCCCGCCTACAACATGCCCGGGGCGGTGCGTCTGCGCGGAGAGGTCGACGTCGACGCGATGCGCGCCGCGCTGGCCGATCTCATCGAGCGGCACGAGTCGCTGCGTACGACGTTCCCCTCAGTCGAAGGTGAACCCGTCCAGGACATCCTCGAGGTGGACGTGGCTGTCGAGGCGATGCCGCTGACAGTTCAGCGAACTGACGAGGCTGGTCTGGTCGAGACTTTGACGGGTGAAGCCGGTGCCGGATTCGACCTGGTCACCGATCCGCCCGCGCGATTCGGCCTGTTCCAAGTGATTGGTGACGACGGAGACGTCACCTCGCACGTCCTGATGGTCGTCCTCCACCACATCGCGGGAGACGGCGCCTCTCTCCCGCCGCTGATCGGCGATCTGGTGACCGCCTACGCGGCTCGCCGCGCTGGCGGATCGTCGGGGCTGGCGCCGCTGCCGGTGCAGTACGCGGACTTCACGCTCTGGCAACGAGCCCAGCTCGGAGAAG
Source organism: Gordonia sp. (in: high G+C Gram-positive bacteria) (assembly GCA_047605365.1). Taxonomy (GTDB): domain Bacteria; phylum Actinomycetota; class Actinomycetes; order Mycobacteriales; family Mycobacteriaceae; genus Gordonia. The sequence continues at coordinate 8,446 of JASGFV010000110.1, forward strand.
TGAACGATCCGACATCGCGGCTCGCCCGCGAGCTGAACTTCTGGGTGGATGAGCTCGCCGGCAGTCCAGAACTGCTCCTCCTCCCGTTCGACCGTCCCCGTCCAGGTGCAGCCACCGGGATCGGTGGGTTCGTCGACACCGATCTCGATCCGGAGACCGTTCGGAACCTTCGGGAGGTTGCACGTCAGCAGGGTGTGACCACGTTCACGGTGCTGCATGCTTCGCTCGCAGTCCTGCTCTCGCGCCTATCGGGGTCGGAGGACGTCGCGGTGGGAACAGCCGTCGCGGGGCGCGATGACCCTGCGCTCACAGAACTGATCGGGATGTTCGTCAACACCGTCGTGCTGCGCACCGAGGTGCGGCCGCACTTCTCGGTCGCTGAGTTCCTGGACTACGCGCACCGCGTGCGGAGCTCGGCGCTGGAACATTCCTCGGTGCCGTTCGAGGCCGTCGTCGACGCCGTGGCTCATCAGCGATCGCTGTCGCACACTCCGCTGTTCCAGGTGGCTCTCACCCTGCTCACAGACCATGTGTCGGCGCTAGAAGGCACCGGCGTCGAGGTCCTGAAGACCCGCCCTCCCGTGGCCAAGTACGACATCGCGCTCACGGCCACAGAACAGACGGACGGCCGCATCGCCCTCGAGTTCTCCTATGCCGCCGACGTGTTCGAGGAGAGCACCGTCGAACGTTTCGCCGGGTACTTCCGCCGGATCGTCGCAGCGATCGTCGAAGATCCGTCGCGAAGGCTGGCGTCGGTGGACCTGCTCTCGGAGGCGGACGTCGCCGAACTCACCGCCGCGCCGGTCTCGGCGCCGCCACGCACGCTGCGCCGGATCATCGACGACGTCGAGCGCGCCGCCGATCCATTGCAGCCGGCGGTGATCGGGGCGGAGGAGATCAGCAACGAAGTCTTCGCCATGCGTACCAATCAGCTGGCGCGTGAGCTGGTCGCCAGGGGCGTCGGTCCGGGCGACGTGGTCGCGGTGGCGATCCCGCGCTCCGAGTCGTCGGTCCTAGCCTGCGTGGCGATCGCAAAGTCAGGCGCAGCATTCGTCAGCGTGGATCCGCGTCACCCCCGTGAACGTCAAGAGTTCATGCTCACCACCAGTGGCGCGGTCCTCGGACTGGCCGTCGCAGACGGTGACGTCCTGTTCGAGCGCAGTGACCGGGTCGAGTGGCTCGTCGTGGACGCGGAGGCGCAGGAACTCTTCATCGCCGGACGCAGCGGCAAGCCGATTCGCGACGACGAATTGACCAGGCCGCTGTATCTCGACGATCCCGCCTACTTGATCTTCACCTCGGGCTCGACCGGATTGCCCAAGGCGACTGTGGTATCGCACCGGGGGCTCGGCAATCTCGTGGCGAATCAGCCCGGGCGGTTCGGCCTCGATGCGCAGTCACGGGTGCTCCACGTCGCGTCGCCGAGCTTCGACGCGTCGGTGCTCGAGATGTCGATGACCTGGGCCGGCGGAGGGACGCTCGTCGTCGCCGACACCCACACGTACGCCGGACACGACCTCGAGAGCCTGATCGACAAGCATGGCGTGACGCACACGATCATGACTCCGTCCGCGCTCGCCACCCTGGACCCTCGCGCGGTGCCGACACTGCGGACCGTGCTGAGCGGCGGCGAAGCATGCCCGCGGGACATCCTTCTTCGCTGGACGGGACCGGGGCGCAAATTCTTCAACCTGTACGGTCCGACCGAGGTGACGATCTGGGTCACCGTCGACGGTCCGCTGAAGGGGACCGACGACGTCACCATCGGCAGAGCGATCGACGGTGTCGGTGCATTCGTTCTGGACACCGGCCTGCGGCCGGTCCCAGACGGTGTGGCGGGCGAACTGTATCTGGCCGGCGAGCAGTTGGCTCTGGGGTACCTGCAGCGGGCGGAACGGACCGCGTCGACGTTCGTGGCCAATCCGTTCCAGGCCGGTCAGCGGATGTATCGCACCGGGGACATGGTGATCCGCCGCAGCGACGGCCGCCTGGCGTACTGCGGCCGCCGCGACTTCCAGTTGAAGGTGCGCGGGATGCGCATCGAGCCCGGGGAGGTCGACACCGTGCTCGTCGCCCATCCGACCGTCGGCAACGCGACCAGCGTGGGTGTGGAGGGGCCAGGCGGCGACACCGTCCTCGTTTCGTATGTCACTGCGGCCGAGGGCCAGACTGTGGGACCGGACGAGATCCTGCGTCACGCCGCCGAACGGCTGCCGGCGCACATGGTCCCGCACACGGTGATGGTGGTGGACGAATTCGCCACTACCGTCGTCGGCAAGATCGACCGGACCAAGCTGCCCGCAGTCGACTTCCGGAGCACCAACGAGTTCATTCCGCCCCGCACCGCACTCGAAGGTGTCATCGCGGAGGTCTACGCGCAGGTCCTGGACGTCGATCGCGTCAGCGTGCGCGACGGCTTCTTCGAGTTGGGCGGCACCTCGTTGTCGGCAGCGAAGCTGGCGACCCAGCTGACGCAGGTCCTCGGCCGTTCGGTGTCGGTTCGCAGTGTGTTCGAGGGCGACAGTGTGTCCGGTGTCGCGACAGCGGTCGGTCGACTCGAGTCTGCACCCGTCGGCCCGGCACTGGTCGCCAGGCCCAGGGCCGAGCTGGTGCCGATCTCCGACGTGCAGCGCGGAATGTGGCTGCTGAATCAGGCCGATCCGGCGTCTCCGGCGTACAATATCGCCCTCGCTCTTCGGTTCGAAGGCGAGTTGGACCTCGATGCCGCTCGTGCGGCCGTTGCCGACCTCGTAGAGCGTCAGGAGGCATTGCGGACGAGCTATCCGATGGTCGGTGGGCGACCGGTCCAGCTGATCGAGCCGGCGGACAAGGTCCTGGCGCAGCTCGACCTGTCCGCGGTTCCTGTCGATGGAGATCTCGCTGGTGCAGTGGCCTCGGTGACCGGGCGCGGCTTCGACGTCACAATGGCGGCGCCGATCCGCGTCGCACTGCTCGAGCTGACCCCTGATGACCACGTCATCGTGTTCGTCATCCACCACCTCAGTGCAGACGGCGCTTCGATGGTGCCGCTGGCGCACGACTTCATGACCGCGTACCTGGCGCGGCACAGCGGTCTCG
>JASGFV010000111.1:0-11511 GCA_047605365.1 Gordonia sp. (in: high G+C Gram-positive bacteria)
GTTGACGTCGCGGACCTCCATGCTGGTGCTCGGCACCTTGGAGCCGAATCGCAGGGTCACACCCTCGTCCGGCTGCACCCGGATCACCATCGCGTTCTGGCCGAGGTCGGCGGTCATGGTCGCGTCGAACGGGAGGTGCGGCGCCCGCTTGAAGACCAGCGCGATCTCGGTGACGCGTCGGCCCAGGCGCTTGCCCGTGCGGAGGTAGAACGGGACTCCGGCCCAGCGTCGAGTGTCCACCTCCACGGCGATCGCCGCGAACGTCTCGGTCTTCGAATCCTTGGCGAAGCCGTCTTCGTCGGCGAGTCCGACCACCGGCTCCGAGCCCTGCCAGCCCGCGCCGTACTGGCCGCGAGCGGAGTTGTCGTCGATCGGCTCGATGTTCCGGGTCGCCGAGAGCACCTTGATCTTCTCGGCCTGCAGCTGAGCGGGGGAGAACGACAGCGGCTCCTCCATCGCGACCAGCGCGAGCAACTGCAGCAGGTGATTCTGAATCACGTCGCGTGCTGCGCCGATGCCGTCGTAGTATCCGGCGCGCCCGCCCAGTCCGATGTCCTCGGCCATGGTGATCTGCACGTGATCGATGTAGTGCGAATTCCAGAGCGGCTCGAAGAGCTGATTGGCGAAGCGCAGAGCCAGGATGTTCTGGACGGTCTCCTTGCCGAGGTAATGATCGATGCGGAACACCGAATCCTCGGGGAAGACACTGTTGACCAGCGCATTGAGCTCCTTGGCGCTGTCCAGGTCGTGGCCGAACGGCTTCTCGATCACCACCCGGCGCCACTGCTGCGGCTGGCTGTCGGCCAGCCCGGTCCGCTTCAGCTGAGCCAGCACCGTGGGGAACGCGCTCGGTGGAATGGCCAGGTAAAATGCGTGATTGCCGTCGGTGCCGCGCTCGGCGTCGAGCTCGGTGAGCGTGCTGGCGAGAGTCTCGAACGCGGCGTCGTCGTCGAACGTGCCCTCGACGAACTTGATGCCCCGCGCGAGCTGGTTCCACTGTTCCTCGCGGAAGCCGGTCCGCGAGTTCTCCATCACGGCCTGCTTGACCTCTTCGGCGAAGTCCTGGTGGTTCCAGTCGCGCCGCGCGAACCCGACCAGCGCGAAGCTCGGCGGCAACAGGCCCCGGTTCGCCAGGTCGTAGATCGCCGGCATCAGTTTGCGGCGCGAGAGATCGCCAGTCACGCCGAAGATCACCAGGGCCGACGGCCCGGCGATCCTCGGCAGACGTGTGTCACGCGGATCGCGCAGAGGATTGGTCCAACGGGCGGTCTCACGTGGCAAAGGGGATCAGCCCTTCGCTGCGGCGAGCTGTTCGGCGGTGGCCGTCAGCAGTTCGTTCCAGGCGACCTCGAACTTCTCGACGCCCTCGCGCTCGAGCACCTCGAAGACGTCCGGCAGATCGATGCCGGCGGCGGTCAGCGCGGCGAAGACGTCGTGGCTCGCCTTGGCCTGGCCGAGGATCGAATCGGTGTTCACCCAGCCGTGATCGGCGAAAGCGTCCATTGTCTTGCCGGGCATGGTGTTCACCGTGTTCGGGGCCACCAGTTCGCTGACGTACAGGGTGTCCGGATAGTCCGGGTTCTTCACTCCGGTCGACGCCCAGAGCGGACGCTGAGGCCGGGCCCCGTGTGCTTGCAGATCCGGGAAGCGGGTCTCGGACTCGAAGACCTCGCGGTACGCCGCGTAAGCGAGGCGAGCGTTCGCCAGACCGGCCTTGCCGCGCAGCGCGAGCGCCTCGTCGCCGCCGATCTGCTCCAGTCGCTTGTCGATCTCGGTGTCCACGCGGGACACGAAGAACGACGCCACCGACGCGATCTTGCCGATGTCGTGACCGTTGCGGAGCGCGGCGTCGAGCCCGTCGAGGTACGCGTCGACGACCTCCTTGTACCGCTCGACCGAGAAGATCAGCGTCACGTTGACGCTGATGCCCTCGGCGATCACGCGGGTGATGGCCGGGAGGCCGGCCTTGGTCGCCGGGATCTTGATCAGCGTGTTCGGCCGGTCCACCAGGTTCCACAGCTCGATCGCCTGCTTCACCGTGGCCTCGGTGTCGTTGGCGTGCCGCGGGTCCACCTCGATCGACACGCGGCCGTCGACGCCGTCGGAGTCGGCGTACACCTGCTCGAAGACGTCGCACGCCGAACGCACGTCGTCGGTGGTGATCGCCGTCAGCGTCGCGTCGACGTCGGCCCCGGTCTGCGCCAGCCGATTGATCTGCTCGTCGTAAGTGGACGTGGAGCTGATCGACGCCTGGAAGATCGCCGGGTTCGTGGTGACGCCGACCACCGACTTCTCGTCGATCTCGTCACGCAGCCCGCCGGAGGCGATCAGGTCGCGCGAGAGATCGTCGAGCCAGACGGAGACGCCCGCCTGCGAGAGCTCGGCCAGCTTCGGATTCTGTGCCATGGGAGTACTGCCTCTCGTTGGTATTCGCGGTGCGCCGGATCAGCGGCCCAGGGCGCGGTGTGCGGCGGCGACGACGGCGTCGTCGGTGATGCCGAACTCCTCGTACAGCTTCTGGTACGGCGCGGAGGCGCCGAAGTGCTCGAGCGACACGACCTCGCCGCCGGCGACGATCTGGTACCACGGCATCGCGATGCCGGCCTCCACGGCGACGCGGGGGACACCGGTCGGCAGCACGCTTTCGCGGTAGGCCTGATCCTGCTCGTTCCACCACTCGATGGACGGCATGGACACGACGCGGGCCGCGATGCCCTCGGCGGCCAACTTCTCGCGCGCGGCCACGGCCAGCTGCACCTCGGAGCCGGTGCCGATGAGCACGACGTCGGGCGTGCCTTCGGTGTCGGCGAGCACGTATCCGCCCTTGGCGACGGCCTCGTACGAGGTGCCCTCCAGGACCGGAACGTTCTGGCGGGTCAGCGCCAGGCCGACCGGGCGGTTGCGGCGGGTCAGCAGGTGACGCCAGGCGTACGCGGTCTCGTTGGCGTCGGCCGGGCGCACCACGTCCAGGTGCGGGATGGCGCGCAGGGCAGCCAGGTGCTCCACCGGCTGGTGAGTCGGGCCGTCCTCGCCGAGGCCGATCGAATCGTGGGTCCAGACGTAGATCGGGTCGATCTCCATCAGTGCCGCGAGGCGGACCGCCGGACGCATGTAGTCGGCGAACTGCAGGAAGGTGCCGCCGTAGGCGCGGGTCGGGCCGTGCAGGACGATGCCGTTGAGGATCGCGCCCATCGCGTGCTCGCGGATGCCGAAGTGCAGGGTGCGGCCGTACGGGTCGGCGGTCCAGGTGCTGGTGCTGATCGACGACGGACCGAACGACGTCGCGCCGGCCATCGTGGTGTTGTTGGAGCCGGCGAGGTCGGCCGAACCGCCCCACAACTCCGGCAGGACCGGGGCCAGCGCCGAGAGGACCTTGCCCGAGGCCGACCGGGTCGCGACGGGCTTGTCGCCGGCCTCCCACGCGGGGAGCACGTCGGTCCAGCCCTCGGGCAGCGCATGCGCGAACAGCCGGTCGAACAGCTCCTTGCGCTGCGGATTGTCAGCCGCCCAGGTGTCGAAGTCGCGCTGCCAGTCGGCGCGGACCGCGGCGGCGCGATCGGCCAGCGAGCGGCTGTGCGAGAGCACCTCGTCGGACACTTCGAAGGTCTGCTCCGGATCGAAGCCGAGCACCTCCTTGGTGGCCTTCACCTCGGCGTCGCCCAGCGCCGAGCCGTGCGAGGCTCCGGTGTTCATGGCGTTGGGGGCAGGCCACGCGATGATGGTGCGCAGGATGATGATCGACGGCTTGTCGGTGACCGCCTTGGCGTTCTCGACGGCCTTCTCGATGGCTGCGACGTTCTCGCCGCCCTCGACGGTCTGCACGTGCCAGCCGTAGGCCTGGTAGCGCAGCGCGGTGTCCTCGGTGAGGGCGATCTTGGTGTCGTCCTCGATCGAGATGTGGTTCTTGTCGTAGAAGACGATCAGGTTGCCCAGTTCCTGGGTGCCGGCCAGCGAACCGGCCTCGGAGGTGACGCCTTCTTCGATGTCGCCGTCGGAGGCGATCACGTAGACGTGGTGATCGAACGGGCTCTGGCCGGTGGGCGCGTCCGGGTCGAAGAGGCCGCGCTCACGACGGGCCGCCATCGCCATGCCGACGGCCGACGCCAGGCCCTGGCCCAGTGGGCCGGTGGTGATCTCGACGCCCTTGGTGTGGTGGTACTCCGGGTGACCCGGGGTCAGCGAACCCCACGTGCGCAGCGCCTCGATGTCCGAGAGCTCCAATCCGAAGCCGCCCAGGAACAACTGGATGTACTGGGTGAGGCTGGAGTGGCCGCACGACAGCACGAAGCGGTCGCGACCCACCCAGTTCGGATCGGTCGGGTCGTGACGCATCACGCGCTGGTAGAGCGTGTACGCCAGCGGCGCCAGGCTCATCGCGGTTCCGGGATGCCCGCTCCCGCACTTCTGCACCGCGTCGGCGGCGAGGATCCGCGTGGTGTCGACCGCTCGGGTGTCCACCTCGGTCCAATCGGCGGGGTAGACCCGCTGGGTCAGTGCGCGGATCTCGTCTGTCTCGGCCACGTCGGGAAGTCTCCTGTGCGTCTAAGGGCTGGCTGGTTCCTCCAGCCTAGCGGCCCGGATTCTTTTGCGGGCGAGAGGAGGGCTACCATTTCCAAGCAGCAGCGAATCTAAGGAGTCTGGCGTTGAACATAGGGGAAAGCGTGAGTGCCGACGCTCCCTCGACCGACGATTCGTCGCCGACGCCTGAACCGTCTTCCTCGATCTGGCAGACGATCAAGGGTCAGGTTCTGGCGTACGTCGCGCTGACCAAGCCGCGGGTCATCGAGTTGTTGCTGGTGTCGACCATCCCGGTGATGCTCCAGGCCGATCGCGGTCACGTGAACATCGGTCTCATCCTGGTCACCGTGGTCGGTGGCTGGCTGGGCGCCGGCAGCGCCAACAGCCTCAACATGGTGGCCGACGCGGACATCGATCAGAAGATGAAGCGGACGCAGCGCCGGCCACTGGCCCGGCACGCCGTCCCGGTGCGCAATGCGCTGGTGTTCGGTGTGCTGCTGGGCGCGGCGTCGTTCGTGGTCCTCTACTACGGGACCGCCGACGCGGACGGGAATCGCTCGCTCCTGCCGTCGATCCTGGTGATGGTCACCATCGCCTTCTACGTGGGCGTCTACACCCTGATCCTCAAGCGCCGCACCTGGCAGAACGTCATCTGGGGCGGGGCCGCCGGCTGCATGCCGGCACTGGTCGGCTGGGCCGCGGTGACGCACTCGCTGAGCTGGCAGCCGGTGGTGCTGTTCATGGTCGTTTTCTTCTGGACGCCGCCGCACACCTGGGCGCTGGCCATGCGCTACCGCGAGGACTATCGGGCGGCCGGTGTGCCGATGCTCCCGGTGATCGCCGGCGACGAGCACGTCACCAAGCAGATGCTGATCTACACCTGGCTGACCGTCCTCACGTCGTTCCTGCTGATCGGCGTGACCAGTTGGATCTACCTCGGCGTGTCGGTGATCGCCGGCTCCTGGTTCATCTGGTGCGTGACCAAGCTGTATCGGGAAGCCCGCCGCGGCGCGGAGGTCAAGCCGCTTAAGATCTTCCTGCAGTCCAACGAGTACCTGGCACTCCTGTTCTGCGGCCTGGCGGTCGACGCCGTGCTGAACCTGCACACGATCTCCAGCTACTTCTGACGTTTCACATTCCGGACGGAAGGCGTATGCGCCCGGTTCTCGCAGTCCTGCTGCTCACGCTCGGGGTGCCCCTGCTCCTCACCGGAGCCGCGGTGTCCGACTCGTCGGTGGTGCGCGGACTGCTGGCAGGCCTCGCGGTCTTCGGCACGCTCGTCGGAGCGGCGGGGGTACGCCGCAATGCACCCTCCGCAGGTCTGGTGGCGCTGTTCCTGGCGCCGCTGCTGCTGGTGTCCGTCGCGCTGCCCGTCGTCGCGGTATGGGATGCGACGCGCGACGGGAGCCGTCCGTGGTCCGCAGGCGATCGGTCTCACTCGTCCGACGACGAACTGTCCGAGGTGCCGGCCGACCCGAGTGCCCAGCTGAGTGCCGCGCTCGACAAGGCCGATCAACTGGTTCCGAACGGCTCGGCGACCGTGCTGGCAGTGAGTTTGCGCGACTCCAACGTCAACGTGAACGTCTTCGATCCCCGGACCGGACAGGAGCACACCTCGTCGCTGTCCAGCGGCAAGTGGTACGACGCTCCGGCACGCCGAGCGAACGATCGGCACACGTTCTCCCGCGCGGAGGTATCCGGGATGGACCTGACGAAGGCCCGTCCCGAAGTGCTCGCCGTGGCCAAGGAGCTGAATTTCACCGGCCGGACCCCGCACGCGTCCAACGGCATCGAGGTCAAGCGCCGCTACCAGGACCAGAAGCTGGTGGCTGCGTTCGGGGTGAGCGGCGACTACGTCCAGGTGGACCAGCACGGGGAGGTCGCCCCGACCGTGTCTGCAGCGAAGCTCGACACCATGCTGGCGCTCGCCCTCCAACTGGCGCGCGACAACGGTGTGAACACCGCGGCGAAGAACGTCGAGTCGTTGGACTTCGCGACCCCGGGAGGCGGCACGGCGTCGATCATCGGCGCCTTCGCGCCGAACTCGGGCGGCTTCGCGATCGATTTCGTCAACGCACCGGTGCGGAAGATCGAAGTGGTGCCGGGTCAGTTCCCGCTGGTCGACACGTCGGTGTACAAGTCGTCGACGCCGGCCTTCGTCCTGTCGTCGATCAGCGACGGCGTGCTGACCGAGATCAGAGACGACATCATCCGGCGTAAGAAGGTGCCCGGCTACGACACCGGCACAATCAGCGTGTCGATCGGTTCGGCGCCGTTCGAGCGTGAACACGGCCCGATGATCCGGATGGCCGTCGGACCGCGGGAACCGGGAGCCGGGGGCGCGTACACCCTCGACGGCACCCTGATCCACGACGGCACAGAGGCCCCCTGACGGCCTTGCCGGCCGTGCCCTGGCGTGGGCGTGGACTCGACGGATCGGGGTCGTACCGCAGCCCTCAGGCCTCGATCGCGCGCTGCACCCTGGCTCGCAGTTCGTCGTGGATGGGCTGCGGGGCGCTGATCGCGCCGCGGTCGTTCAGGTCGTCGACCGTGGTCAGCACCTGCTCCAAATACGACACGCGCTCGGGTCCGGCCGTGCCGTCGGCGTGGTTGAGCAGTTTCAGTGCGCGGCGCGCGGCGCGGGCGTCGTCGTCGCCGAGGTGGGCGGTGCCGGTGGAACGGGCGAACTTGTCGGCCTTGGCCCAGTCGGTGCGCAGCATGGAGACGGCGTCGATGTAGTCGCCGGCGTGCTCGTCGCCCGGGAATTCGTCGGTGCGGAGACTGCCGGCCAGTTCGAGGGCGTCGTGGAAGTCGACGACGGTCGACGCGCTCAGGTCCCACATCGCGGGATACTTGAGCAGCATCGCCGGATCGAGCTCGTAGGCGGCGTAAGCGCTGAGGACCGCGCCGTGCTGTTCGACGGCCTGCTCCCACCTCTTGCGCACCGGTACGGCGGCGGGACGCGGCGGGTCCGGAGCCGTGAAGACCGGCACGGCGAAGGCCGACGGCCGAGTCGTCGACGACCCGAGCGACGGGATCACGAGTGCACCGATCGCCACGGCGATCAGCGCGGCGAACATCAGAATCATGACGACGGGGCCGAACGGCCGCCACACGGCCAGCACCACGATGAGGATCAGATCCGTGCCCGCGACCCACTCGTAGGCACGCGCTCTGGCGTCGGTCGTCATCCGGCGAGCACCGTCGAACCGGTCGTCGCTCGCGCTTCCAGCGTCCGGTGGGCCTTCTCGGCGTCGGCGAGACGGAACAGCTGCCCGACTGTCACCGTGACGCGACCGGACACGACGTCGTCGAAGAACTCGCCTGAGCGCCAGGCGAACTCGCGCGGATCGGCGATGAAGTCGCCCAGCGTCGGGCGCGTCACCGTGAGGGAACCGAGCGGATTGAGGCGCTGCAGGTCGAACGGCGGAACCGGGCCGCTCGCCGCGCCGAACAGCACCACCGTGCCGCGCCTGGCGGTGGCCCGCAACGACTGCTCGAAGGTGGCCTTGCCCACGCCGTCGTACGCCACCGCAACGCCCACGCCGTCGGTCAGCTCACGGACGCGCTCGGCGACGTCGTCGGTGTGGCGGAGCACGGCGTCGGCCCCGGCCTGCGCCGACAGCTCGGCCTTCGCGTCCGTGGACACGGTGCTGATGACGCGGAGACCGCGTGCCTTGGCCATCTGCGTCAGGATCAAACCGACGCCGCCCGCTCCGGCGTGAACGAGCACCGTGTCGCCGGACTTCGGGTGCGCGCTGCCGTCCAGGAGGTAGTGCGCGGTCAGGCCGCGCAGCAACGACGATCCCGCCACCTCGTCGGACACGCCCTGCGGGATCACGACGGCCCGGTCGGCGGGCACCGCCACGAACTCGGCGTAGCTGGACGGGACGTCGCACCAGGCGACGTGCAGGCCGGTCCGCAGCCCGGTGACCTCACTACCGACCGCGACGATCTCGCCGGCGCCCTCGGAGCCCGGGATGTAAGGGATCGGGCGCGGGTACAGGCCGGACCGGAAGTAGGTGTCGATGAAGTTGACCCCGGACGCGCGGACCGCGACGAGGACGTCGTTCGGGCCGACCTCCGGATCGGGCACTTCGCCGAACCGCATGACCTCGGGACCGCCGGTCGCGGTGACAGTGATCGCGTGCATGTGTCCATTTTTGCACGCACTATGATGGACCACATGACCGATGACAACGCCGCTGACACCGTGACCGTGACGGCTCCGAAGGAGATCGTCGCGTCGATCCGCAAGTACGTCGCCAGCGAAGACGGCAGCGCCACGGCGCTGCTGCAGCCGATCGGCGCCGCCGGCGTGCGCATCACCCTGGTGGGCGAGAAGAACGGCCTGCTGGGCGACCGCGTGGTGCTCGACATGGCCACCGCGAAGGCTGTAGTCGAGGCCGTCGACGGCCTGGAGATCGCTGAGGAGTGGGACCGCGCGCTCACCTCGAAGGCGGCGGTGTCGCCGGCTCACTGGCGCAAGATGGCCGGTTGGGTGGCGCACCAGACCCGCTTCTTCCCGAAGCCGCGCAACCGAAAGATCCTCGACTGACCGTCTGGAGCCAAGGCGCCGAATGCTTCGACCCTCCGACACCGTCGGAGGGTCGAAGCGTTGACCGGTCAGTTCTTGACGCCGGCGTCTGAGCGCGGCGAGCCCAGCGCGTTGAGCAGCAACGCCGTGGCTCCCATCATCAGCAGGGCGCTGCCGAACATGTGCAGCACCACCAGGACCACCGGAAGATCGGTCGCGTACTGGACGTAACCGATCACGCCCTGCACGACGATGAGGCCGGCGAAGATCAGTGCCATCCGGCGCATCGCCAGCCGGGCGGCGACGGTGAGCAGAACCAGCGCGATCACCGAGCCGACGAGGGTCCACACGGCGTCGACGTGCAACTGGGTGGCCTGCGTCGGCTCCAGGCCGTTGCGGTGCGAGTGCTCGTCGCCCGAATGAGGGCCCGATCCGGTGACGACGGTGCCGAGGTACACCGTCGCCCAGGTCAGGCCGTAGATCACCCAGCTCAGCCCTGTGACGAAGCGGGAAAGCGCGGGGCTGCCGAACTCTTCGGCCGTCGGAGCGCCGGGCCGCATGCGATAGACCAGCCAGGTGGCCAGCGAGATGATCAGCATGGTCGCCAGGAAGTGCAGCGAGACCACCCACGGATTGAGCTTGGTCAGCACCGTGATGCCGCCGATCACGGCCTGCAGCGGGACGCCGAGGACCACGAGCAGGGCCAGGCGTCGCGAGAGCCGGTCGACGGGCTTGTACCGCATCACCGCGACCCAGGTGACGATCGCGACGACTACCAGCACCCAGGTGAGCATCCGGTTGCCGAACTCGATCACGCCGTGAACGCCCATCGCCGCGTGCGGTGTCAAGGAGCCTTCGGTGCACTGCGGCCAGGTGGGGCAGCCCAGACCCGAGTCAGTGACGCGGACCGCGCCGCCGGTGACCACCAGCAGCACGTTGGCGACGAGGTTGGCGACGGCCCAGGCCCATACGAAGCGCAGGGTCGGCTGCCGGAAACCGAACCAGTCGCTCATTCGAACTTGAACCACCTGACTGCGCCCAGACCGCCGACTGCGGCCCAGATGAGGAGAACGACGGCGCCCAGGACGTCGAAGGAGGCGTGCCGCGTGGCCTGCATGAGCCCTTCGGTCAGAGCACCCGAGGGTGAGCACCGCGCGATCCACAGCGCGGCGCCGGGGACGTCGTGACCGAACACGACGAGCCCGGAGAGGGCGAGCAGCACAAACCAGATCAGATTGCCCAGCGCCAGCACGACCTCGGCCTTCAGCGTGCCCCCGAGCCAGAGTCCGAGGGTGGCGAAGGCGAGGGTGCCCAGGGCGAGGAAGACGATGCCCAGGACAGCAGGCGCGGGTCGCCAGCCGAGCGCGGCGCCGATCAGCCCGATGAGCACCGATTGCCCGGCGACGACGATGACTACCGCGAGTGATTTGCCGGCGATGATGCCCAGCGCGGAATCGGGGTGGCACCCAGGCGTTTGAGTGCGCCGTAGCGCCGGTCGAAGCCCACGGCGATCGCCTGACCGGTGAACGCCGTCGACATGATCGCGACCGCCATGATCGCCGGCACCAATTCGCTCGCACGCGCGGCTGAGTCGGCGCCGATCGCGGTGATCGGCAGCAGACACAGGCCGACGAGCAGGGCGATCGGGATGAAGACGTGAGAAGCAACTGTTCGCCGTTGCGCAGCAGCAGGGTCAGTTCCATGCGGGTCTGCGCCGTGATCATCCGGCCGAGCGGCGCGGGCCGGGGGCTCGGCGTGAAGGTGCCCGGGGCGAAGCGATTTCCGGCAGCGGTCATGCGCGGACCTCTCGTCCGGTGAGCGAAATGAAGACCTCTTCGAGTGAGTGCAATGCCACGCTGAGCTCGGTGGCCAGCACGTCGTGTTCGGCACACCACGCGGCCACCCGGGCGATCAGAGCGGGATCGATCTGACCGATCACCGTGCACGACGATCCGCCGCCCGCTTCGCAACGGTAGTTCTCGCCGAGTGCGGCGGCGGCGCGCGGGATCGATGGGCCGCTGGGTCACCACGCGGAGCCGGTCCTGGGCGACCGCGCCGGTCAGGCGGCCGAACCGGACGCCACGACCCGGCCGTCGTCGATGATGACGATCTGGTCGGCGAGTGCCTCGGCTTCGTCGAGGAGGTGAGTGGTCAGGAGCACGGCGACGCCGTCGTCCCGCAGGCGGGCGAGCAGTTCCCAGACCAGGATGCGCGCATGGGCATCGAGGCCGGCCGTCGGTTCGTCGAGAAAGACCAGTTCCGGGCGGCCGACCAGGGCGCATGCCAGGGCGAGGCGCTGTTGCTGGCCACCGGAGAGCCGGCGGTACGACGTGTCCGCGCAGTCGCGCAGGCCGAGCACGTCGAGCAGCCAATCCGGGTCCAGTGGATCGGCGCTGTAGGCGGCGACCAGGGTCAGCATCTCGGCGGCCTTGGCTCCCGGATAGGCACCGCCACCC
>JASGFV010000112.1:0-11493 GCA_047605365.1 Gordonia sp. (in: high G+C Gram-positive bacteria)
CCTCGCGGGCGCCCGGCACGCCGGTGCCCTTCTCACAGACCGCGGAACCGTTGAACGACACCGAGATCCGATCGGGATCGATCTGGACCGGCGCGATGCCGATCGCGGCCAGCACCCGGCCCCAGTTGGGATCCGAGCCGAACAGCGCGGTCTTCACCAGCGAGTCGCGGGCGACGGTCCGCGCGACGGCCAGCGCGTCGTCCTCGGTCCGGGCGCCGGTCACCGTGATCGACGCGCGCTTGGTGACGCCCTCGGCGTCGTCCTGCAGCTGGAACGCGAGGTCGTCGCACACGGCGTAGACCGCGGCGTCGAGCTGTTTCTGCGGCACCTCGATCTGGCTGGCGCCGGACGAGAGCAGCAGCACGGTGTCGTTGGTCGACGACGAGCCGTCGACGTCGAGCCGGTCGAAGGTCAGCGCGGTGGCGCGACGCAGCGCCAGGTCGAGCGATTCGGCGCTGACCTTGGCGTCGGTGGTCAGCACCACCAGCATCGTCGCGAGCGACGGCGCGAGCATGCCCGCGCCCTTGGCCATGCCGCCGACGTTCCAGCCGCCGGGATGGTGCAGGGCGGCCTGCTTGGGCACCGTGTCGGTGGTCATGATGGCCCACGCGGCGTCGGTGCCGCCCTCCAGGCCGCCGCCCATCTCGTGCACGATCTCGGTGACGCCGGGCAGCAGCTTGTCCATCGGCAGACGATCGCCGATCAGACCGGTCGAGCACACCGCGACCTCGCCGGCACCGGTCTCAGTCCCCCAGTTCGACAGCGTCGACGCGACGGCCTCGGCCGTCGCGTGCGCGTCCTGGAAGCCGCCCGAGCCGGTGCAGGCGTTCGCGCCGCCCGAGTTCAGGATCACCGCGCGGAGCTTGCCACCGCTCGCTGAGCGTGTCGAAGCGTTGAGCACCTGCCGGCTCCACAGGACCGGAGCCGCCTTGACCTGGTTGCGGGTGAATACGCCGGCGGCGGCCAAGTCCGGGCCCTCGTTGAACACGAGCGCAAGGTCGGCCTTGCCGCTGGCCTTGATGCCCGCGGCGATGCCTGCCGCCCGGAAGCCGAGCGGCGCAGTGACACCCTGCCGACGAAACATGCGGGACCCGATCAGATGCTCGAGGTGCGCGTCGGCGGTGTTGCGCGGCGTCACTTCGGGGTACTTGTCTGTGTCGAACGCATCGTCGCGCTGGTCGGTCACGGTGTT
The DNA here is from genome assembly GCA_047605365.1 of Gordonia sp. (in: high G+C Gram-positive bacteria). GTDB lineage: Bacteria > Actinomycetota > Actinomycetes > Mycobacteriales > Mycobacteriaceae > Gordonia. The sequence continues at coordinate 1,193 of JASGFV010000112.1, forward strand.
CTCCTCAGTCACAGGGCTCTCGTCGGTCACGGAGCCACGCCCACGGTGGTCAGTCCATCGGTCTCGGTGAAGCCCAGGGCCAGGTTCATCGACTGCACGGCCGCGCCGCCGGTGCCCTTGGCGAGATTGTCGACGGCGCCCACTGCCACCAGGTTGCCGGACCGCTCGTCGACGGCGAGGCCGATCTGGATCGCATTGCTGCCCAGCACCGAGCCGGTGGCCGGGAACTGGCCTTCGGGCAGGACGTGCAGGAACGGCTCGTCGTCGTAGGCCTTGGCGTAGACCTCACGCACATCGTCGAGCGTCGCGTTCCCGACGAGGCGCGCGGTGCAGGTCGCCAGGATGCCGCGCGTCATCGGCGCGAGGACCGGCGTGAACGACACGTCGATCGGGGCCTGCGCGACCGCCGACAGCGCCTGAATGATCTCCGGGGTGTGCCGGTGGACGCCGCCGACGCCGTAGGCCCGGACCGAGCCCATCACCTCCGAGCCGAGCAGGTCGACCTTGGCAGCCCGGCCCGCGCCCGAGGTGCCGGACACCGCGACGATGTTCACCTGCGGGGCGATCAGGCCCGCGGCGATCGCCGGGGCGAGGGTGAGGATGGAGACCGTCGGGTAGCAGCCGGGCACCGCGATGCGCGTCGCCTCGGCGATCCGCTCGCGGTTGTCGAGCAGTTCCGGCATGCCGTACGGCCAGGTGCCGGCGTGCGTTCCGCCGTAGTACCGGACCCATTCGCCGGCGTCCTGGAGCCGGAAGTCGGCGCCGCAGTCGATGATCAGGGTGGTCGGCGGCAGCGCATTCGCGATCACCGCGGACTGCCCGTGCGGGAGGCCCAGAAACACGACGTCATGCCCGGCGAGCACCTCGGGCGTGGTGTCCTCGAGAATGCGGTCGGCCAGCGGTATCAGGTGCCGCTGGTGGTCGCCGAGGCGAGTTCCGGCGTTCGATCCCGCCGTCAGCGCACCGATCTCGATCTCTCCCGTCGCCAGCCGCGGGTGGCCCAGCAGGAGGCGAAGAATCTCGCCGCCCGCGTAGCCGCTCGCACCGGCAACCGCAATCCTCACTGTCATGCAATCATTATGCACGATAGTGCAAATTAATTCAGGAAGGGTGCCGCTGCGATTCACCGCGCCGAGGTGACTGGGTCGGATGCCCTCGACTGTAGCGCTGCGTGCGGCTCATCCAGCCCGCCGGAGGTCGTCGTACGTATCGCCGAGGTGAGCCAACAGCATGCGCTGGAAGTCCGGGTTAGTGAAGAACAGGTCGAACAGCACGCCGTTCTTCTCGTGCCGTTCGAGCAGGAACTCCTTGATCTTCTCCTCCAGGATCAGTTCATATTGGCTGCGGTCATTGTGCTGGGCGACGGCGGCCATCTCATCGTCGTCGAGGATCACGGCGCGCTGCTGATCGATCCAGACTCTGTCCGGGTCGCCCAGATCGGCGCCGTACTTCTCGTTCATCACGTCGATCAGTGCCGACAATCTGTCACGTTCGGGCTCGTTGGCGGAGCCCTTGCCCTCGCCTGGGAGTGCGACGCCGGGATCGCTCTCACCCCCCAACGCGATCGAGCCTTCGTCGGTCACCGACAACCGCAGGTGCGTGAGCTGTACCGCACGACTCAACTGCGGCATCGGGTCGGAATCCGCAGCGGGCAGTTCGACGAGCAGCACCTTGCCGAACAAGAAGAGCCGTTCGAGACTCGCATCGCTCCAGGGCATCACCTGCGCGACGAACGCGTACGCGCGGCAGTAGTGCGTCAGCGCGGTCCGGAACGCGATCTGACCGTCCTCGTCGAGCGCCTCGAACCGCATCACCGCCGGGACCACGTTGGCGTAGATCTGCGGCTGCGCCATCGGATCGTCTGACAACAGGGCCGTCGCGGCCGCCGTCATCTCGTCGACGGCCAGAACACCGGCGGACATCAGGTCGTGCTCCATCGTGTACAGCACGTTCGGATCCGTCGGCTGCGCCAGCGACTGCTCGTAGAACGGTTCGAACGCCGCCTGAACCTCATCGGAGGTGTTCGCGAAGTCGAGGACGAAGGTGTCCTCCTTGCCCGGGCGCGTCCGATTCAACCGCGACAGCGTCTGCACCGCTTTGACTCCGTGCAGCTTCTTGTCGACGTACATCGTGTGCAGCAGCGGCTCGTCGAAGCCGGTCTGATACTTCTCGGCCACGACGAGCACCTGGAAGTTGTCCCGGAACTCCTTGGGCAGCTGCGACTCGGGGAAGCCGTTCATCATCGCCTCGGTGCAGCTCACTTCAGGCGCATCCGGATCGATCACCGTTCCGGAGAAGGCGACGAGAGCGCGCACCGGATTGTCGCCGGCGTCGTAACCCTTGCGCTCGATGTAAGCCTGGATCGCCGCCTTCATCCGCACCGCGTGCAGGCGGGACCGCGTCACCACCATCGCCTTCGCGCGACCGTCGATCTTGGCGGCGGTCTTTTGCCGGAAGTGCTCGACGATCACCTCCGCTTTCGCTTCGAGCATGTACGGATGCAGCGACGCGAAGCGCGCCAGCGCCGTCCGGCCTTTCGCCGTGTCGAGTTCGGGGTCGTTGTGCAGGCTGGAGTTGGCGAGCTTGTAGTACGTCGCGTATGTCGCGTAATTCGCGAGCACGTCGAGGATGAACCCCTCGTCGATCGCTTGCCTCATCGAATACGTGTGAAACGGGCGTCGGACGCCGTCGGCATCGAGCCGGCCGAAGGTCTCCAGCGTCTTGGGTTTCGGCGTCGCGGTGAATGCGAAGAACGACAAGTTCTTCTGCCGACCACGCTGACGGGCGCTGGCCATCAAGGCGTCGTCCGCCTCGGCGGCCGCTTCTGCCTCGGATTCGGCGGCTTCGGCTTCGTCGAGCGCCACCGCCTGCCCACCGAGCACCTTCTTCAGCTTCTTGACCGCGTCGCCGGTGGTCGACGAGTGCGCCTCGTCCACGATCACCGCGAAGTGCCGTCCGGCGATCTCCTTGCCGTCGCCGGCCGCAGACTCCAGAGCCGCGACCTGGGCGACGACAGGGAACTTCTGCAACGTGGTGATGATGATCCGCGCCGCATTGCCTTCGAGCGCCTCCTTCAGCTGCGACGAGTGCTTGTCGACACGGACGATGGTGCCCGGGGTGTGGTCGAGACCGGCTACGGTCTCCTGCAGCTGACGATCCAGCACCCGCCGATCGGTGATCACCACGACCTTGTCGAAGATCGGCTGGTCGGCCGCATCGTGCAGTCGGGAGAGCGAGTGCGCCGACCACGCGATGGTGTTCGACTTCCCCGACCCCGCCGAGTGCTGGATCAGCCGGTCGACGCCGGGTCCGTCCGCGTAGGTCGCGGCCAGAATCGAGCGAACCGCATTCCACTGGTGATACCGCGGAAACAGCACCCGGCCGTTCTCCGCATGGATGAAGTTCTCGATCAGTTGCAGCCACGCGTCGCGCTGCCAGACCTGTTCCCAGAGATACGCGGTCTGATATCCCGTGGACGATGGATTGCCCGCAGCCCCAGGATGACCCGGACCGTTCGAGCCCTGATTGAACGGGAGAAATCTGGTCTCCTCCCCCGCCAACCGCGTGGTCATCGCCACGCGGTGCGGGTCGACGGCGAAGTGCACCAGCATCCGCCCGGCGAAGATCTTGTCGTGCGGATTTCGGTCGGTGCGGTACTGGGTCATCGCGTCGTCGAGGTTCTGTCCGGTCAGCGGATTCTTGAGTTCCGCCGACGCGACCGGAATCCCGTTGACGACGAGCACCAGGTCGAGCGAATCCGACGGGTTCGACTCCGAGTGATGCAACTGCCGGACGACGACGAGCCGGTTCGCGGCGTACCTCACCTCGAGTTCGGGCGCGAGGGTGTTGGCTGGCTTGAACCAGCACATTCGCACGGTCACACCGGAGTCTTTGACCGTGCTGCGCAGCACGCTGACGGTACCGCGATGGTCGATCGCGTCGGCGAGGGTCTTCAGGAAGCGGTTGCGGGCCGTGGCCTCGCCGCCGTGCCGAGTGACCAACTGCTTCCACGCCTTCGGCTGGGAATTCTGGACATAGGCGACTACCTCGTCTGGGAACAGTCCTAGATCACGGTCGTAGTCGGTCGACGATGCCGATCCCCACCCGTTGGCCAGCAGGTGCGCCTCGATATTGCCCTCGAACGTCGCCTCGTTGAGATTGCTCATGCCTACTCCGGGATTCCAGAACCTGCTGTGGTCACGTCCAGCTCACCGGTGACGGCGGCGGTGATGAGGGCCGATTTGTACTCGGTGAGAAGGTCTATCGACGTTGCGATCGCCCGCATCGCTGATCGATAGCCGGCACGGGACTCCTCAAGCGCGGCGAGAAGCGGATCTTGCTGCGACAACGACGGGAAGGGGAATCGCTGACCACGCAATTGCTCATTGGTCAGGTGTGCGATCGTCGTCTGCTCGGCGCCGCCTGAGAAGACGTTGAGATTCACCGCCACCCGAAGGCATTCGAGCAACCACGCCGGCCGGCTCTCTCCACGTGAGCGAGCGCGATGGAGCGCCTTCTGGTAGCCGAGCGGCTGAAGATCGCCGTCCCAGATCGCCGACCGGCCCGGTTGACCGCCCTCACAGATCAAGAGGTCGCCGGGCGTCACGGTGAAACGCGCGTACTCGCCCGGTGCGATGTCCATCGACTTGAGGTCGTCGATCTCGACTCGATCCCATTGGACATTGGTGTTCCGCAGGTACGGAATCGAATGATCACCCGACTGCTTCTTCTCGTCGAGCATCTTTCCCAGTTCCACAGAGAAGTGCGTATTGACGCTGAGGACAGCCCAATCCGAGGGAATGACGCCGAGCCATTCCAACACCGTATGTCTGCGAGGCCCCTCCACGGACGCGCCGCGGACGCAATCGAAGGAGAGCCGAGCGATAGCGTCTTCGAGGCCTTCGACCTGTGCATGGCGGCCGGCGACGATCCGGTCAATCCGGGAGACCCGGTCATCGAGGAAATCCGCGATCTGCCGCTGTTCCTCCAGTGCTGGAATCTCCATCTGGAGACGCTTGAGCCCATCCGAACCGATATGGAGAATGTTGGCACCACTGCTAACCGCCGCGATCTGCCCAGACCCGCGCGCGTGGCGTCCCCACCAAGCGAGGAATCGTCCATCGCTGACACCAGCACGTGGCCGCAGGCGGAGCAGTGTGTTCTGAAAGCAAATCGGCGACGGGATCTCATCACGCCACACCGCTGACGTACCGACGGTGTCACGGCTGCCACTGCCCTCGGTCATCAGCACGTCGCCGGCCCGAACCTCGAAGATGCTCTGCTCGACAGGAGTGAAGTTCATCCGCTTCACGTCCGAAAGGTCCAACTCCCCATCGCCCACGTTCGCTGAGCGAAGATACGGGACGATGTGCTCACCGATCTCGTACTGCGGTGCCCGCTGCCTACCGAGACGAACATCCGCCGCCTGCCCAACCCGTAGTCTCATAGCCCAAGCCCCCGCATCCAGTCCTGGATCTGACCTTCGAGCTCCTTGATTTCGGCGGCGATCTCGGCGACCGGGCGGGGCGGCTCATACACGTAGAACTGCCGGGTGAAGGGGATCTCGACGCCGACCTTGGTCTTGGCGTGATCGATCCAGGCGTCGACGATGTACGGGTGAATTTCCTCGGCGAGGTGCTGCTCAGCCGAAGAGTTCAGAACCTCGGCGCGCGCGTCCTCGTCGAGATCGAAGAAGCCCGGCGGGACGGGAATGTTCTCCTGATCGCGCAGGTCCGGATCGGGTTCGACCGCTCCGCCGCGCTTGCGCACGATCGGGGCGTCCGAGTCCGAGACCGCGCATTCCTTGGCGAATGCCTTCTTCTCTTTGGCAGAGAGAGAGAGAGAGAGAGAGAGAGACTCTATTTCCGCAAATAGGGCATTTTCCGAATCGAAACTCATTCCGATCAGCGCTGTGAAGTCGCTGGCCCCTTCGACAAGCTCAGGGACCGAGGCCAGCGCCTCGGCGGTCACTTCCCACCGTCGTCGAAGCGGGCGCTCCACGGTGATTCGCAGGAACGCGAACGCCTCGCGCGACAGCACTTTCACTCGCGGATCGTCGGCGAACTCGTCGAACGCACCGCCGTACAACTGCGCGATCGTCCCGATGGCGTCGGGCGTGAGCTCTTTTCGTTTGTCCCCCAGCGACTTCCGCATCTTGGTGCCGAATTCGCGGGCGTCGATCAGGCGCACCATGCCGCGCGCGTCACCGGACTTGTCGTTGCTCAGGACCCACACGTAGGTGGAGATTCCGGTGTTGTAGAACATCTGATCCGGGAGCGCGACGATGCCTTCCAGCCAGTCGTTCTCCAGAATCCACCGGCGAATCTCCGATTCGCCAGAGCCGGCCGCGCCGGAGAACAGCGGTGAGCCGGACAGCACGATCCCGATGCGCGAGCCGGACGCCTTCATCTTCGCGATCATGTGCTGCAGGAAGAGCAGCGACCCGTCGGAAACGCGCGGCGTGCCGGCGCCGAAGCGACCGGTGAAGCCGAGCCGGTCCTTCTCATCCTCGATCGGCTTCGCGTAGGTCTTCCAGTTCACTCCGTACGGCGGATTCGCCAACAAGAAGTCGAATCGCTTGCCGGCGAAGGCGTCGTCGGTCAGAGAATTGCCCTGCGCCATCTGATTCGGGTCGGTGTCCTGCATCATCAGGTCCGACTGGGCGATCGCCCACGTCTCGGCATTGAGCTCCTGCCCGTACACCTTGACCGTCGCACCGGGATTCGCTTCGGTGATCCCGTGAAGCGCACCCATCAGCATGCCTCCGGTACCGGCGGCGGGGTCGTACACGGTGCGCACCGGTTTGGGGTTCTCGGTGAGTTCGTCGTGCGTGCGACCGTAAAGCAACAAGGCGACCATCAAGTCGATCACCTCGCGCGGGGTGTAGTGCTCACCCGCGGTCTCGTTGCTCATTTCCGAGAACTTGCGCAACAGTTCCTCGAAGACGTACCCCATCGCTTCGTTGCTCACGACGTCCGGCCGCAGGTCGAGGTCCGCGAAGTCGGCGACGACCTGGTACAGGATTCCGGCCCGCTCCATGCGAGCGATCTTGTCGTCGAAGTTGTACGCCTCCAAGACGGCGTAGGCGGCGGGCGACAACCGGCGAATGTAGCTGGCGAGCTGTTCGGCGAGCTCCTTGTCGTTCTGAAGCATCGTTGCAAAGGTCAGCGGCGACAGATTGTAGAAGCTCTGCTGCGACGCCCGTTTGAGCAGCAGGTCGACGCCGCCGTCGGGCGTCTGCCCCAGCGTCTTGCGGTCCGGCTGCAACGCGCCGACCCGCACCGCCTCAGCGATCACCGCGTCCTTCGTCGGAGCCAGCACGGCATCCATCCGGCGCAACACGAGGAGCGGGAGCATCACCGACCCGTATTCGTGCTGCTTGAACGTTCCGCGCAGCTTGTCGGCCACCTTCCACACGAATGCGACTTTGTCGGCGAAGCCTACCGGTGCCATGTTCCCCCTTGTGAATAGGACTTCGTCGACCGTATCAATGCGCCGCCACCCGAGGTCGGCGGGCGTCGTTGGCCTGCCAACCGCACTACGGGCGATTCCCGGCGTCACCCGGTGAACGGCGGCACATACTCGCACGGCACCTTCACCGGATGCTCCGGGTCCAGCGCGTTGAGCACCATGTACGCGGCACGACGCGAGCCGGCGATCGCGGCGTGCTCGCTGTGATCCTGCGCGCAGGTCTCCTGCACGACGATATTGGTGACCTTCTCGCCCGCCCGGCCGGGGACCTGGCCGCTGGTGTACGGCACCACCGCCTCGTCGTACCGCGTGCTGATGTTGGTGTACGTGACGCCCCGCACGTACGGGCTGCCGCCCCGCCAGATCTTCTTGTTGAACGGCGAACCGGGCAGCATCGCACCGCAGCCCACGCAGAACGGCATCGTCGTCGCGCCGATCGCCTCGCCGAGGCGATTCATCACCGGATCGACGGCGCCGCTGCCGCGCCACAGCGGGGCCAGCGAGACGTAATTGGTGACCTTGTCGGCGCCGCCGAGGTACTTCAGGTAGTACGCGGGCATGTAGGTGCCCTGCGAATGCCCGACGAGATCCACGGTCTTCGCTCCGGTAGACCGGCGCACTCGCTCGACGAAGGTTGCGAGCTGGCGGGCACTGAGGTCCTGCCGGTCCATCCCGCCGACCGCGGTGAACGGCCACGCCAGTCCGGGCAGCGCGCCGTAGGTCAGCGCGTACACGCAGTAGCCGCGATTCCGCAGCATCGGCACGTATGCGCCCCAGTTAGTCGTCTTCGCTCCACCCGTGCCGTGGACCAGAACCACCGGACGCGGATGCGCGGCCGACGGCGTGCAGTGCCAGTCGTTGGAGCCCGGCAGGTCACCGCCGGGATGGCTGAGCTCGTGCGGGATCCCGGCGAAGAAGTTGTAGTCCTCGACCAGCCGAGCCTGGTTCGGCTCCGCCGACGCCATGCCCGGCGCGGCCAGCACGGTCAAGAACAGCGCCGACACCAGCACCAGCATCTTCCGCATGGGCTGACGATACCGATCGGGCAACCGGTCTGGACGGTGATTCGTCCCCTAGTTCACGCCGTGCGGCGCAGCGTCACGACGTTGATCTCCGGCGGGGCTCCGACCCGCACCGGCGGGCCCCACGCGCCGACGCCTCGGGACACCAGGACCGGCACGTCGCCGACCTGCCCGCGGCCCACGGTGACCGGCTGCGCCAGCATCACCGCGTACCGGAACGGCCACAGCTGACCGTCGTGGGTGTGCCCCGAGAGCTGGAGGTCGACGCCGCGGCCCTGCGCGTCGTCGGCCTGCTTCGGCTGGTGCGCCGCAAGGATCAGCGTCCGGTTCTCGTCGCGGCCCGCGAGAGCGGCGTCGACGTTCGGCTCGTACGGCGCGGGCGCGGTGGCGTCGTAGACGCCGGCCAGGTCGATCGACACACCGCCGCGCTGGATCGCCACACGCTCGTTGCGCAACGGCGTGATACCGAGGTGCTGCTGCCAGAAGTCGAGCCACGAGCCGCCGTCGTCGGCGTAGTACTCGTGGTTCCCGCTGATGCCGTAGACGCCGAGCGGCGCGCGCAGGTCGGCCAGCGGGAGCAGGTCGTCGCCGACGTGCTCGACGGTGCCGTCGGTCAGATCGCCGCCCAGCACGATCAGGTCCGGTCGCGCTCCGTTGACCAGATCGACCACGCGACGCGTGTAGTCGACGCCGCGGGCCGGGCCGACGTGCAGATCACTGAGAAAGACCACGCGGACGCCGTCGAACGATTCGGGCAGGCCGTCGATCGCGACCTCGTCACGCGTGACCTGCGGGGACGACGCCTCGACCAGGCCGATACCCACGGTGCCGACGGACGCCGCGACCACCAGCACGGAGGCGACGGCCGTCCCGCGGCGGCAGGACTCCGGACCCGCTCCGAGGGCTCGGGCCACCAACGACGCCAGGCCGGTGACGATCACACCGAGCACGAGGTAGAACAGCACCGCGCCCCAGGTGAAGCCGAGGAAGCCGATCGGCCGGGCCCACGACGGATCGAGCAGGCCGCCGACCTGGAAGGCGACCACCAGCAGAACGCCGCCGACGATCAGTACGGCGTCGGCGATCTTCGCCCAGCCGCCGGTCAGGCCGGTCGCCCGCACCAGACGCCGGTGCATCCAATACGTGAGAAGGGCGACGACCAGCCCGACGACCAGCAGCCTGACGATCGTTCCCACCTACTCAGCGACTCCCGATCAGCGCAGGCGCGCGCCGACGGCCGCGGCAGCGGCGTCGACGGCAGACAGCTTGGCCGCGCTCGCCTCGTGTTCGGTGAGAGTGCGGTCGCCGGCGCGGAAGGTCAGCGCGAAGGTCAGCGACTTGTTGCCCTCGCCCACCTGCTCGCCGGTGAAGATGTCGAACAGCGCAATGGACTCCAGCAGTTCGCCTGCGCCGTCGCGCAGCGCGTCGAGCACCTGCTGGGCCGGAACCTCCTGCGCGACCACCACATTGACGTCCTGCAGCACCGCCGGGAACGGCGACACCTTCGGCGAGGGCAGCGTGGTGCGCAGCGGCAGAGCGTCGACGTCGATCTCGACAGCGCACAGGCGGGCCGGCAGTCCGGCGCGCTCGAGGACGGCCGGGTGCAGCTCGCCGGCGTAGCCGACGGTCTGACCGTCTACCTCGAGGCGAGCACAACGGCCGGGGTGCCACGGCAGCTGGGCGTCCGGGGTCAGCGTCAGGTCGACGCCGGCGGTCACACCGATGGTGCGGGCGGCCTCGAAGGCGTCGTAGGCGTCCGCGGCTCGGCCGGGACCCCACGGTCCGGCCGGGTCGCGCAGGCCGGTGAGC
>JASGFV010000113.1:0-11467 GCA_047605365.1 Gordonia sp. (in: high G+C Gram-positive bacteria)
GCTGCGCGGGGTCGTGGTGGGGGGGGCGCGATTTGCCCCCCACCGCCACACCGCGCAGCACCACGGGCGCGCCGACGCGCGCCTGCAGGTCGGCCGCGTCGTCGCTCAGAATGCGGACCACCTCGGTACCGACATTGCCCATACCGAGCACGGCCACGCCGATCGGCCGATCTGATGCGTCGCTCATTCGCCGCTCACCTCCAGTTGCAGAAAGTCGTCGATGGTCTCCCGCCGCAGGATGAGGCGGGCGGATCCGTCCTTCACCGCCACCACGGCCGGCCGGGCGACCAGGTTGTAGCGGCTGGACATCACATAGCAGTATGCGCCGGTCGCTCCGACGACCAACAGGTCGCCCGGCGTCAGGTCTTCGGGGAGCCAGCAGTCGCGCACGATGATGTCGCCGCTCTCGCAGTGCTTGCCCACCACGCGGCACACGACGGCGCGGGCGCCGGACGTCCGCGAAGCGAGCCGGACGTCGTACTCGGCGTCGTACAGGACGGTGCGGATGTTGTCGCTCATGCCGCCGTCGACCGAGACGTAGCGGCGGGTGGCGCCGCCGTCGAGGGCGACGTCCTTGAGCGTGCCGACCCGGTAGAGGGTGACCGCGGCCGGTCCGGCGATGGCGCGGCCGGGTTCGACGGCGATCGTCGGCATCGGCAGTCCGAGCTGCTCGGACTCGCGCTTGACGATGCCGGCGAGCGAGTCGGCGAGTTGCTGCACGGGCAGCGGGTCGTCGCTGGGCAGGTACGAGATACCCAGTCCCCCACCGAGATCCAGCGTCTCGATCTGGCTGGTCTTCTCGACGCCGAATTCGCCGACGATCTCGGCGAGCAGGCCGAGCACGCGCTGCGCCGCCAGCTGGAAGCCGTCGATCTCGAAGATCTGCGAGCCGATGTGACTGTGCAGGCCGACCAGCCGCAGGTTGTCGGTCGCGAAGACCGCCCGCACGGCGTCCATGGCCTTGCCGCCGGCGATCGGGAAGCCGAACTTCTGGTCCTCGTGCGCCGTCGAGATGAACTCGTGGGTGTGCGCCTCGACGCCCGGCGTGATCCGGATCAGCACATCGGCCACCAGGCCGCGCTCGCGTGCCAGACGGTCCAGACGCTTGATCTCGACCATCGAGTCGAGCACCACGTGACCGATGCCCGCGGCCAGTGCGGCATCGAGCTCTTCTTCGCTCTTGTTGTTGCCGTGCAACGCGATCCGCTCGGCAGGGAAGTCGGCGCGCAGTGCGACGGCGAGCTCGCCGCCGCTGCACACGTCCAGCGACAGCCCCTCGTCGCGGACCCAGCGGGCCACCTCGGTGCACAGGAACGCCTTCGACGCGTAGTGCACGCGGCCGTACTTGCCGAACGCGTTCTGCATGTCGGCGCAGCGGGAGCGGAAATCGTTCTCGTCGTAGACGAACAGCGGCGTGCCGTAGGTGTCCGACAGTTCGGTGACCGGGACGCCGCCGATCCGCAGCACCCCGTCGTCGCCGCGGAAGGCGTTGCGCGGGTAGACGTTCGACGGAATCTCGATCATCGCCTCGGGCGTGCTCGGCCGCTCGGCGAGATGGGGCGCCGCCAGGATCTCTGCGTGCCGGGGGCCTGCCGGATGCGCTTTCACATCTGCTCCGGTGCGCTCACGCCGACCAGCTCGAGGCCGTTGGCGAGAACCTGTCGCGTCGCGTCGCACAGGGCGAGGCGCGCGGAGTGGACGTCGGCGACCTCTTCGTCGCCCTGCGGAAGCACCCGGCAGCGCGCGTAGAAGCGGTGGTAGGCGCCGGCCAGCGACTCCAGGTACCGCGAGATCCGGTGCGGCTCACGCAGTTCCGCTGCTGTCGAGACCACCTCCCCGAAGTCGCCGATGGTGCGTATCAGGTCGCCTTCGGCGGGATCGTCGAGCAGGTCGAGATGGTCGACGCTGGGCTTCACGCCGAACTGCTGGGCATTGCGCGACAGCGCACACAGCCGCGCGTGCGCGTACTGCACGTAGTACACCGGGTTGTCCGACGACTGCTTGCGCAGCAGATCGATGTCGACGTCGATGTTGACGTCGATCGACGAGCGGATCAGCGCGTACCGCGCGGCGTCGACGCCGACGGCCTCCACCAGGTCGTCGAGCGTGACGACCGTACCGGCGCGCTTGCTCATCCGGACCGGCTTGCCGTCCTTGACCAGGTTCACCATCTGGCCGATCAGCACCTCGACGCTGTCGGCGTCGTAGCCGAGCGCCGCCGCGGCCGCCTTGAGGCGCACCACGTAGCCGTGGTGGTCGGCGCCCAGCATGTAGATGAGATGGTTGAAGCCGCGGTCGTGCTTGTCCTTGAGGTAGGCGATGTCGCCGGCGATGTAGGCCGCCTCGCCGTCGCTCTTGATCACGACGCGGTCCTTGTCGTCGCCGTAATTGGTGGACCGCAGCCACCAGGCGCCGTCGGCCTCGTAGAGGTTGTCGCTGGCCTTGAGTTCGTTGATCGCCTCCTCGACCAGGCCGCGCTCGAACATCGAGTTCTCGTGGGTGTAGACCTCGAAGTCGGTGCCGAACTCGTGCAGCGTGCGCTTGATGTGGCCGAACATCATGTCGACGCCGCTCGCGCGGAAGGTCTCCAGGCGCTCGTCAGCGGGCTGGGAGAGGACGCCGGGATTCTTCTCCACGACCGCCGCGGCGATCTCGTCGATGTAGTCGCCGGCGTAGCCGTTCTCCGGGGTCGGCGCGCCGAGCGCGGAGGCCAGCAGCGACTCCGCGAACCGGGTCACCTGCCCGCCGTGGTCATTGAAGTAGTACTCGCGGGTCACTGTCGCACCGCGCGCGGACAGCACCCGGCCGAGTGCGTCGCCGACCGCGGCCCACCGAGTACCGCCGAGGTGGATGGGGCCGGTGGGGTTGGCCGAGACGAACTCGAGGTTCACGATCGAGTCGGCGAGCTCGGCGCCCTTACCGTAGTCGGTGGACTGCTCCAGCACCGTGGCGACGACGGCGTTCTGCGCGGCCGCGGCGAGCCGCAGGTTCACGAACCCGGGACCGGCGATCTCGGCCGAGGCGATGCCCGGGTTCTTGGCCAGCTCTTCGGTCAGCCAGGTGGCCAGATCGCGCGGCGGCACACCGGCCTTCTTGGCGACCTGAAGTGCGATGTTGGTGGCGTAGTCGCCGTGCTCGGGGCTGCGCGGACGCTCCACCACGACGGTCTCGGGCACCAGTGAGGAGTCCAGGCCGTGGTCGGCGAAGACGGCGAGGGTCGCGGCACGTATTGCCGCAGCGAGATCGGCGGGAGTCACGGCTCCCCATCCTATTGTTTCCGGCGGCGCTGTGGACAATCGGCTCGGACTCCGACGGCCACGCTGCGACTCCCGGAGCTCCGGAGCCTCGTCGGCACGGCGAACGTCGTTGCACACAGGCGCCCGTTTCACACTCCCCGCCCGAGTTGTCGGAGGCCTGTTCTAAGGTGGGCGCAATTCACACCAAAGAGTGCACACATGGCTGCCACACTCAGCAAGGCGGAGCCATCGGCGTCACGTTCGGAGGCTTCGGAGGGGCCGCTGCTACCAGCTGGGGAGGCCGCGGCAGGTTTCCTCGGACCGATCGGCATCGCGATGGCCGCCGCAGGACTGATCAAAAACCCTTGGCACACCGCTCTGGTGAGAGCCGACCGTACCGGTGCCGCGCTCGCAACGATCCTCGCCCGCACACGGCTGGATCGCCTGATTTTGATCGGTCACAGTCGGGGCGGACGAGTGATGATCGGAGCAGCCGAGGCACTCGCCACGAGCCCGACGGCACCTCAAATCGAAGAGATGCATCTCTTGGGCACCGCTCGTGGCCGCAAAGGTGACTGGTCGATGCTCGGCAGTGCCGTCACCGGCACGGTCAACAACTACCACTCATTGAGTGACGGCGTCCTGACGTACGCGTACACCGCCGCCATGGTCGGTAGCACAGCGGTCGGCCTCGCCGGCTTCCAAACAGACATTCCCAACATCACCGATCACAACGTTTCCACCGACGTGGCGGGCCATACCGAGTACTTCGACGAGATGACCCTGCTCTGATTCGCACTTCGGGACCGGAAGCGCCATTGATCCGCCTCTGGCAACGATTTGGGTCCTGTGGACAACGTCCTGGTCGGTCGGCGCCGTCGAACCTAGACTCGATGCCATGACCACCCAGCCGTCGACGCCTCCCGTCCCCCCGGGATTGCTCACGCTCGACGACTGGGCCGCACTGCCGGAGGACGGGCTCGGCCGCACCGAGCTTCAGGAGGGGGTCCTGATCGTGGCGCCGAGACCGAAACCGGCTCACCAGCACGCGTGTTGCGAGCTCTGGGATCAGATCCGCCGTCAGGCGCCCGAGGGGTTCCGTGCCTCCCGATTCCGGCGGAGTCGACAATGTGATGAAGCGTCACGAGTATGCGACGGCCGGAATCCCCCACTACTGGATCGTGCAGCCGGACCGATCGGTGTCGATCATGGATCTCGGGCCGGACAGCTATGTCGAGCGGTCGTCCCGTGCCGCTCGGCGTCTCACCGTGGATCTCCCGTTTCCGATGGAGATCGACCTCGCCACCCTGTCAGAACGCCGGGGCACCGGACCGACTCAACGTTGAGGGGACGCTGAGCCAGGTCACGATGGCGATATGCCAGAGTGACGTCGCCCAGCGATCCCGTAACGACGGAAGCTACTCGGCGCGGGAGTACTCGGACGCCTCTCGCACCAGCTCCGGCGACGGCCGAACCCCGGTGTAGAGCTCGAACTGCGCGGTGGCCTGCCCGGCGATCACCGCGTCGCCGCTGATCACCGGCTTGCCCGCAGCCCGGAGCACGCGCACCAGCGGGGTGTCCGGGGGCATCGCGACCACGTCGAAGCCGGCGAGCGCGGCGTCGACCGCGGCGGCGTCGAACGGCAACGCCGCCGAGTCTGCACCAGCCATCCCCTTCGGCGTCGCATTGACCAGTAGCTGCGGCCGGTGCCCGCCGAGATCGGTCACGTGGTTGAAGCCGTAGGCGAACGCCAACTCCGGGCCGGTCGCCTCGTTCCGAGCGACCACGGTGACGTCGCGGAATCCGCTCGCGTGCAGCGCCGCGACCACGGCCTTGGCCATACCGCCGCTTCCGGCGACCGCGACCGACCACTCCCGGTCGAACCCCGAATCGGCGAGCAGGTCGAAAACGGCCTGGTAGTCGGTGTTGTAGGCGCGGAGCACACCGTCGTCGTTGACGATGGTGTTGACCGAGCCGATGGCGTCTGCCGACTGCTCCATCACGTCGACCAGGTCGATCACGGCCTCTTTGTACGGCATCGACACCGCGGCGCCGCGGATCGGCAGCCCCCGGATCCCGGCGACTGCGTCGGCCAGCGATTTCGGCGCGAACGCTTTGTAGACGTAGTTCAGGCCGAGCGCGTTGTAGAGGTAGTTGTGAAATCGAGTGCCGATGTTCGACGGCCGGGCGGCGAGCGAGACGCAGAGAATCGTGTCGCGGTCCAGGGCGCGGGCGTGCGGAGCAGTCACGTTCTCAATGGTAGGCGGCCCGGCCTCACGCGTCTGCGAGCATGGCGTAGCTGTGTCCGGAGCACTCGACGACCACGGTCTGTGCGACGGCCACCAGAGCGACGGGCTTCTCCGCTGCCGGACACACGTCGGCCACCGGCTCCCGGACTGTGGTGCGGACCTCCTCGACCCGGTCCCCGACGATCCGATACCCGTTCTCCTCGAGGACCGGGGATCGATCCGCTACGGGAGCGGGCACGCCGTACCCCTTCAACTCCAGGCGGCCGTGATCGAAGAAATAGGCGGCCGACACCGAACCCCGCCAGACGACGACCCGCACCGGAATGTCGTCAGACCTGCCGTCCCCGGTGGTCATGACCGTCGTCGCCGTGCCGCCGCGAGGGCGGAGTCCGGACAGATCGAGCGTCCAACGCGGCGACAGCTCTTCGTCGTACACGGTGACACGGTTCTCGTCGTTCACGACGAAGCCCTGGTGGACGGTCTGCAGGACCGAATTCTTCGGCAGTGAGAAACGCGCGACGACCTGCGCTCCACCCGCCGGATCGTCGACGACGTGCTCGGCGTTCAACGACGGCCCGCCCGGCATCGGCTGCCACGGATCGACCGAGGCGACCGCGAATCCGACCGTCGCCGCCGTCCCGGTCAGCACCGTCACCAGCAGGACGCCGAGGCCCGACATCACGCCGACGCCTCGCCCGCTCGACCACCCGGCCGCCAGCAGCGCAAGCCACCCGAGAACGGCGGCCGCGATCGATGCCCCCAACGCGCCCCAGTCGTTCATGAAGCGCATCGTGGACCAGTCGCGCGCGACCACCACCCCTCCCACGACCAGCCCCACGGTCGCTGCCGCCGCGAAGTACCGGCATACGCACTGGAATACGGTCGCGAAGCCTTCCACACCGACGAGTGCCGCGAAGACCGACAGCAACGACAGCAGTGCCGCGACGGCCGCGAGGGCGGCCCCGGCGAGCAGAAGAGCCCCCGCCGGGCCGGCGTCGAACAGGTCGTTTCCGAACATCAGCCCGTAGAAGCTCGCCGGCAACGCGGTCACGGCCGCGCCGATCGCGACCGGGTGCGTCACCGATCGCCACGGCCTCTCGACTGACTCCATGTCGCTCAGAGTAGGGGTCGATCAGTCCAGAATGTGCCGACCGAATGACCGGCTTCACTTCTCTCCCAACAGGAACCAGGTGTGCTGATCGTCCTTGCCCTTGACCTGGACGATGCCACGGTCTTCGAAGCAGAACCGCCCGGCGAGTGCGTCGCGCACCGCCTGGGTCACCTGAATGCGGCCGACGACGCCCGTCGACTCCATGCGCGAGGCCACATTCACCGCGTCGCCCCACACGTCGTAGAAGAACTTCCTGGAGCCGACGACGCCCGCGACCACCGGCCCGGCGGCCAGGCCGATGCGCATCGGCATCACTGCGCCGTCGGTGCCGTGCACCTGCTCGCACACCTCGCGCATCTCCAGGGCGAAGCGGGCCAGCGCCTCCAGATGGTCGGGCCGCGGCTCGGGCACGCCGCTGACCACCATGTACGAGTCGCCGGTCGTCTTGATCTTCTCCAGGCCGTGCCGTTGCGCGAGGTCGTCGAGCGCCGAATACAGCCGGTCCAGGAACCGCACGACGTCGGTCGGCGCGCTGCGGCTCGACATGGCGGTGAAGCCGGCGATGTCGGCGAACAGGATCGACGCGTCGTCGTACGCGTCGGCGACCTCGGTGTGCCCGGGCTCTTTGAGCCGGTCGGCGACGCTGCGCGGCAGGATGTTGTCCAGCAGCGCTTCGGAGCGCGCGTACTGGTCCTCCAGCGCCGCCTCGGCACGTTCGATCTGGCGGAGACCGTAGCCGACGACGATCACCGCGAGGATCGACGCGACGGCCACGTTCACCACGAATCCGCCGGACATCAGCCAGCCGGTTCCGCGGCCGGTGTCCGCGGGCACCAGCAGATAGAGCGCCACGACGGCGACGATGCAGATGGCGACGACCGCCGCCAGCAGCGCGGGCCGCCGGACGCCCACCACCATGGGCGACGCCGCAGCCATCACGAAGAAGTAGAAGGTCAGCCCCGAATCGGTGCCGACATAGGCGGTGACGATGCACAGCGCAGCCGTCGCGGTGAGCACGAACAACGTCTCCGACACCATCCGACCGAACCGGTGCGTCAACGGCACCAGCGCCAGGGCGAGCGCCAACACGAACTGCACCAGCGACAGCCTCGTGAGGACGCCGCCGGCGACCAGCGTGACGACCGCGAAGGCCAAGGTGACCCCGGCCGCGCTGAACGACGAGATGGTGATCAGCCGCCGGGCCCGCTCGTCCGCGTCGGGGATTCCGCGCTCGGCGAAGTCGGTGAGACACCTCGCCATCTCCGCGCTTCCCGGCACAAACCTGAGCCTAACAGCCACAATGGGGCCGTCGACCTCCTCGTCAAATGCAAGGAATGCACCCGTGGAGGCGGTCGTCGAGCGCGGGTGGTCGTGGATCACCGCCCGGCCGTCCATCGGCACCACCGGCATCTGGCTCGACGACCATCTGGCTCGACGACCTGTTCACGCCCGGGCCCCCGTGGGCGACCTACGACGCACCGCCGGAGGCCCGCAGCTAAGCTGACCGCGATGACGACCACAGACATCGCCGGGCGCCTGCTCGACGCACAAGTTCACTGGACCCTGGACCGACTGACCGGCGACGACGTGCCGCAACTCGTCACGCAGATGGTCGACGACGTGCTGGAGACCGCCGAGAAGTGCACGGTCGGCGAACTGTTCGACGCCGACGACGTGCGGTCGCTGGCCGCCCTGGTGCTCAGCCGCGTGCCCGCCAGCAGCGCGGTCACCACGATGACCGAGGCGGGAGCCGGCATCGTGATGGACAACCCGGCCGGCGACTTCACCCTGCGCGAGCTGATCCACCGCGACAACGTCGCACGCCTCACCGACGAGACGCTCGCCCTGACGCCCGTGCTGGAACGGCTCCTCGACGATCTCACGCGCAGCCCGCTGGTGGCTTCGCTCTCGTCGCGGTTCGTCGGACGCATCGTCAACGACGTGCTGGCCGGCAACCGGGCCGTCGCCGACAAGATCCCCGGCGTCGGCTCGCTGGTGAACCTCGGCAGCAACGCCGCGGGCAAGATCATCGGCAAGACCGGCGAACAGTTCGAGCAGCTCTTCGGCGACACCGCCGCCAAGGGCGCCGAGTTCGCGATGGGCCGCCTGAACAAGATCATCATCGCCACCCTGAACGATCCGCAGACCCGCACCGCGATGCTCGAAGTGTTCGACCTGTACGCGGACCGCCCGGCCGGCGACCCGTCGAACGTCCTGTCCGCCGAGGACGCCCTGCGCATCGCCGGCCTGGCGCAGGACATCGTCATCACGGCCGCCGCGAGCGCCCCGGCTCAGGCGGTGGTCGACGCCTTCGTCGACGGCTTCTTCCGCACCTACTCCGACATGCCCGCCGCGGCGCTGCTCGACGACGTCGACCTCGGCCGCGACGACCTCGTCGCCTACGCGGTGCGGATGGCTCCCCGAGTCCTGTCCAAGGCCGTGGCGAGCGGCGAGGTGGAGCGCGCAGTCCGTGCGCAGCTGGAGCCGTTCTACGCGTCAGCCGAGGTCGCGGAGATCCTGGGCGGCTGACCATGCGCCGCCAGCTGGCACAAACATAGCCTGCCAGGACCAAAATCAGTCCTGACCAGCGAGTTTTCTGTGCCCCCCGTAGGATTCGAACCTACGACCTTCTGCTCCGGAGGCAGACGCTCTATCCCCTGAGCTAGGGGGGCTCATCGGGCGAGAGCAACATTAGCGCACCGAGGCCCGCCCGCCCAAAGCCGGGTGTCGGCGAGTCGTCAGACGGCCACCACGGTGGCCTCCGGGACGTCGCGGTAGCGGTCGGGAGTGCAGGTCAGAACGATGATCTGACTGTCGCCCGCGGCGGCGCCCAAAACCTGAGCCATCGACGCGAGCCGCTGCGGGTCGCTGTAACCGAGCGCGTCGTCGAGGATCACCGGGACCCCGTCGGCGTCGTCGACGAGGACTGCGCAGGCCAGTCGGGCGATCAGGCCGAGCTGCTCGCGGGCGCCTCCGGAGAGCGCGTCGACGTCGACCGTGACACCGTCCAGCGTGCGGGTCCGGATGGAGAAGTCGTCGTCGACGTCGAAGCGCACCGAGTCACCGAAGACCGGTGCGGCGAGCGATTCGAGCTGCCGCGTGAACGGTGCGACGTATCGCGCGCGACTCTCGTTGCGCTTCCGGTTCAGCGTCTCGTGGAGCACGCGCGCGCCCGCCGCCCGGTCTTCGACGCGCTCCAACCGGCTGCGCGCCGCATCGAGTTCGGCCTGCGCCTCGGACAGCTCGTCGAGGCGGCCGTCCGTCCGGCACATCTCCAGCTGCGTCGCGAGCGCCGTGCGCTCCTCGCGCTTGGCGGCGAGCGCGTCGCGGCCCTGTTGCAGGCGGGCCTCCAACTCCTGGTGGGCCAGCCACAGCCCGTCCCGGTCGAGCTTCGCCAAGTCCGCCTCCAACGCGGCGCAGCGGGCCGCCGCCTCCGACAGATCTGCCGCGGCGGTCGCCGCGGCGGCGTCGAGCGCCTCGTCGCTCACCGCCCGATCCGCGGCCAGCGCCTCGCGCGCCGCGCGCTCCTCCGCTTCGGTCTGCTCCAACACCCCCGCGAACGACTGCACGCGCGCACGCTGCGACAGCTCCGCCGCCTCCTGCTGAGCGGCCGCCTTCTCGGCACGGCGGTTCAGTTCGGTCTGCTCGCGCTCGGCCGAACGCAACTCGGCCAGGTCCTCGACCTGCCCGTCGCCCTCAGCCGAGTCGGCCGGCGCGCTTGCGGCAAGCACGCTGCGCTCGCTCGCCAGCGACTCCTCGGTCGCCCCGCCCAGCAACCGCGACAGGGCGCGACCGGCCTCCTGAACACGACGCTCGGCGTCGGCACGCGCCGTCGCACGCTCGGGAATCTGCCCGAGCGTCGCCACTGCGCATCGAGACGTCAGCGCGTCGGCCTTCCCGGTCAACTGTGCCAACGACGCAGTGAGCGCTTGCAGATCTGCTCCCCCACGCACGACGACCCGCACGACGCCCGGAACCTCGACGACCCGCTCCCCGACCGCGGCGGCCTCGACGGCTCCGTTCACCGGCTCGCCATCGAGCAACACCGCGACGCCCGGCTCCGCTTCGACAGCGATGGACGCCGCAGCCGCCTCCACTCGGGCCTGAGCGCCGGCGAGATCGCGATCCAGGTGAGCGGCCTCGGCGACGTCGCGTGCCGTGACCGGATTCGCCGCCAGCTCAGCACTCGCGGCGGCCGACGCCGCGCGCACCTCGGCGATCTGCGCGACGATCCGGTCGATCTCGGAGATCCGGCGTCGCGCCGCGGCGACCCGCTCAGCCTCCTGCGCGGCGTCTACCCGCGCGCGCAACGCGGTCAGCGCCGCACCGGCGTCGACCAGCGCCCGGCGCAGTTCACCGGCCTTGCCGCCGGCTTCTGTCGCAGCCTGCTCCGCCTCGGCGACGGCCTGCCGCTGCTGGACGCAGCGGGCAGCCAGCTCAGCGACGGTCTTCACGCGGCCGGCGCGCTCCTCGACGCGTCGCTGCGCCATCTGCAGCGCGATCCGGCGATGCCCGAGCTTGTCTCGCGCCCCGGCGACCCGCTCGGCCGCCGCATCCGCCTCGGCCAGCCGCACCGACGACGCGCTCAGCTCCACCGCACCCGACTCGTCCTCGTGCGTCAACTGCTTGACCGCCGCCTCGACGATCGGCAACCGGTCTGCGGCGGCCTGCGCGCGAACCAGCACGTCCATCGACTCGTCGACGACGGCCTGCGCCGCCGCCACCGCGTCACGCGCATCCTTCAGCTCGCCGGTCGGCCGGCCCTGCCCACGCGTGTAGTAGCGTCCGTACTCCGCGGCGACGGCCTCGATCAACGCAGCGTGGTCCGAATCGTCCGACGCGTCGTCGGCCTCGGCACCGTTCCCGACCGG
>JASGFV010000114.1:0-11464 GCA_047605365.1 Gordonia sp. (in: high G+C Gram-positive bacteria)
TCGCGTTCGAGGCGGTCAACCCGTACGGGTCACTCTTGGTCGCGACCGACTTGAGGTAAGTGCTGTCATAGATCTGACTCGTCACATTGGCCAGCAGGGCCAGCAGGGTGAATCCGTCGGACTTGCGCTGGACGGTGATCCGGACCGTGTGGTCGTCGACCTTGCTGAACTGCTTGGACGGATTGGTGATCGCCGGTGAGGTCACGAATGGCGTGATGCTCGTCGAGTGGAACTTGCGCTGATAGGAGAAGAGCACGTCCTCAGCGGTGAAGGGATTGCCCTTCTGGCTCAGCACCCCCTTCCGCAGGTTGAAGGTGTACTCCAGCCCGTCGGCGCTGACGTCGTAGCTGTCGACGAGTACCCCTTCGAACTTGTAAGTGTCCTGCTTCAGCGAGTTGGGCGAACGGCTGTTGGAGACATAGGGGTTGCGGATCAGGCACGCGTGATTGTTGTTCGTGAACTCCATGTTCTCATACCCCGATGGTGAGGTGTCGAAGGAGAATCCGGTCGGCAGACCCGCCACCGCCTCGACAAGGGTCGTCGTGTCCCCCGATCCGGTGCTGCTGCTCTTGCTTGCGCTGTTGCCGCAGGCCGCAATCAGAAAACTGGTGACGCCGACGCCGGCGCTGCCGGCGAGGAAGTTCCTTCTGGAGACAGTCATGACGATTGGGTCCTTATCTGGGGAGGCGTCGGCTGACGACGGCGTGGGCGCACCACGGAGCAGGCACAACAGGACTGCGGCGAGCCACGTCGGTGTGGTGAGGCGGGCATTCGGGCAGACTCGACCGGAACGCCGGTCGGGCGGTTCGGCGAACTGGCGTAGTCGTCGTGGGCGGTCGGGCGAGGGTCGATTACTCGTGCAGGCGGTGCAGGACTCGGTTGAGGCTGAAGGAGACAGCGCCGACGGACAGGCCGAGAGCGATCGTGGGGAACAGCGCGGCCCACCACCGGTTGAGGGCGGCATCGGTGGCGCCCTTGGCGATCATTGCGCCCCACTCCGCTGTCGGGGGCGGCATCCCGACGCCGAGAAAGCCGAGCGCGGCGGTCAGGATGACCGCGAGGGCGAAGACCACCGAGACGTTCTCCAGCGCGGCCCGCGATGAGTTCGGAAGTACGGTGCGCAGCGTCAGTTCGGCCTCGGTCATGCCGGCCATCCGAGCCGCGTCGACGTAGGCCTCACCACGGACCCGCAACACCTCCACCCGCACGAGGCGCATCTGGATGGGGACGAGGACGATCGACAGCGCGGCGATCAGGGTCGTCATGTTCCCGCCGTAGAAGGCCACCAGGACCAGACCGATCAGGACCGCCGGAACGGCCTGGACCAGGTCGATGAACCGGGCCAGCCCCCGCGCGGCCAGGCCGACCGGCCCCCGACGGGACTCGTTCATCCCTACCACCAGCCCGATGAGGACACCGCCGGCCGTGGCGAGCAGCACCACGGCGGTGGCGATCTCGACGTTGAGCCGCGTCGCCGCGAGCGTGCGGGAGAAGACGTCGAGGCCGTCGGCATCGGTGCCGAACCAGAACGTGCCGTTGGGTGCCGTGGACGAGTCACCGACGACGTCCGTCGCCGAGTGCGGGGTGATCAGCGGCCCGATGATCGCCAGCACGAGCAGCAGCAGGACAGGGACCAGCCCGAGGATCCAGCGGTGATCCCGGACCGCGATGCGGCGGCGAGACCGCGGCGCGGCGACGACGGCGACCATCACGCGACCCCCGCCCGGACGCCGGGTCGGCGCCGCGGATCGAGCACCATGTTCGTGATGTCGACCAGCAGGAAGACCGTCAGCGAGAGGGCGGCCACGACCATGAGGAAGCTCCGCATCGCGACGACGTCCGCGGAGTTCACCGAATCGACGGCGTACTGGCCCATGCCGCCGAGACCGAACAGAGCCTCCATCACGACCGCGCCGCCGAGCAGGTAGCCGAACACCGCGCCGAGCATCGTCACCGTCCCGGGTAATGCGCGACGGTACATGCTCACCGTCACCATCAGCCAACTCGCGCCGGCGGCCGCGCGGAACCGGGTGGCCGGGTCCTCGACGGCGACCTCGAGCTGATGCACCAGCAGTCGCAGTACGACCGGCGAGTTCGCGATGACGAGCACGATCACCGGCAGCGCCAGGTGCGCGGCCTCGGACGCGATCACCGGACCGTCCGCGCTGAGCAGCGCGTCCAGGAAGGGAAAGTGGGTGATCGGGCTCGGCGCCGCGAGCGTCGGCGACAGCCGGCCGAGTGGGGCGGGCGCCCAGTGCAGTGTGGCGTAGAAGACGAAGATGCCGGCGACCGCCAGGCAGTACTCGGGCAGTGCACCCGCGGTCCGTGCGTACACCCGCAGGAGCCGCGAGATGATGTTGCGAGGCCGCGTAATCACCAGCAGGGCACCCCCGAGGGACGCGACGGTCACCCCGACGATGCCCATCAGCGCGAGTTCGACCGTCGCGGGCACCCGCGTCGCGAACTCGCTGGCGACCGACCGGCCGCTGGCGATCGAGGTGCCGAAGTCCAGGTGCAGCAGGTTGTTCAGGAAGTGCAGCAGCTGCGAGAAGAGTCCCTGGTCCAGGCCGAGGCTGTGCTGGATCGCCGCGTAGTTCGCCTTCGTCACCTGGCCACCGGTGAGTGCGACGACCGGATCCCCCGGGATCGCGGCGACCAGGAAGAACGCTGCGATGGCGAAGGCCAGCAGGTGCACCGGCAGGGCGAGGACCCGCATGATCCACCAGCGCTGGGCGCCCAGCCGGGACCTCACGACGCCGTCCGCATCGACAGCGTGCCGGGCCGCCCGCTGCCGGCCGGAACGGGCCGGCCGCGGTAGGCCGCGAGCAGCCGCTTGGTGTAGTCGTGCTGCGGGCGGTGGATGACGTCCTCGGTCCGGCCGTCCTCGACGATCCGTCCCCGCAACATCACGACGATCCGGTCACTGACGAATGCGGTCGCGGGCAGGCCGTGGGAGACGAAGATCAAGCCCGCACCGGAGTGCTGACAGTGGCGACGCAGGATGTTGAGCACGGCGCCCTGCACCGACACATCGAGGGCCGAGACCACCTCGTCACAGATGAGCATCCCGGGCCGGACCACGATCGCGCGGGCCAGCGCGAAGCGCTGGCGCTGCCCGCCGGAGACCTGGTGCGGGTACCGGTCGGCCAGCTCGGGAGCCAGTTCGAGTGACCGGAGCGTCTCCTCGACCCGACGGTCGGCCTCGTCGCGGCCCAGCCCCAGCAGGCGCATCGTGGGTGAGCGCACCGACGAGCGCAACGTCTTCAGCGGGTCGAACGACGACGAGGTGTCCTGAGCGACCATCTGCACGGACCGCCGCAGCGCCAACCGGTCAGACCTCGTCCTCAGCTGCGAACGGATGGCTACCCCGTTGAACGAGACGGACCCGGTCGTGGCATTGTCGACACCGGCCAGAATGCGGGCCAGGGTCGACTTTCCCGACCCCGACTCACCGACAATGCCGACCGCCTCACCGCTCTCGACGGTCAGCGAGACCCCGTCCACCGCGGTGTGCCGCTCATTGCGGCGCACCCCGAACTCGCGGCGCACGTCGGTGGCGACCAGCTGGACGTAATCCGGTGGACCGGCCGGAACCGGCGCCGCCGTAGCGCTCAGTTCAGGCATGCGAACCTCCGTAGAGATCGGCGCCGATCAGGGCCAGCGCATCGTCGGCCGGTTCGGGCATCGGCTCGTCGGCGAAATCGATCCACTCACCGATCGTGGGTAGTTCGTCACGGTCGGCGTCATCGAGCGTCGGCACGCAACGAACCAGACCCTGCGTGTAGGAATGTGTCGACCCGGTCGTAAGAAGGGTGGACTCGAGCTGCTCGACCACCGACCCGCGGAACATCACCATCGTCCGGTCGGAGTATTCTTCGCACAGCTTGATGTCGTGAGTTACGAGGAGCAGTGCTGCGCCTCTGGTCGACGTGAGTTCGAGCAACAGCTCCATCACCTCGCGCGACAGCGACGCGTCCAGCGCACTCGTCGGCTCGTCGGCGACGAGAAGCGTCGGTTCGCCGGCCAGGGCGAGCGCCATCATGACGCGCTGACGCATGCCGCCCGACAGCTCGTAGGGACGGCTGCCCATGACCCGCTTGGTGTCGGTGAGCCCCACTTTCGTCAGCCAGTCCCGGGCGCGCTCCCTGCGCTCGGGCCGGGACAGCGAGCCGGTCGCCCGCAGAACGGCGTCGAGCTGGCTGCCGATGGTCCACACCGGGTCGAGCGAGGTCATCGCGTCCTGGAAGACCATCGCGATGCCGGGGGTGAAGGCCGGGATCCGTGAACGCTTCGCCCCGCGATCCAGGGTCGTCCCGCCCAGCGTCATGTACTCGACGGACATCGTGACGTTCGGCGCGGTGAGAAAGCCACCGACCGCCAGACAGACGTTGGACTTGCCCGAACCGGATTCGCCGACAAGGGCTACGCGTTCCCCCGCGGCGACCGTGAAGGACACGTCGTTCACCGCGGTGACGAGTCCGCGGGGGGTCTCGTAGGTCACGGTGAGATGTCGGACGTCGAGGTGCGTCGACCCGGCGACGTCGGGCGGTTGCGGTGTGGGACGCATCGGTTCTCCTACGTACAGTCGCGACGAGCCTGCGCCGGCTGGGGATCCAGGCGTTGAACGTGCTCTCACGACTTCGTCGGCGCGACGGAACCAATACTGGGCGGAGCGTGTTTCCTGATTCGGCAGTCGCCGTAACGAAAGGTTTGCGCCGCTAAGTGGTCTCGCCCGTAAGTTCGTCGGAGTGAATCGCGTATCCACGCGTGCCACGAATCGTGTCGTCCACGTCCAGGTACGCGACCTGGTCGACCTGGTCGACGGCGCGTAGACACCACCGATCAGCCAACACCGGCACCAGCCCCGCAGCCGAGACCAGAGTCGGCTCATCGAACCGCGCGGACACCGGCCAACCAGTATGAGAAAGTCTCACCTACGAGATGCCCTTCGCGACGGCTGAGATCCGGACCTTCGACAAGTCAGATCATCCAGCCACGCAAGGGAATTCTCGCCCTACGCCACGATCACCCCACCAAGATCATCGGCGGATCCGGGCTAAGGCGAGCTCGGCGGGTCGCTCTGGACCTCGCGTCCGCTCGACACAGCCGCAACGAGGCGGACGCGATCGGGGTGGAACTGCGTGAAGTTGTAGGAACGGGCCCGACCCTCGACGTCGTACTGCAGGAACTCCCGGACCAGCGTCGCGGTACCGGCCTCGAGCCTGAGCAATCGCGAGGTCCGCAGGTCGGCCCGGACCGCCGAGACACCGACGGTGATCCGCCCGAGGCGCGTACCGAAGAACGTCTCGAACAGGCCGGGCATGTCCAGCTTCGTCGGGTGCCGGTCCAGGCGGCGGATCGACGCAGACACGTGGTCGGCCGTATCCAGGGGGCTGTAGCCGACCGCGTGGAAGAGTGGCTCGTCACCGACGAGCACGAGTTGTTCGACCAGCAGGACGCGGTCATCCGTGTTGCGCAGCCGGCCCTGCACGACCGGGGTGGCCGGCACGATGCCGTGCACAAGTTCGCGGATCGTCAGGCGGCCCATCGACACCGGCAGCTCGGTGGGGACGAGATCGATGATCCCCATCCGCACGACGGGAGTCGGGGTCCATCGGTCCTCGTCCCAGGCGACGACACGCTGTCGCTCCAACTGCACCGCCGCATCGTTGCTGAGCCCGGGCGCGAGCTCGGCCTCGGCGATGACGAAGGGATCGCTGCTAGTAAGCCGTCCCCGTCGGCGCGCGCTCATGCGCAGCAGCTCATACGTCCGGAGAACGTCGGAACGCGGATCGGAGTGGGCGGCGGGCATCGGATCAATCAGACCCTGGTTTCGTTTCGAGGCAATTGCGCCGCCCGGCGACGCGCCCGCCAGCCAGTGTGATGTGGCAGTCGCCAGCGGTGCTGCGTCACGGCCGTCGGCGTTGCTAACTTGGGAGTTCGGACGAGCCAAATAGAGGTGCTCCATGACCACGGACGACCTCCCCGGATCGCCGACCCTGCCACCTGACCCCCGGCGGCCGGGGTCGGCCCGCGAGGCGTACATGCGGCAACGTCATGCTGCCGCCACCGCCCGCCGGGTCTCTCGAGCGACCTACGCCCAACTGCGCGCAGGTATCCGCGACGGTGCGATCGCCTTCGAGGAGCGGCTCAACGAAGGTGATCTCGTGACGATGTACGCGGCGAATCGCAACGCGATCCGGCGGGCGCTGCAGATGCTCGCGTCGGACGGACTCGTCGAGCGCCATACCCGGACCGGCACCGTCGTCACCTCGGCGATCGTCGAGTTCTCCGCCACCGGCGTCCTGCCGACGACCAACGTCGCCGACCTACGGGTCGTCGAGCTCGACCAGGCGGTCGTACCCACCCCGCCCGTGATCGCCAGGCGGATGGCGACGGACTCGCCGGCCGTTCTGGCCTTCACTCAGCTCGGTCTCATGGGCGACGTCCCGCTGTACGTGCGCTCGGGCTACGCGCCACAACTGGACGTCGGTCCCGACTTCTTCGACCAGGTGGTCGAGAGCGACCAGGATTTCCGTCCGACGGCGATCGCCTTCCGCCAACTTTTCGGCGCCGACCTCGGGCGGGTCGAGACGGCCGTCGAGTGGGCGCCGGCGGGATCGGTGCTCTCACCACTGCTCGGTCTGGACCCGGGCACTCCGCTACTCATGCGCGACATGGTCCTGTTCGACGTCCACGGCCTCGCCCGGGAACTGAGCTTCACCTACTTCCGCGGCGACCGCGTGTCGCTGACCTACGACGAATCGTGGCCGGCGCCCGCCACGAGCTGATCCCACGGCCGAGGCGGTTCTGGCCGGGGGACGGATCAGAACGCGAGCAGATTCTCCTTGAACGTCGGCATGTCATAGGACGAACGGATCAGGCCGCGCTTGCGCAGCGCGGGTGCCAGGCCCTCAGAGATCTCGGTGATCGTGCGTCGCGTGACCGGCTTGGCGATGAGGAAGCCGTCGCCGCCGGCTCCCTCCATGACCTCGGCCATCTGAGCCGCCACCGAATCCGGCGTGCCAACGAGCTTGACCGATTCCTGCACCCGATGATTCTGGATGGCCTCGCGCAGCGTCTTGCCCGACCGGGCGAAATCGTTCATCGTCGACTGGTGCCCGTTGTTCTTCGACAGGTCAGGGAATGGCGCGTCGAGGTCGAACTGGGAGAAGTCGACGCTCGTGAAGTACGACATCCCGGCCAGCATTGCGTCGGTGTTCTCGCGCAGCGCGGCCAGCATGCCGTCGTACTTCGCCTCGGCCTCGGCCTGGGTGTCACCGAGGATCGGGTGGACGAGGAAGAGCACCTTGGCGTCGGCCGGCTTCCGTCCGTTGGCCAGCATCCGCTCGGAGACGTCGTCGCGGTAAGCCTTCATCTCCTCCACGCCGCGCACGGCCGCGATGATGGTGTCGGCGTTGCGGGCACCGAACTCCCGTCCCGCGCCCGATCCGCCGGCCTGGCAGATCACCGGTTCGCGTTGCGGCCCGGGCGGCAGGTTGATCGGACCGCGGCTCTTGAAGTACTTCCCCTGGAAGTCGAGGGTGTGGATCTTGGTGTGGTCGGCGTAGACGTTGTTCTCCTCATCGGCCACGACGGCATCCGGCTCCCACGTGTTCCAGAGGCCCTTGACGACCTGGACCCACTCGTCGGCCATCTTGTAACGCTCGTCGTGCTCGAAGTGCTGGTCCAGGCCGTAGTTCTGCGCAGCCTGGTGGGGCGAGGACGTCACCAGGTTCATGCCGACGCGCCCGTGGGTGACGTGATCAAGGGTCGAGATCAGGCGAGCGGCCAGGAAGGGGGGGTAGAAGCTCGTCGAGACCGTCGCCACGATGCCGAGATGCTTTGTCGCCGCCGCGAGCAACGGCACGAGGGGCATCGGGTCGAAGCGGATCGATCCCCCGTCCTTCACCGAACTCTCGAACGTCCCCTTGAAGATGTTGGGTAGCACCGAGGAATCCTCGAGCATCATGTAGTCGAAGCCGGCCCGTTCGAGCGACTGCGCCATGTACACGAACAGGTCTGGATTGCCGACGTCCGAAGTGACATTGCCGGCCCATTCAGTGTTCCAGCTGTAGACGCCGAAGCCGGTTCCGAGGAACCACCCCATGTGGAACATGCTCTGATCCTTTCGCCAGATGCTGCAGCTCTGCCGCCCGCCACCGCGCGGACCGATGATGGACCTAGGAAATCGGGTAGGGGTATCGAGGCGATTTCCACGTGGGACGAACCCGATTGCGCCGCTTTTCGCTGGAGCCGACGATCGAGCGCCGCGCGGTCACACCGGCTCCCACGGACCCGGCCGAAGCGACGCCCGCCGGGCCGCCCCTAGTACCTGCACCAATCGTTCGCCCTGTTCCCGAGCGGTGCCGGCGGGCAGGTTGGGTCCGGTCGATACCTGGACCCAGTCGACGTGCCCGCGGTACGCCTCGAGCCGCTCGACGACTTGGTCCGCCGTGCCGGCGATGCCGATGGCGTCGACCATCCGGTCACTGACGGATGCGATCACGGCAGATCGGTCGCCCGAGGCCAGGGCCCGCTCGCCGGCGTCGAGCTCCTTGCCGAAACCGAACGGCGCCAGCAACGGTCGGAAGTATGGGATGCCGTAATAGAACGCGATCGATCGTCGCACCCGGTCGTACGCGACGGCCGGATCGTCGTGGATCGCGCAGAATCGCATGATCCCGACCTCAAGGCTCGTGCGCGGACGCCCCCCGCGGGCAAGACCCTCGTCGACCAGTTCGCGTCCGGGTCCGGTCACCCAGTCCCAGGGCTGGATCGTATTGAGCATGACTGCGTCGGTCAGCTCGGCGGCCAGTCGGGTCATCGCCGGCAGCGTCGCCGACAGTGCGATCGGGACGCGGCGCTCCGGGGTGACGGCATGGCCCGGGTAGGCCTTCACCGGAAAATACTGACCGGCCAGGTCGGCAGGATGCTCCGGTGTCGCATCCAGACAGGCCCGGACCGCGCGGAGATATTCGCGCATACGACCCACCACGGGGTCGTAGGACAGGCCGTGCCACTCCGTCGCCCAGTTCCGCGGCATGGGACCGACGCCGAGCAGGAAACGTCCTGCGCTCAAGTTGTGCACCGTCTTGGCCGCCATCGCCGTCGTCAGCGGACTGCGCGACCAGGTAGCGATCCCAGACATCAACCCGATTCGCCGCGTCCGCACCGCCAGCGCACCGAGCAGGGCGAACGCCTCCGATCCCGCGTCGCCGACCGACACGAAGTCCAGCCCGGCGGCCTCGACCTGCTCGGCCAGTTCGATCGAACGCAGGAATGGCTCGGACGCGTGCCCGACGGTGAGCCCGACCGGCAGGTCGAGCGGCCTCACGCGGCCTCCTCGATCGGTTCGAACGCTTGGGCCGGGGACGGTGCTCGGGTCAGGCGCGGTCCCAGGGTCATGACGACCGCGCCAAGACCCAGGCACGCGTCGGCGACGGCCAGACCCGGCAGGTGTCGCACACCGATCGCGGTGATCCCGGGCGCCGGCAGCGCACCACCGCCGAACTGGACGCCACCGAGGAGACCGGCGGCGACGCCGGCCACCGAGATCATCCTCAGCGCGCCGGGTCCGCCCCGGCGGATCACCGGCGGCGCGAGACGGGTGCCGACGATGAGTGCCCCGACGCTCGCCGCGGAGCCGAGACCGCGCAGACGTTGGTCACGATCGCAACGCGCGCGAGTGTCCGGGCTAGGGCCTCTCCGACGAGCCGGTCGACGATGGGCCCCCACAGCACCTGGCCGACGGCGAGGCCGGCCAGGCAGGTGAACAGGGTGAACGCCCCGCCGAGAGACCCGAGGTGCAGATCCGACGACACGTCGGGCAACCCGGGTAGGTAGCAGGTCCATCGACACCGGCCCCTTCGCCCGATCGACCAGAATCGCGCCGCCATCCGCGCACCCGTCCACCACGTCTCCTCCGGTCTCGCCGCTCGTGTCGACCATCGGACCTCGTGTCGATTACGCCTCCGGAGCCGGCCGGGGGCAGTCCGATTGCGCCGCTACCGCACTGGCCGGCCCGGACGCAGGGATGGTGCGATAGCGGCGCAGTAAACGGGCAACAATCACGTCGCTGCGGCGAAATCGCGAGCGGGTCGAATGGGCCCTACACATCCGAACGCTGCACGTTCGAGAGGGGTGACCACATGTCGGTCGTCGTCGTCGGCAATCCCAAACTACGGTCACGGACCCGGCTGGCTGGAGAACTCGTGGTCGAGGCGGTCACCGGTTCGCCACCGGACACCGTCATCGAGCTGTCCGAGATCGGCCCAGGTCTGCTCGGGTGGGGTGACCCGACGGTCGCTGCCGCGAAGGCGGCGGTGCTGGCGGCCGGGGATCTGCTCGTCGTCGCCACGCCGACCTACAAGGCGACCTACACCGGCTTGCTCAAACTCTTCCTCGACCAGTTCGGTGCCGGCGAGCTCGCCGGACAGGTGACCGTCCCACTGATGCTGGGCGGTGGGCTCCAGCACGCGCTCGCCCCAGAGTTGACCTTGCGTCCCGTTCTCGTCGAGATCGGTGCGAGCTGTCCGTGGCCCGCGCTGTACCTGCTCGACACCGAGATCGAGGGCAGCCCGCTGCTGGATGCGTGGCTGGTCCGCCAGCGCAGCACCCACGTGGTTGCCGGCCGATGACGGCCCCGTCGGCATGGCCGCGAGTTCGTTCACCTCGGTCTCACTCGATCCGCCACTCGTCTCGGTGTGCGTCGCCAGGACGTCGACGACGTGGCCGATGCTGATCACTGCTACGAGGATCGGCCTGAGCGTGCTGGCCGACAGCCGCCTCTCGCTGGCGCGAGCCCTAGCGGCCAAGGTCGGCGATCGCTTCGCCGACGTCCGGTGGGAGCGGACGCCGGGCGGCGCAGTATTCGTCCACGGTTCGACCCTCTGGCTCGAGTGCGCCATCCACGACGTCGTACCGGCGGGCGACCACGACATCGTCCTGCTCCGGGTCGAGCACCTGCAGAGCTCCCCTGACATCGCGCCCATGGTCTTCCACGGCAGCACGTTCCGATCCTTGGCCCCGACGCCATGACCGTGCCGATCACGTTCGAACGGGTCGATCGGGCAATCGACGCCTTCCGATCAGGCCGTCCGGTCATCGTCGTCGACGACGAGCGCCGCACGAACCAGGGCGGCCTGCTCGTCGCGGCCGAACTCGTGACACGCGAGACGATGGCCTTCCTGGTGCGGCACACCTCGGGCTTCGTCGCCGTCGCCCTCCGCGAGGCCGACGCCGACCGCCTGGGGCTGCCGCCGATGCGGGCCGCCAACCAGGATCGGCACCGCGCCGCGTACGGCGTCACGGTCGACGCACGGGACGGCGTCACCACCGGCATCTCCGCGCGCGACCGGGCCCGCACCGCGCGGCTGCTCGGCGATCCGGCCAGTGGGCCCGCTGACTTCAACCGCCCGGGGCACGTGGTCCCGCTGCGCGCCCGGCCGGGCGGTGTGCACGA
>JASGFV010000115.1:0-11418 GCA_047605365.1 Gordonia sp. (in: high G+C Gram-positive bacteria)
CTCCGCCGGGGCATTCGGCATCTCCGGCGCTGATCGGCATCTCCGGCGCTGATCGACGACTCCCGTCCGACCGGTCACCGCTCCGGCCGGACGACCCGGCCGGCGGCACGGCACCACCGCGGCGCGGGCGCCACCCATTCCACTCGCCGTGGTTTTAATTCCGTCCTCGCCCGATCCTGCCGATAGGGTGACCTTCCATGTCCCCGCAATCGTTCCGCCGCCGACTGTCGGCCCTGATCCTCGCGGCCTTCTGCGTGCTCGTCCTCGCCTCGTGCGGATCGTCGTCGAACGACGGCGACGACGGCCTCTGCGCCCCGCCCGGAATCAAGAGCGCCACCGCGGCACCGGAGAACCTGAACACCTCCGAGCAGGCCGTCGACACCTACACCACGCCCACCACGGTGCCGTTGGATCGGATCGACGTGAACCGGCTCGGGCTGATCCAGCCCGGTGTCCTGACCGTCGGCACCCTCTCCGACGCGCCGCCGAGCATCTGCCTCGACAGCGCCGGGAACTACACCGGATTCGACAACGAGCTCCTCAAGGCCGTCGCCGCGAAGCTCGGCCTCGAGATCAAGTTCGTCGGCACCGAGTTCGCGGGCCTGCTGGCGCAGGTCTCCAACAAGCGGTTCGACGTCGCGTCGTCGTCGATCACCACCACCGCCGAGCGCCGCGAGAACGTCGCGTTCACCAACGGTTACGACTTCGGCTACTTCTCGCTGGTCGGCGCTCAGGGCGGGCCGATCCGCGGCTTCGCCGACCTGACCCGCGACAACCGGATCGGCGTGGTGCAGGGCACCGTGCAGGACGACTTCGTCAGCAACACACTGAAGCTGGACCCGGTCAAGTTCCCCGATTACGCCACCGCCTACGCGAACCTCAAGAGCGGCCAGATCGACGCCTGGGTGGCCCCGAGCCAGCAGGCCGAGGGCGCCATCGAGTCCGGTGACGGCATGGCGATCCTGGAGGACACCTTCAGCGTCAACAACTTCGTCGGCTGGGCCACCGCCAAGGACAACCATAAGCTGATCGACGCGCTGAACAGCGGCCTGGACGCGGTGATCGCCGACGGCACCTGGGCCAAGCTGTCACCGACTGGGTGCCGCGCGAGCTGCCGCCGGCTGGAAGCCGGGTTCCAAGGCCGCGCCGGCCCCGCAGCTCCCCGACTTCCGGGCGCTGGCCGAACAGAACGCGGCCAACAAGACCGATGTGGAAGTGCAGAAGAAGAGCACCCTGCAGCAGCTCGGCGCCACCTTCTTCAACTGGGACCTGTACAAGAAGGCGTTCCCGATCTGCTCAAGACAGGCCTGCCGAACACGTTGATCCTGGCGGTGTCGTCGGGGGTGATCGGCACGATCCTCGGCATGGTCCTGGCCGTCGCCGGCATCTCCCGGACTCGCTGGCTGCGCTGGCCCGCGCGCATCTACACCGACGTCTTCCGCGGCCTGCCCGCCGTCGTGGTCATCCTGATCATCGGTCTCGGCATCGGCCCGCTGGTCAAGAACATCACCGGCGGCAATCCGTACTGGCTGGGCGCACTCGCCCTGGCACTGCTCGCGTCCGCGTACATCGGCGAGATCTTCCGGTCGGGCATTCAGAGCGTCGAGCCCGGACAGTTGGAGGCCTCGCGCGCGCTGGGCTTCAGCTACAGCCGTTCGATGGCGCTGGTCGTGGTCCCGCAGGGCGTGCGGCGCGTGCTGCCCGCGCTGATGAACCAGTTCATCGTGCTGATCAAGGACTCGTCGCTGATCTACTTCCTCGGTCTGCTGGCCAGTCAGCGCGAACTGTTCGCGGTGGGCCGCGACCTGAACGCGCAGACTGGCAACCTCTCGCCCCTGGTGGCGGCCGGCCTCATCTACCTGGTGCTGACCATTCCGCTCACCCACCTGGTCAATTACATCGACAAGCGCTTGCGCACCGGAAAGGCATAACGCGATGGAGAAGCTGATCGCCTCCCCCGACCCGGTCTCGCTCACCGGCCGCGACCTGCACCTGTCGTTCGGCGACAACCAGGTGCTGCGCGGCGTCGACATCCAGGTCGACGCCGGAACCACGACGACGGTCATCGGCCCGTCTGGCTCCGGCAAGTCGACGCTGCTGCGTGTGCTCAACCGGCTGCACGAGCCACTGAAGGGCGACATCCTGATCGACGGACGCTCGGTCCTGAAGGACAACCCCGACGAACTGCGCCGCCGCATCGGCATGGTCTTCCAGCAGTTCAACCTGTTCCCGCACATGACGGTCGCGCAGAACATCGCGCTGGGGCCGCGCAAGCTCCTCGGCCTGGACAAAGAGGCGGCCCGCGAGCTGGCGCTGGAGCAGCTCGAATCGGTGGGTCTCGCGGCGAAGGCCGACGTCCGGCCGTCGACGCTGTCCGGCGGACAGCAGCAGCGCGTCGCAATCGCTCGCGCACTGGCGATGCGCCCGCAGATCATGTTCTTCGACGAGGCGACGAGCGCCCTGGACCCCGAGCTGGTCAAGGGCGTGCTGGCCCTGATGACCGAGCTGGCCCGCGACGGCATGACGATGGTCGTGGTGACCCACGAGATGGGCTATGCGCGCGGGGTCTCCGACAACGTGCTGTTCATGGATCACGGCCAGGTGGTGGAGACGGGTACGCCGGAGCAGATCTTCGACGCCCCGGAGAGCGAGCGTCTGCAGACGTTCCTGTCCGAGGTCCTGTAGCGTTCGGCGGCCGCCGCCGAGTTATCCGCCGACCGCCTTCGCGTACTGCGGGGAGGCGAAGAACGGCGCCAGGCGTCGGCGCACCACGGATTCCAGGAAGCCCTCCCGGTCGATCCGCTGGATCACCGTCGGCCCGAACCGCATGGCTTCTTCGATGAGGTCGTCGTGGCTGATCCCGAGGTCCTCGATGACGTCGCGCAGTTCAGTGGCCCCGTAGACGTCGAACACCTCGTCGATCCCGGCGTCGAGCAGAGTGCGGAAGTACTCCGTCTCGCGGAAGGTCCGCCAGATCTCGAAGACCAGTACGGTGGCGTCCTCCAGGTCGACGTCGGTGACGGTCTCCCGGAAGGCGTCGGGGTCGCCGTCAGACTGTCCGTGCCAGAACTCGCGTGCGGCGTCGAGCAACAGTGTGTCGGGGTCTTCGCGTGCCGACTCCAGGACGAACTCGGCGCCGGCGCGGGTGACCTTGTCCACCAGCCCGGAGAAGCGCGCGCCGATGCGCCCGAACCGGTCGACGACGGCTCGCTGCACCACGTCGCTGACGGTGTCCACCGTCGTCTCGCTGTCCAGGATGCGGCTCACCGCCCGCTGCGCCATCGGCATCTCCACGACGGCGGTCGCGAGCTCATCGAACCGGCGCGCGTCGAGCAGGTCGGAGAGAACCACCGACTCGTTGATCTCGTGCCGGTACAACCTCGAGGCGACCTTGCCGACCAGTTCGGGGATGGCGCCTTCGACCGGGAACTGCACCGCGTACTTGTGCGCGACCGACTTGATCAACTGGCGCGGCATCGCGTCTTCCAGCGCGAGGGCGCCCGATTCGGCGAGGAAGTGCTCGATCTCGTCCTGGACCAGTTCCCGGAACTGTTCGGTGTCGGTGACCTGTGCGACAGTGAATTCCACCGCCGCGTCCATCAAGCGCGTGCTCAACTCGTCAGCAGATACCTCCATGCGATTCACCCTAGGGCATGGGACGTAAGTCGCATGCCCGCGGTGACCGCCAAGACCACCGCGATCACCGCGGCGTCTATCGCGATGGCGCCCGGCACGCCCACGACAGTGTGCATCAGCGCGCCGATCACACCCCCGGCCGCCAGTCCGGACCACAGCGCCAGGTGTCGCAGCCACACGAAGCGAGGACCGCCGAACATCGCATCGACGAGGCTCTGGCCGGACTTCACCAGCGCCCCGGTCATATAGGTGACGCCGACGCTCGTCTGGCCGTCCACCAGGAACGTGGCGTTGACCGCGCCCATCGCCAGTGGGAGCCCGATGATCACCGGCAGGCGAGCCGGGAACACGACGGCGAGCGCGGCCGTAGCGACCACTAGGACGAAGGTCCCGCCGAGGACCGTGAGCCGTCCGCCGGGAAGCCGGTCGAGCAGCGCCCCGAGCACCACGCCGGCGTAGAAGACTGCCACCAGTGCCGCAGGCGGCCCGACCAGATACCACTCCCCCTTGCCGAGGGCCGTCGCCATCTGAGTGCTGTTGCCGCTCATGAACGAGACGAAGTGCCCGCTGAGCACGATGAACCCGATCACATCGAGGTACCCTGCCGCCGCTGCGAGCGTCACCGCGAGGGCCAGATCGTGCCTGTGCATGCTCTTCACCCGGAGATTGTCGCATCGCCAACGGGCCGCTGCGGGTCTTCACGCCACCCTCCCGTGTCACCCGTTCGGCCGGTTGCCGAGGTCCTGCCGGTGCGATTGCATGGTCGGAGTGAGAATCCAGACCTGGTTCGGCGGGACGGCGATCCTGCTGATCGCCCTGCTGGTGGTGACCGCGAGCAGCGTCACGCGCAGCGCAGCACAACCCATGCCGGCTGCCGCCACCGCCGGGCCCGGGGAGCACGTCGTCACGCCGTCCGGAGACCTCACCCTCAGCTGGGTCGGCGACAACATCCTCGGCACCGACGCGAAGTTCGGCGGACTGACGCTTCCGGCGGCGTGGGAGCAGAGCGGGAAGTCGCCGGACTACTTTTTCCAGAACGTCCGCCGGTACTTCGACTCCGACGATCTGACGATCGCCAACTTCGAGGTGGCGCTGACCCGGTCGCGCACGAAACGCTACAAGGGCGACGGCGAGGTCTATCACTTCTACGGCGAGCCCGCGGTCGCGAAGACGTTGTCGGCGAACGGGATCGACGTGGTGACCGTGGCGAACAACCACACTTTCGACTTCGGACAGAAGGGCTTCGACGACACTCTCGCCGCCTTGCGCGCGGCGGGAGTGGAATACGTCGGCCTCGGCAGCGAGCAGGAGGGCTCGTCGTACGACTTCTCGCTGATCCGCCGCGTCAAGGGCATCGGGATCGGCCTGCACGGCTACCAGACCTGGGCCGACACCCCGGAGATCCGCACCAAGATCCGCAGCGACATCGCCGCGCTCCGGAGCCGCGGGGCGTCGGTGGTGATCCCGTACTTCCACTGGGGCATCGAGTCCGAGCACTACCCGTACGACGTGCAGCGCAGCCTGGCCCGCGTCGCGATCGACGCCGGCGCCGACGCGGTGATCGGCACGCATCCGCACGTACTGCAGTCGCTGGAGACCTACCGCGGCAAGCTGATCGCGTACTCGCTGGGCAACTTCGCCTTCGGCGGCAACACCAATCCGACGGACAAGCGGACCGTCGTGCTGCAGACCCGGCTCAAGGTGGAGCGCGGCGCGGTGACCGGCGTCGACTACCGCGTCGTGCCCACCCGTCTCTCCCGGCAGGAGGGGTACAACGACTATGTGCCGACGCCGTATCGCGGTGCCGAGAAAGCGCAGGTCCTGGCGTGGCTGAACCAGATCTCGCCGACGATGAAGGGCACGGTGTCGGCGGCTTTCACACCGGTGCCGTGACCCGATTCGCCGACCGGCTCAGCCCAGCAGCCTGCGCAGAACAGTGACGACGCCGTCCTCGGCGTTGCTGGGCGCACGGAATCGGGCGCGTTCGACGATCCGCGGGTGCGCATTGTCCATCGCGAACGACCAGTGCGCCTCGTCGAGCATCTCGAGGTCGTTGAGGTAGTCGCCGAACACCGCGGTCTGCGCCCGGCTGATCCCCAGTTCGCTCTGCAGCGCCCGCACGCCCGCGCCCTTGTCGACGCCGGGCGACATGAAGTCGATCCAGTGTCTGCCGGAGATCACCCGGGCGCAGTCGTCGCCGACGTCGGAGTAGTAGCGGTCGGCGGCGGTGGTCGAGTCGGTGAAGTCGTAGACGGCCAGCTTCAGGACGTCGTCGTCGACGGCCAGCAGGTCGTCGACCTGCTGCAGCCGGTAGTAGTACTTGGCGGCCTCGTCGACCATCGGCCGGTCGTGGCGTTCGAGGTAGGCGCTGTTCACGCCGCACAGCACGACGCCGAGGTCGCGGCCGTCGTCGAACGCGGCCCGGGTGGCAGCGACGACGCGCTCGACCGCACTGCGCGCGACGGTGGCCGTGGCGCTGCGCTTGCCGTCGTGCGCGACGAGACTGCCGTTCTCGGCGACATACGACAGTCCGGCGGCCGGCGGCTCGAACATGGCCTGCAGGGTGAAGAGTTGACGGCCGCTGGCCGGGACGAAGACGACGCCGCGTTCGGTCATCACGTCCAGCAGCGGCCAGAAGTCGTCGGGGACGTCCCCGTCTGGGGTCAGCAGGGTGCCGTCCATGTCGGCGACCACCATGCGCAGTTCGGCCACGCCGCCGGAGAGGGCGGCGTTCAGTTCGGATTCGGCGGAATCGGACATGGGTCCATCGTCGCACTATCGTGAGTCGGCATGACACCCGAGCAGCGACCGGCGCTGCAACCGGAGATGACCGCGGCCGAGTTCGAGCGCTGGTACTGGCTCAAGGACGAGCTCGCCGAGTTCGCTCGTACGCTGGGCATTCGTGCCACCGGCGGCAAAGAGCTGCTGGCGCAGCGCATCTCGGCGCACCTCGACGGACGCGCGTTCACCGAGCCCGCGCCCGGACGCCGAGCGAAGGGCGCGCGGCTGAGCGGTCCGCTGACCGCCGGCACGATGATTCCGGCGGGCCAGAACTGCAGCCAGACGGTGCGGGCGTGGTTCGTCGAGCAGGTCGGGCCGTCGTTCCGGTTCGACGCCCCGATGCGCGAATTCTTCGCCGCGAGCGACGGTTCGACGACGATGCAGGACGCGCTGGACCACTGGAGGGCCACCCGCGACGACGCACCGAAGCAGATCGATGCGCAGTTCGAGTACAACCGCTTCACCCGGGCCTGGCACGCCGAGCATCCGGGCGGCGACGCCGCCGAGCTCCGGGCGGCCTGGACGGCCTACCGCGAGCTGCCGATCGACGTGCGAGGCAAGGCCTGACCTGGGCGAACAAATAACGAAATCTATCAGTTTCGTTATTTGGGTACGCTGCGGCTCATGACCCAGACGCCGCCGCGCACCCGCGGCCGACCGCACGACGAGTCGCTCACGCCCGCGATCATGCTGGCGGTGATCGCCGAACTCGCCGAGAGCGGGTACGCCACGCTGACGACGGCCGCCGTCGCCCGGCGGGCCGGGGTCTCGACGGCGACCCTCTACCGGCGCTGGCCGTCCAAACGCGACCTGCTGCTGTCGGCGGCCGAACTGATCGCGTCGCCGGAAGACGGCGACGTCGACACCGGCTCCACCCGCGACGACCTGTGCACTCTGATCGGTCACAAACAGCGGATGCTGTCCGGGCCGATCGGCGTCACCGTGCTCTCGCTGATCGGCGAATCCGCCCACGACGACGAACTCGCCGCCATCCTGCGGACCAGCCTGTACGAACCGTCGCGCGCCCACCTCGCGGCCGTCCTGGACCGTGCCGCCGTCGAACGCGGCGAAGACGTCCGCACCGACGCCGACGCCGCGACCCGGCTGGTGCTGGGCGGCGTGCTGTCGAGCGTCGCCTTCGGCGACGGAGGAGGTCTCAGCGACGACGACGCCGACCTCCTCGTCGACGCCCTACTCTCCCCCACTCTCACTCTGCAACCTCCCACCGGCGATCGGAGAACACCGTGACCAGCACGATCCTGATGACGGGCGCGACCCGCGGCATCGGCCGCGCCGCCGTCGAACGCATCGCCGCCGACCACCCAGGCGCCCACCTGATGCTGCTCGCCCGCCCCGGATCGGCCGACGACGTCGCCGAGTCCCTGCGCGGCGACGGCCACACCGTCACGACCGTCGACGCCGACCTGCTGTCGACGTCGAGCACCCGGCAGGCCGCCGAAGCCGTCGCGGCGCGGCTGGACTCCGGCGACCTGCCGCCGCTGCGAGCGATCGTCGCGAACGCCGGCCTGCAGTTCACCGACGCGCTCACCGCCACCCCGGAGGGGTTCGAGGCGACGTTCGCGGTCAACGTGCTGGCCAATCACGTGCTGATCGGGACCCTCGCGCCGCACCTGGCCGCTCCGGCGAAAGTCGTGATCACGGTCAGCGACACCCACTTCGGCGACTTCCGGCACAACCTCGGCATGGTCCCCGGCCCGCAGTGGCGCGATCCGGCCGTGCTGGCCCGGCCGGGAGCCTTCGACCGTCCCGCATCGGTGAAAGCCGGCCGGACCGCGTACTCCACCAGCAAGCTGGCGGCGATCCATCTGATCCACGAGTACGCCCGACGGTTCCCCTCCGGCGTCGACGTCGTCGGCTACAACCCGGGCTTCGTGCCCGGCACCGGTCTGGCCCGCGACGCCGGGCCGCTCTCCCGGTTCGCCATGCGCCGACTGCTGCCCGCGCTCACCGTGACCCCGCTCGCCGCCTCGGTGACCCAGGCCGGCGGATACCTGGCCGACGTCGTCTCCGGTGCGACGCCGACGTCGTCCGGCGACTACGTCGACAAGGGACGGGTCGTGCCGTCGTCCGCGGAGTCGTACGACCCGGAGCGCGAAACGAGCCTGTGGACAACGGTCGACCACCTCATCGAGGCGCGGCGATAGATAGGCAGCGCCCGCAGCGCCCAGCCGCTGTTCGACGGCGTGCTGGGACCACCACCAGCCGGAGTCGAGTCGGCGAGATAGATACAGCCGCTCCGGACCTCTATCCACAGGGCCAGAGAAGTCACCAGGCGACATATCTGGAGAGTGCTACCTATTCGGCATGACACAACCATGGGTAACCCTCGTCGTCGGCCTGGTAGCCGCGTTCGGTGTCATCGCGACCTTGTTTCAGAAACATCGCGCGGACAACCGCAGAGAATGGTGGGCAAGGTTCGCGTGGGCGATCGACGCCACGTACAGCACCAATCCACACCAGCGACGGGACGGCTGGCGGGTGATCACCATCCTCGCGCAGTCGAATCTCATCACCAAGAGCGAGCGCCCACTGATCGCGGAACTCATCATGAACATCGGCTCCGACGTCGTCGCGAACCTCGGAGCAGGGGTAATGTCGAAAGAAGACGCAGGTGAACAGGACAATCCGACCGACTGGAGCTAGCGCATGACGACACCGGACCAGAGCGCTCGCGGGAGTTCGAGAGCGGAGCGCGCAGAGGCCGCTCGGGCCGTTGAAGCCGCGGCGAGACTCGTTGAAAAGCCAGTGCCTCGATGGACGTTCCGGTTTTCGACTCATGCCGACGAAACTCGGCGCGACGCTGCACCGTCGTCCACTTCCGCCGGTCGTTCTCGAGAAGAACCCAGCACTGTCTGCAGGCCGCGGTAAGACTGGTCCACGCCCGGAAGACCACCCAGGGAGCACGCCATGCCACACCACCATCACGCCATCGACTACGTCGAGTTCTCCGCCCCGGACATCGGCGCCAGCAAGGACTTCTACTCGACCGTGTTCGGGTGGGAGTTCGTCGACTACGGCCCCGAGTACGCCGGGTTCAAGGGCCCGAACACCGGCGGCGACCCCGACCATCGCACCGAGGCCGGCGGACTGGCCGCGGACGGGCCGTCGACGCCGCTGGTGATCGTCTACTCCGACGACGTCGATGCCAGTCTCGACGCCGTCGTCGCCGCGGGCGGAACCGTGATCACCGGGCCGTACAGCTTCCCGGGCGGCCGCCGATTCCACTTCACCGACCCGTCCGGCAACGAGCTCGCCGTGTGGGGCCCGGAGAAGAAGTGAGCATCCGGCTGGAGAACGTCGCCGTCGCAGTCCGCGATCTGGACGCCGCCATCATCTTCTTCACCGACCTCGGCCTCACGGTGCTCGGGCGCGACGAGGTGAGCGGCGAGTGGGCCGACACCGCGGTCGGGCTCGACGGCAACCACGCGAAGATCGCCATGCTGGCGACCCCCGACGGGCAGGGCCGGATCGAACTCTTCGAGTACCTGCACCCCGAGGCGATCGAAACCGAGCCGACGCTGCCGAACGAGATCGGCATGCACCGGATCGCGTTCTCCGTCGACGACCTCGACGCCGCGCTCCAGATCGCCGCGAAGCACGGCTGCCACCCGTTGCGCGGCGTCGCGAACTACCAGGACGTCTACAAGCTGACGTACGTGCGCGGTCCCAGCGGCATCATCGTGATGCTCGCCGAGGATCTCACGAAAGGCCGCTAGGACAGCTCAGTGCGGCCGCGGAACCAGGCGAGCTTCTCCGGGTTCCGGACCGTATAGAGCGCGGTGACCCGGCCGTCGCTCACCTCGACGCACAACACCAGGTCGAGCACGCCGTCGACGGTGACCAGGAACGCCGGCATCCCGTTGACCTCGGTCATCGTCATGCCGATCTCGCCCATCTTGTCGCCGAGCGCGAACAGTCCGAGCAGGAACCGCGCGGCGCGTTCCACGCCGACCACCGGGCGACGCGCCGCCGAGACCACGCCGCCGCCGTCGGACAGCACCACCACGCCGGGTGCGAGGAGTTCCATCAGGCCGTCGAGGTCGCCGGTGGCCGCGGTGGTCATGAACTTCTCAGCCACCGACTTCGCCTCGCCGGGCGAGGCGATCGCGGCGGTGCGTCGTGCCCGGACGTGTGCGCGAGCGCGGCTGGCGATCTGCCGGACGGCGGCCTCCGATTTGGCCACCGCCGCGGCGATCTCCGGGTACCCGAAGTCGAAGACCTCGCGCAGTACGAAGACCGCCCGCTCGGTGGGCGTCAGCGACTCCAGGACCAGCAGCATCGCCGTCGTGACCGCTTCCCCGGTGAGGACGTGGTCGAGCGCATCGCCGCCCACCGTCTCCAGCGGCTCGGGCAGCCACGGCCCGACGTACTCCTCGCGTCGACGACTCGCCGCTCGCATCGCGTTCAGCGCCTGCCGCGTCACGATCCGCGCCAGGTAGGCGCGCACGTTCTGGACGTCGTCGGTGTCGGACTCCTGCCACCGCAGCCAGCTCTCGCTCAGCACGTCCTCGGAGTCGGCGACCGAGCCGGTGATCTCGTAGGCGATCGAGAACAGCAGCGGCCGATGCCGGTCGAATTCGGCCAGCCCGGCCGCCGACTCGCTCACTTCTTCGGTCCTGAGAAGGCCGCCGCGACGCCCGCCCGCGCCGACCAGACCGTCGACTTGCAGACCGTCTCCTTGGTCGTCGCCGCGGCCCGCCCGCCGTACCAGAAGCGGGTCGGCGTGTCGTCGCGCTTGCTGACCTGGATCACGCCGTTGCGGCGGCCGAGCGAGACGTTCTGACTGACATAGCTCATGGAGAACGGCTTGGGCTCCTTGCCGCGCGCGATCCGGGCGATCGCGTCGGCCACGTACGCACCCTGCGGCAGCGCCGCCTGGCAGCTCATGCGTGCTCCGGGCACCGCGGCGGCGTCGCCCGCGGCGAAGATCCGCTGGTCGCCGACGCTGCGCAGGCACTCGTCGACCGTCAACCTGCCGTC
>JASGFV010000116.1:0-11326 GCA_047605365.1 Gordonia sp. (in: high G+C Gram-positive bacteria)
CCTCAACCGAGAGCCGCAACCCGTATAGCAGCGGCACAGAACCTGGGGCGGTTCAAGTCGTCGGCCAACAAGAAGTGGCGCGAAGTGTTCGGCACCTCGGTGCCCCTCGCGACGAGCACGAACGAGGCACCCCGGTCGTTCAGAGACACCGAAGAGTTCATCGAGGACAACTTCCCGGTCGACATCACCGAGTCGGTGGTGATCGACTGCGAGGTCACGCAGAACGGGTTCCGCCCCGCGTGGCTCCGAGCGATGCGCCGAAGTGGCCTCTTGCTCCAAGTCAACAAGAGCCTGCGGTTCGTCGTCACGGACTGCT
This sequence comes from Gordonia sp. (in: high G+C Gram-positive bacteria), assembly GCA_047605365.1. Lineage (GTDB taxonomy): Bacteria > Actinomycetota > Actinomycetes > Mycobacteriales > Mycobacteriaceae > Gordonia. The sequence continues at coordinate 317 of JASGFV010000116.1, forward strand.
CGGCCGCGGAGCCGTACGATCTCAAGTGGAAGGTGCTCAACGCGGGTCCCGAAGCCGAGCGGCGCGACAACATCCGAGGGCAGATCGTCAGCTCCAACAGGCGTGGCGTTCGTACCGAGCACTCGGACTTCAAGGGCGAACACGTCGTCGAGTGCTACGTCGTCAAGGACGGCGTGGTGGTAGCTCGAGACCGGATCGATGTTCCGATCAGTAATACGCTGGTGAAGCCGGAAGCCGTGTCGTGACTGCAGCCTGATAAGGATTCGCTCAGCGACGGGTCCGCCGCGGGTCACGTTCGTGCTGAGCAGCTGTGCGGCCCAGAAGGTTGACAGGTCCTGAGCTGGACCGCGCGTCGTGTCCTCACCTCGTGTGCCAGATCGCCGCCAGAGATGTGCCGGGCTGGCTGTAAGCGCACAGAGTCGACTGATCAGGGCATATTCCAAACGTCCCCAAAAAAGCAGTCGCCCCGACACGCTCTTCGTCGGGGCGACTGCTTTTTCTATGGCTCACGCGATTCGAGGAGCCGGCGCGCGGAGCGAGTCAGTGGAGTCTCCTAGGCTCCCCCCGAGCATGGCAGGCCCCCGACGCCGGTCTGGCGGCGCCCGCTCCGCGGGCTGCGCCCTTCCGTGTCCTGGTGGCCCGTGTACGGTCACCTAACGATAATGACACTCATTAGCGTTAGGTGTGGGCATGTCTTCGAATTCCGAAAATTCCAGCACGACAGGCGAAGTGGAAGCCGCGCAAGCACCGCTGAGCGACGACGACCCGAGGTCTCCGCGCAGAGCGTGGGTCACCGCGGTCGTCGGCCTCTCCGCCGTCGTGATGACTCTCGACATCAGCATCGTCAACGTCGCGCTGCCGAGCATCGCCGCCGACTTCGGGTCCGGGCTGGAAGCCGCGCAGTGGGTCATCAACGCCTACGTGCTGGCCTTCGCGTCGTTGCTGTTGACCGTCGGCGCCGTGTCCGACCGGCTGGGCCGTCGTGAGATCTTCATCGCGGGACACGTGCTGTTCGCGGCCAGTTCCCTGCTCTGCGCGCTCGCCTGGAACGACGCCGCGCTGATCGGCGGCCGGGCGGCCCAGGGCGTCGGCGCGGCGATGGTCTTCGGCACCTGTCTCGCGCTGCTGTCCGACGCCCACGAGAGCGATGCGCGCGGCCGGACCCGCGCGGTCGGGGTCTTCATGGCGTGCGGGGCCGGGGCCGCGGCGCTGGGACCGCTGGTGGGCGGGCTGCTGGTGGAGGCCGGGGGATGGCGATGGATCTTCGCGATCAACCTGCCCATCGGCGTGTTCGTGGTGGTCGCGTCGCTGGCGCTGATCAGTTCGCACCACGGCGAGGCGGTGCGCACTACCGGTCGTGTCGACGTGCTGTCGACGGTGCTGATCACCGCACTGTTCTTCGGAGCGAACCTCGCGCTGCTCTCGGGACCCGACCACGGGTGGACGTCGGTGCGAGTGGTGGTCCCGGCCGTCGTCGCGGTCGCGGCCGGCACAGCGGCGCTGGTCCGGCAGCGATCGCTGGGCGACTCGGCGATGGTCGACCTGGCGCTCTTCCGCATCCCGACGTTCTCGGCCGTCATCTTCATCAGCTTCGCGATCAGGGTCTTCAGCTTCGGGATCTTCCCGTTCCTGATCTTCTGGCTCAGCGGCGCCGAAGGCTTCAGCCCGGTGCAGACCGGTGCGATGCTGCTCTTCCTGGCGATCCCGATGATTCTCGCGGCCGGACCGTCCATTCCCCTGGCGAAGGCGACGTCGCTGTCGGCGACGCTCTCGCTGTCGATGCTGTTGATCACCGTCGGGCTGGGCTGGGCGGCGCTGTCGTGCGGACCCGACGCGTCGTGGACGTCGCTCATCGGACCGCTGATCGTGATCGGCGTGGGCTCGGGCCTGTCGATGCCGCACATCATGGACATCGCGATGGCTGTGACGCCCAGCCGTCTGCACGGCACGGCGACGGGGCTGGCGAACACGGCGTTCCCGCTCGGCACCGCGACGGGCATCGCGGTCTTCGGGGCACTGATTCACGCTCGCGTCGACGCGGCGCCCGGCGTTCCGGTTCAGGCGCGGCCCGCCGTCTACATTGCGGAGTTCGATCGCCTGGTTCCGGGGCCGATGGTCGACGCCGCGAAGTCCGCCTATGCCGGCGGCCTGACCCTCATGTTCGGTACCGCGGCGGTCGTGGCGCTGGTCTCGGCGGCGGTATGCGCGTGGGGGATCCGGGCGCGCGACTTCCGCGAGGATCCCGCCGACCGACCCGCTAATGAAAACGATGGTCAATAACTGCTAGGGTTCCTTGCGTCCGGGGACGGGCGGATCGGCGACACTCCAGCGAGGTGAAATCGGGTGACCACCATCAGCGATCACGAGGCAGCGAACAACCGACAGGACCGGCGAGATCCGGACACTCTCGCCACGACCCCGACTCAGCGCGCCTACCTGACCGGCCGCGACGCCGCCCAGCCGCTCGGCGGCGTGGACTGCCTCGGCTACGTGGAGTTCGCCGAGAGCGGCGTGACGCCCGAGCAGCTGCAGGCGGCGGTGGACGCCGCGGTACGCCATCCGTCGTTGCGTTCGGCGGTGTCCTCGACGGAGCTCCTGGTGGACGTCGACGCTCCGGCCCCTACCGTCCGCGTGCACGACCTCACTGGAGAGGACGACGGCGGGGCCGCCCGGACCGCGGAGATCCGCGAGCGCATGTCGTCGAGCTTCTTCGACCTGGCGCAGGGTGACACCTGGCGCGTCGAGCTGTCGCTGCTCGGCAGCCGGGAAGACGGCACGCAGCGGTCGGTGATTCACCTGGCCGTCGCGCTGTCGGTGGCGGATCTAGCCGGCATCGTCCTGCTCTGCGTGGAGCTCGCCGCACACATCGAGGCACAGCGCGCCGGACGCGTCGCCGAACCGGCGCGGATCACGTTCGCCGACGTCCGGGAGGCTCAGGACGGCGCCTCCGTCCCGCTGCCGTCGGTGTCCGGCGAGGTGCTGGCCGGCCGGGTCGACGAGTTGCTGGAGGCCCCGGACCTCCCGGCTGCAAGTGCGTCGCCCGGCGGTCCGGGCACGCACGTCTACCGGCTGGTCGAGACTGTCGCCGAGGCCGACTGGGACCGGCTGGGCGGGCTGGCCGAAGCACTCGGCGTGACGCGGGCGTCGATGATTCTCGCGATCTATGCCGAAGCGCTGCGCCGCTGGTCGGCCGAAGACGATTTCCTGCTGACGGTGCCCGGGCTTTCCACGGCGGGCACGCAGCAGCACGTCCTGGACCGCACCCGGATCTATGCGACGCGATGTATCGACGATCAAGACCGCAGCGCCGCCGCGACCTTCGCCGAGCTCGCCGCCGAACTGCGCTATCGCATTGCGCGCGACGTCGACGCCGTCGTCGAACTCCGTGACGCCGTGGCCTCGGGATCCGGACACCGCGGCCTGGCCCCCTACGTCCTGACCTACAGCGCCGACCGTCCGCTGCTGCCCGAGCGGGCCGCCGCGGTACTCGGGCATCCCACGATGATCCGGTCGTCCACGCCGCAGGTGATCATCGACTTCCAGACCTACCGGTTCACCGCCGACCGCGTGCACCTCTCGTTCGACGTCCGGGCGGGAATGCTCGCCGACGGCGTTGCCGAACAACTCTTCGCCGTCGTCGTCGAGGCCGTCGCCCGGCTCGCCGACTGGACGGTCGACGACGCGACGTCGCGCTCGATGGCCGATCTGGTGCTCCTGCCCGAGTCGGTGCGCCGGGAGCGGGAGGCGCTCAACTCGACGTCGCCGATGCCGCAGGGCCGCCTGCACGACGACTTCGCTGCGGCCGCCGAAGTGGCGCCCGACCGGGTCGCTCTGGTCTGCACGGACCGCGACACCGATCCGGTGGCGAAGCGTCACGCGCAGCTGACCTACGGCGAACTCGACGACCTGGCCCGCACTCTTGCGGCGAGCCTGATGGATCGCACCGAAGCGGGCGATCTGGTGGCGGTGGACCTGCCCAAGGGACCCGGGCAGATCGTCGCGGTTCTCGGCGTCCTGTACGCGGGATGCGCCTACCTGCCGATACCTGCAGGTCTCCCTGACCAGCGCCGCGCGGCGATCGATCACGAAGCGTGCCCAGCCGCGGTGATCGGGGTCGACGACCTGCCCGAGCGGCCCGCGGTGCCGGCTGGTTTCGTCGGGCGCGACGTGGACCCCGACGCCACCGCCTACGTGATCTTCACCTCGGGATCGACGGGTACGCCGAAGGGCGTGGAGATGTCGCACGCGGCTGCTGCGAACACGGTGCGCGACGTGCGTCTGCGCAACGGCGTCGGACCGCTCGACGCGCTGATTCCGGTGGCGTCCCTGGCCTTCGACCTGAGCGTGTTCGACGTCTTCGGGATGCTCGGCGCCGGCGGGCGGCTGATCTGCGTCAGTGAACTGGACGCGCGAGATCCGTTCGTCTGGCTGCGGCTGATCGGCGAGCACGACGTGACCGTATGGAACAGCGCGCCGATGCTGCTGGAGATGCTGGTGGAAGCGGCCGACCCGAACGCGACCACCCTGCCGTTGCGGATCGCGATGTGCTCCGGTGACCGGATCGATCGCGGCCTCTACCGGCGACTGTCCACGGTCGCGCCGGACGCGGTGCTGGTGGCGATGGGCGGGGCCACCGAGGGCGGTGTCTGGTCGAACGAGTTCCGCATCGACGCCGGCACGGAGCTCGATCCGGAGTGGGCTTCGGTCCCCTACGGCGCTCCGCTGGCCGGGCAGCGCTACCGCGTCGCCGACCGCCGCGGGCGGGACTGCGGCGCGCACGCGGTCGGCGAGCTGTGGATCGGCGGCGACAGCCTCGCCACCGGGTATCTGCACAGGCCCGAACTGACCGCGGAGCGATTCGTCGACCTCGACGGCCAACGCTGGTATCGGACCGGCGACCTGGGGCATTGGGATGCGCGCAACGTGCTGGTGATCCACGGCCGCAACGACGGCCAGGTGAAGATCCGGGGGCATCGCATCGAGCTGGGCGACGTCGAAGCCGCGCTCCGTGGACTGCGCGGTGTGGCCGAAGCCGTGGTCTTCCCGGTACGGAACAAGACCGCACTCGGTGCGGCCGTGGTGCTGGAGCCGGGTGCAGGAGGCGACGGTGAGAGCGTTCGCGACGCCGCGGCCAGGGTGCTGCCCGCGTACATGGCGCCGAGCCGCGTCGACGTCTGGGATCAGCTGCCGGTCACCGGCAACGGAAAGGTCGACCGGGCCGCGATCGCCGCACACGCGGCCGGTGAGCCGGCGGTGCGCGGGGCATCGTCGTCGAATGTGACGGCGAGCCCGGAGACGAGGCTCGTGACGGACGTCTTCGCGGATCTGCTGGGCGTCGACGTCGACGAGCACACCAACTTCTTCGCCTCCGGCGGCGAGAGCCTGGCCGCCGCGCGACTGTGCCGGCGGCTGCACGACGACGGATACGACGTCGGCGTCGCCGACGTCCTGGCTGCTCCGACGGTCGGCGAGTTGGCCGGGATCCTGTGCGCCCGTGGCCGCACCGACCGCGGGACGCCGGCGCCGGAGGTCCTCGACGACGCACCCGCCGGCGACTTCCCGCTGACTCCGCTGCAGCGCGCCTACGTCCTCGGCCGTGACGGACTGCGCGGCCAGGTCCGCGCCGGAACCACGTTCGCGCTGGTCCTGGCGCTGGGTCCCGGCGTCGAGGCGGGCGACGTGCACCGGGCGACGCAGACGCTGACCGACGCCTGGGAGGCCCTGCGGTGCGTGCGCCGCAGCGACACGACGCAGGGGACGGCGCCTGTCGAGGTGACGCTGGAGCGCGTCGACACCCCGCTCCGCACCTGCCTGCCGTCGTACCAGCCGCGTCACGTCTGCGCGGTGGTGGAGTCGTCGTGCGATCCGGGCGAAGTCGGGCTGGTGGTGGACTATCTCGGCCTCGACGCACGCAGCCTGGTCACCGTGACCACGGCGCTCGTCGAGACGGCCGGCGGCTGCTCGGGCGCACTGTTGCGCGTCAGTCCGGGCATCGGCCGGTTCGCCGGCCACGCGCGACAGCTCGCCGAGTCGGCCGCTGCACCGCGGGAGCCGGACGGCGAACGCTTCGACTTCGAGCTTCCGGTACGCCGGATCGACGACCGGCGGGTGGCGTTCACGTCGCGCCGGCTATTGCTGAGCGACATCGACGGTCTGTCGGGGGCCGCCGAACGCGCAGGCGTCACGCCCAGCGCGCTGGTGCTGCACTGCTTCGGCAGTGCGCTCGGCGCGGCGCTCGGTGTGGACCGGGTGCCGGTCACCGTCCCGGTGTCGTATCGCCCCGACGAAGGAACGGCCGAGGTGCTCGGCAACTTCACGCGGCTGGAGACCGTCGTCGTCCAGGGCGCCGCCGAGCCGCGCACCACCGCGACTCAGCTGTGGGAGAGCGTCGCCCGCGACGCTACCCGTTCAGCGACACTCGATGCGCGACCGGCCGGCGCCGCCGACCACCGGGTGGTGTTCACTTCCACGCTCGGCCTCGACTACTCGGCGGCCGACTTCGACGACGCCGCGCCGGTCCGGCCGGTGTGGTCGTTGACGTCGACGCCGGGCGTGCTGATCGACTGCCAGGTGATGGCGCACCGCGACGGCGTGGAGATTCGTTGGGACCATCCCGAGGGCGTCCTCGACGAGCACTTCCTGGACCATGCGCTGGCGATCTTCACCGCGCGCCTGGAGGTGACCGACGTCGTCGGCGAAATCGTCGCGGCGGGCGAGTCGCACTGCGGCTGCCCGGAAGCCGACCGCGGCGAGTACACCACCGACGGGCTGATCGACGCGGTGATCAGGCACTTCACCCGGACGTCGGCTGCCGCAGCCGACCGGGTGCTGGAGGCGATGACTGGTCCGCAGCGCGCAGAACTGACCTCCGAGTCCGTCTTCCGCTGGACCGCGACTGATCTTGCGGATCTGGTGGCCGTCCTGGACGGCTCCGTGCCCCCCACGGCGCTTCTCGAACATCCGAGTCTCTCGCCGGAGGCGATTCTGTCCGGGATTCCCGGCTTCACCACATTTGTCGACGAACTGACCGCCGACATCGCGGCCCGGGCGCGGCATCTGGTTCGGCCGGTGCGCGTCCTGGAACTCGGCACGTCCACCGGGATCGCTGTGAGCCCCACGCTCGACGCGATCGGCGCGGCCCACGTGTGGCGCTGCGTGGAACCTGACCGCGTCCTGGCGCACATCGCGCACCGGCGCGGACAGTCGGTCAGCGCCGAACCGCTGACCGCCGGACCCGTCGACGTGGTGGTGGTCAGTGCGTCGGCGCATCGTGACCCGCGCATCCTGCGCCAGATCGGCCGGCTCGACGTCGCGGCGGACGGCTCGGTGTGGCTGTGCGAGCCGACGCTCGACAGCCGGGTGATCCTGCTGTCGGCCGCCGTGCTGAATCCCGCCGTCGTCGAGATGCGCGTGAACGAGCCGCTGTGGCACTGGTGCACGGTGCTGCGCGAAGCCGGCTTCGCGCCGGTGCAGGCGGTGCAGTACGACGGCGTCGTCACCGTTCGCGCACGACAGTCCGCAACCCTCCGGGCTCAGCGGCCCTGCCCGCAGCGGGAGCTGCCTGCGGGCCGGATCCCGTCGAAGGCGACGCCGGCCTCCGGCGCCGACGGGCAGGGGATCATCGCGCTCGTCGCCGATGCCTGGCAGAGCGTGCTGGGAGCGGGGTCGGCCCCGGGCCCGGACAGCGACTTCTTCGCCGACGGCGGGGATTCGCTGACCGGAACCCGGCTGATCGCGCGCCTGGCCGACGCCGGCCTGCGCGATGCCCGGCTCGTCGACCTGTTCAACAATCCGCGGTTCGGCGACTACTGCGCGGCACTGCGGCCCGAAGACGGCGGACCGTCGTACAGCTCTCAGCCGGTCACCACTCCGCCGCCCCGGGAGACGACGGCCACCGACGACGCCGCGGTGCCGCTGACCGCGGTGCAGCGCGCCTACCTGGCTGGCCGCGACCCCGAGCAGATCCTCGGCGGCAACAGTGCGCACTGCTACTTCGAGCTGACCGTCGACCATTTCGACTTCGAGGCGCTGTGCGGTGCGGTGGAGACCGTCGTGGCCCGGCATCCGGCGCTGCGCGCCCGGGTCGTCGACGCCTGGACTGCCGAAGTGGTGCCCGCGCACCGGAATTCGCAGCCGGTCAGGTGTGCTGATCCGCGCACGCTCACCGAGGCCGAGGTGACCGATCCGGCCGAGCCTGGCGCCTTGCGCGTGCGCGTGGCCGAGCACGGTCGCGGATCGGCGACGGTGGGGATCGGCATGGAGAACCTGTGGCTCGACGGCGCGTCGATGTTCCTGGTGCTCGGCGAGCTGACCCGCGCTTACCGCGGGCAGACCTTGCCGCCTGCCCCCGCGCTCGGTCTCGCCGGCTATCTGCGCACGCACCCGGAGTTGGTGAACCCCGGGGTGGCGCCGGAGCGTCTCAACGCGGTAGCCGCCGCGCTCCCACCCGCGCCGCGCCTGTGGTCGGCCCCGTTGACCTCGGTGGCCCGGCCGACGTTCGAGCGAATCGAGGCGCTGGTCCCGGCCCAGATCTGGCAGGACGTGCGACGCCGGGCGGCGGCCCAGCGCGTCTCGGCCCCGAGTCTGGTGCTGGCCGCGTACGTCGCGTCGCTCGCCGAATGGTCCGGGGATTCGGACCTCTCGGTGAACGTCACTCAGTTCGACCGTGATCCTTCGACGCCGGAGGCCGCCCTGATGGCCGGCGACTTCACCAGGCTGTTCGTGGTCGGCGTGCACGACGCCTTCGTGGACTTCCAGGAGCTGGCCCGCACTGTTCAGTCGGCGGTGGCCGAAGGCCTCGACGACGCCGCCTACACCACCACCGAAGTGGCCAGGCACCTCCTGGCGCGCGACGGCGTGCCCGCGGACGCGCTCTTCCCGGTGGTCTTCACCTGCGGGCTCGGACTCGCCGAGTCCGGCCGCGACGAGCTCTTCGGCCGCCTCGATCGCGTGCGCTCGCAGACCCCGCAGACGGTCCTCGATCTACAGGTGACCGACAGCGCCGAGGGGCTGCACCTGACCGCGGACTTCGTCACCGAACTGCTCCCCCCGGACCAGGTGCGGCGGTGCGTGGACGCCGTGGTGCGGCGGCTCTGGGAAGAACAGGTCGGCGACGGCCCGTCGGATCGTCTGACGCAGGCCTGGTCGGCGGCGCTCGGCATGCCCCGTGTGGAGCCGGACACCAACTTCTTCCAGGCCGGTGGCGACTCGTTGAAGGCGACCAGGCTGATACAGGCGCTGCACCGCGACGGCTTCGGCGAACTGTCGTTGCGCACTCTGCTCGAACACCCGCGGTTCGGCGACTTCGCCGCACGCGTGAGCGAAGCCGCCGAATCGGCTCCGGCCGCGGCGTTCGAAGAAGGGATTCTCTAGGCGATGCTCGACCACCTGAACCGGCGGCTCATCGAAGCCGGAGTCCAGATCTGGGCGCACGACGGCCGGTTGCGTTATCGCGCACCGCGGGGAGCCCTGACCGACGAACTGCGTGCCGACCTGACCGCCCATCGCGAGGCCCTGCTCGCCGAGCTGACCGGCGCCTCGGGCGCCGCCGACTTCCCGTTGACCGAGATTCAGGCCGGCTACGTGGTGGGCCGCACCGCCGCGTACGCCGACGGCGGCGTCGGATGCCAGGGCTACCATCAGTTCGACGTCGACACCGGGGCCGCCGGGATTCCGCTCGCCGCGCGTGCCGCACGGATCTCCGCGGCCTGGGACGCGGTGGTCGCCGCGCATCCGATGCTGCGGGTCCGGGTGGATCCGGACTTGTTCGCACAGCGCGTCGACGAATCGCTCGACGTCTCCGTGGTGGTGACCGAGACGCTCGACGAGGCCGCGGCCGAGGCGGAGAACGAGAGTCTCGCGGCGCTGCTGACCGAGCACGTCTACGACGTCACGCAGGCGCGGCCGCTGGTGGACGCGGCACTGGTGCTGGGTCCGGACAGCGCTGTCCTGCACCTGTCCGTCGACCTGATCGTCACCGACTACGTCGGCATCCGGACGATCGTCGACGACCTCGACCAGGCGTTGGGCGGCGCCCAGATCCGCCCGCCTGCGGCCACTTTCCAGGAGTACCTGGCGGCCGACGCGGCGAGTCGCACGTCGCCGGAGTCGGCCGCAGCCCGGCGACGCGCGCAGGAGTACTGGGCGCAGCGACTGCCGAAACTCGCCCCGCCGCTGCGGTTCGCCGCGCGGGGACCGGGCGAGACGTCGGGCTCGGGCTACTCGCGCCGCTCCCACACCCTGACCGCCGGCGAGTGGGCGGGAATCTGCGCGACGGCGGCGCGCTGCGAGGCGACCCCGGCCGCGGTGCTCCTGGCCGACTTCGCCGAGACTGCGGCCGCACAGGGACATCCGCGCTCGACGATCATGATGACCAGCGTCGATCGCCGGCCGATCGTGCCCGACGCGGACCGGATCGTCGGCGACTTCACGTCGACCGTCGTCGTCGAACTGGCCGCCGGCGCGGACCGCACCGCCGCAGTGCGGGCGGTGCGCGACGACATCTTCGCGGGTCTCGAACATTCGTCGGTCTCCGGCATGCAGGTCGCACGCCGCCTGGCCGCCGACGCGCGTTCGCAGACGACGATGCCCGTCGTCTTCACGTGCACCGTCGCGGCCGCCGGCGGCGAGGCTCCGCGCCTGCTGACTCCGCGGCCGGGCACCGGTCGCAGCCGCACCCCGCAGGTGTTGCTCGACGTGCAGGTCACGCCGTTGCCGGACGGGGTGTCGCTGGACTGGGACTCGCGTGACGACGGATTCTCGCCCGAGGTGCTCGACGCCGCGTTCGCTGATTTCGTCGCGCGGGTGCGGGCGACGGCCGGGGGAGAACAGACCGACGGCGTCGTCGCCGCGTTGGCGGCCGCGCATGACCGGCTCGCGCTCGGCGGGGCCGCGGCCGCGGCGCTGGCCGAGGACAGCGAGCAAATGGTCCGCGAAGTGATGGCGTGGCATCTGCAGCGCGTCGGCATGCGCGGCCGCCAACGCGGCGACGACGCCGTCGGTCTGTTCTCC
>JASGFV010000117.1:0-11245 GCA_047605365.1 Gordonia sp. (in: high G+C Gram-positive bacteria)
GAACGCGCCGAACTGCTGCGTGCGGTGGCCGCCCGGCTGCGCGACGAGCGCGACGACGTCGCGCGTCTGGAGGCCCTCGACACCGGCAAGCGGTTCGTCGAGGCCCAACTCGACATGGACGACGTCGCCTCGGTCTTCGACTACTACGCCGGCCTCGCCGTCGTCGATCCCGGCCGCGTCGTCGAGACCGGCCAGAGCGACGTCCGGAGCCAGGTGGTCTACGAGCCGATCGGCGTGTGCGCCCTGATCACCCCGTGGAACTATCCGCTGCTGCAGACGTCGTGGAAGGTCGCACCGGCGCTCGCCGCGGGCTGCACGTTCGTACTGAAGCCGAGCGAGCTGACGCCGTCGACGGCGATCTGGCTCATGCGCACACTGGCCGAACTCGGGCTGCCGCCCGGCGTCGGCAACCTGGTCTTGGGCGACGGCGGTGCGGCGGGCGCGCCGCTGGTGACGCACGACGATGTGGACATGGTCTCGTTCACCGGCGGTCTGTCGACCGGCAAGGAGATCTCACGGGCGGCCGCCGACACCGTGAAGCGGGTGGCGCTGGAACTCGGCGGGAAGAACCCGAATGTGGTCTTCGCCGACGCGAACTTCGAGGCCGCGGTCGACGGCGCGCTGACCGCGGTCTTCCTCGACTCCGGTCAGGTCTGTTCGGCCGGGACCCGGCTGATCGTCGAGGAGTCCCTGAAGGACGCCTTCGTCGACGAACTGGTCCGGCGGGCCGGGCGCATCCGGCTCGGCGGACCATTCGACGACGACGCCGAGACCGGTCCCCTGATCAGCGCGGCGCACCGCGAGAAGGTGGCGACCTACGTCGCACACGCGGTGTCGCAGGGAGCAGTGCTGCGGACCGGCGGACGACGACCCGGCGCCGACGATCGTCTCGCCGACGGCTTCTACTACCCGCCGACGATCCTCGACGCCTGCGACCGGTCGATGGACTGCGTGCACGACGAGTCGTTCGGTCCCGTGCTCACCGTCGAAACGTTCCGCGGCGACACCGCACGCGACGCCGAGGACGCGGCGATCGCCGTCGCCAACGACACGAAGTACGGCCTGGCCGGCGCGGTGTGGACGCACGACTCCGACCGCGCCCGCCGAGTCGCCGGCCGGCTGCGGCACGGCACGGTGTGGATCAACGACTATCACCCGTACGTCGCCGCCGCCGAGTGGGGCGGCTTCGGCCAGTCCGGCAACGGCCGTGAGCTCGGCCCGACCGGTCTCGCCGAATACCGCGAGGCCAAGCACGTCTGGGAGAACACCTCCCCCGCCCCGCAGTACTGGTTCCGGCGCTGATCGCGGCGTCGGTCCATCACCACCATCACCACCATGACCACCGTCGGATACGGCGACCGATTCCCGTCGACCCTGACCGGCAGGCTGGTCGCCGTCGCGCTGATGATCGGCGGCGTCGCCCTGCTCGGCGTCGTCACCGGCATGTTCGCGTCGTGGCTGATGGAGACGATCGAAGAAACCAACGAGAGCGCCCAGGCGCCCACCCAAGCGGCCGTCGCCGACCTCGTCGCCGAGCTCAGAGCGCTTCGGGCCGAAGTCGCCGCATTGCGCGGGACCGAACCCGCCGAGGTGCTCGACGACGCCCCTCACTGACCCGACGCTCGCCGCATCTCCGCGGGCGGGAGCTGGAACGACGACGCCGCGTCGGCGAATCCGGTTTGGCTGGGACTTCGAAGAGCGGATATCTTTTCAGGTGCGTCGCTCCGGCGGCCGCGCGCGTATAGCTCAGCGGTAGAGCTCTGGTCTTACACACCAGCGGTCAGGGGTTCGAATCCCTTTGCGCGCACCACCATCATCGCAGGTCAGAGGCTTTTCTGGTCGCGTCACGTAGTCGTCAAACCCCCGCAGTGTCCCGAGAATGTGCCAACGGCCGGGAAGGCCCGGCTCCCGAACACGGGGCGGCCCTCAGTCGTACACTCAACCGGTGGGAAGCAGCGAAGCGCGGTATCGGGTCGGCAAGGGGGTGACCGTCGACCAGGTACAAGCTGTCATCGCCGAGGTCGGTGACCATCCTGATGATCGGACGTGGGCCGAAGCGCGACGCGACACCGCCAAGTGGGCGGTCGCCGACGACTACCCGGTGATCCTCGCCGTGTATGGTCCGGACGCCTACACCTATCGTGAGCAGGTCGGCCAGGTGATTCGCAACCGGTACAACGTACACGTCGTCGACATCGAAGACCTCGACCCGGTGCGCTACGGGTTCCCGCCCTGAGTCAGTGGAAGCCAGACAGAGAGCCGAGGCGGTGAGCTGATGGGCAACATCCGACGCCGCGGCTGGGGTGACCCGCTCGGCGACGACATGTAGTGTCCCCCAGCAGTGTGAGTCAACGTGGCGTGTCGCCGTAATGCGTCATCCACGGGTATCGCGCTTTCATCCGCGCGAGCATCGCGGTGCGACGCTCGTCCGTGACCTGCCGGGGCCCTGTGCGCCACGCCATCTTGAGCAGCGGATGCGGATAGTCCGGGCAGGTGTCGAACGGGCCCGAGTTCAGGCCGGCCTGCTGCGCGTCGATGTACTGCTCGCGCGTGATCGGCAGATAGCCGCGGTCCGTCATGCAGGCCCCGGGACGCCGACGACGCTACGTTCCGCAACCGCTCCCGGCCGGGATCCCCCGCAACCGCTGGTCGAGCCAGTCCAGCACCGCCGGGTACGCGACCATCGCGGCGGACAGGTGCTCGCCGAGCACCTCGTCGTACCGTGCGTTGGCGCCCAGCTTGCACTGCTGCGCGTAGAGGTTCCGAGCGCCCTGCGCGGGCACCCAGATCTCCTGCGCACCCTGATAGATGAAGATCGGCAGCGCCGCCTTCACGTCGGCCATCTCGGTGTCTTTGTAGACGGTCTCGGCGATCTTGGAGTGGAACGGATCGCGGTCGCTCGACAGGATCTGCGCCGGCAGTTGCAGCGGCGCGGCCATGCCGTAGTTCGATCCGCACGAGTCCTTCAGCTCCGACGTCGCAACCTGCTTGCCGAGGTTGTTGGCCATCGACAGGATGTCTGGCCGTTCGCGGGCGACGCCGAGCGTGGCCGCCAGCATGATGCCGGTCGCGACGTTCTGATTCATCGCGTCGACCATCATGTGGTAGTCGGCCGGGACCCCGCCGAACGCCGCTCCGGCCATCCGCGGCATCAGTTCCGGCGCATACGAGCCGAGGACCTTGGAGGTGCCGTTGGTCGCGATGGCCCCGCCGGAGTAGCCGGTGACGGCCACCCGGCTCTTGCCGAAGTCCTCGGGCGACAGTTCAGCGGCGGCCCGCACCGCGTCGAGCACGATGTGTCCGGCGACGACGGGCTCGGCGTACGCCATTCGCGGGCCCTCGTGGTCCGGGACGATGACGGTGTATCCGCGCGACAGCGCCCACTGCGTGGTCGGCGGAAAGAGGTCGGTCTGATTGGTCTTGTCGTTGATCCCGTGAAGCAGGGTGTACGCGGACGTGCACTTCACACCGAGACCGTTGATCGGCAGATTGTTCACCAGGATCGGCCGCGGTCCCGGCCCGTTCCACGCGATTGCCGGCTCGATCACGGTGGCGGTGCCGAAGATCGGCTCGCCGAGGGTGTCGGTCGAGCGGAACTTCACCATTCGCGCACGGGTGATGGGCACCATGACCACCGGCTGCGCACTCCGGGTGATGGTCCGGACGCTCAGCACGTCGCCGGGCTTGCGTTCGGCGAGCCCGGCCGGCCACTCGTCGAACATCGGGTCGCCGATCGGCGACGGGAGCACGGCGTCGCGCAGTTCGAGGAGCGCATGGTCGACGCCAGGCGCCGCAGACCGCGCCGGGATGGTCTTCAGCGAAGGGATCTTGGCCGGCGGAACCACGCGATCGACGCCGTCGACGATCGGGCCCGGAAGAGGCGCGAGACGCGGTGACTCGGGCCGGCCGGGCTGAGCCGCCGCGGTCGGTGCGACCGCGAGGACTGCCGCGCAGGCGCACATGACAGTGAGGAGGCTGCGCACCGACCGGCGCCCTCGGGTAGCTGACATGAACTGGGACAATAGTGACTGCCGGGTCATCTGTATATCCGGGGAACCTACCGAAACGGCGGTTCATACGTTCAGACGACAGTCCCCTCGTGGAGCGGATGGCGGGACTCGAACCCACGTAGACGGTTTTGCAGACCGCTGCCTTGCCACTCAGCCACACCCGCGATGACCATAGAATGCCTGCTCACCGCGGGATCTCCAAGGTTTGAGCCCACGCTGAGCACAGCCCCGTCACCGGCGGAACAGACCCCGAGAACCCCATTCACACTGTTACCAATGGGGCTAAATACATCTATAGTTGCTCCTGTGACTTCACTCCGCCGTGCCCTGACCAACCGCTCCCGCCGCCGGATCGCCGCGACGACCCTCGGTGCGACCGCCGGCGCCCTGCTGCCCCTCAGCCTCGCCCCGGCGCCGGCCCAGGCCGCACCCGGCGACGAACTGATCGGCGTCGCCGGCCAGATCCTGCAACAGTTGCCGCAGGCCGCCGGCACGGGATCGTCGGCCCTGCCGACCGACCTGACGTCGCTGTTCAACATCCTGATTCCGAACGACAAGGCGCCCGACGGCCAGAACCGGAACGCCCCGCTGACCCCCACCGGCGACCGCAAGACCCGCTGCACCACGGTCATCCACATCGGCGACTCGACGTCCGTCGGCATCGACGACCCGGCCAAGTTCAGCGACCCCGCCGACCGCCTCAGCGCGCAGTACGCGCGCGTCGGCGTCACCAAGACCATCCTCGACGCCGACGGCGGACGCTCGATCGTCGAGAAGGTCAACGACCGGCCCAACGCGGTCGACGCCATCAAGACCCAGCTCGCCAACGGCAACCGTGGCTGCTGGGTGATCGCCATGGGCGTCAACGACGCCGCGAACATCGCCGTCGGCAGCACCGTCGACGCCGATCAGCGCATCGACCGCGTGATGACCGCGCTCAACGGCCAGGAAGTCATGTGGCCGACCGTCGCAACGTCGAACCCCACCGTCAAGGGCTACGACAACGCCAACATGACCAAGTTCGACGACGCCCTGCGTCGCGCAGTGACCCGCTACCCGAACCTGCACGTCTACGACTTCGCTCCCGAAGCCCAGGCCGGCTGGTACGTCGACGGAATTCACTACAACGCCACCGGACTGACCCAGCGAAACCGCCTCTTCGCCACCGCACTGGCCACCGCTTTCCCGGCCAGCGCGACAAATCCGCTGGCAGCCGCCACACGCTGATTCGTTACACCAACACCGTGTGAGAAGGCTCACCGGCCAAACGGAGGCGTTCCGGCGCTTTGAGACCGTTTCGGGGAATGATCGAGCGGCTCGCACCGCCTATCATGGATCGCTAGTGCCCTCCACCACGGAGGTGGAGTGAATCCGGTGAGGGTCACCTGGGCGCCCCAGTCCGCCGACGTCGAGACGACGCGTCGACGGATCAGCCGACCAGATCGATCGAGGGAGTTCACGAACACCCATGCCTCGTCCCACACACAACGAGACGTCGTACCTTCCAGGCCTTGACGGGATCCGCGCCCTCGCGGTGACCTTCGTCCTCCTCTATCACTTGGGGGTTCCTGGATTCGGCGGCGGCCTGCTGGGTGTGGGCGTGTTCTTCACGCTGAGCGGGTTCCTGATCACCTCGCTGCTCATCTCGACGCGGCAGCGCACCGGGGGCCTCGGGCTGCGGACGTTCTGGATCCGCCGTGCGCGGCGTCTGATGCCGGCGGTGATCCTGGTGCTGGCAGCGACGCTGGTGACCACGGCGATCGTCCTGCCGGACAAGCTCACGACGTATTCGTGGCAGGCGCTGACTGCGCTGTTCTACGTGAACAACTGGTACAATGTCGGCTCCAGCACCTCGTACTTCGACCGGTTCGCCGCCCCCAGCCCGTTGAGTCACATGTGGTCGCTGTCGATCGAGGAGCAGTTCTACATCTTCTGGCCGCTGATTCTGGCGGCGCTGTTCATCGCGGTGAAGCGCCGCATGTTCATCACCCTGATCACGCTCGCGATGGCGCTCGGCTCGTTCTACCTGCTCGCCACGCTGGCTGCGCCCGGCTTCGACAACACCCGCGTCTACGAGGGCACCGACACCCGCGCCGGGGGCCTGCTGCTGGGCGCCGCACTGGCCTTCTGGTGGCCCGCCCGCAAGCATCACGTGGAAGGCGGCCGGCGCTGGATCGTCGAGGTCCTGGGCCTGGCCGGACTCGCCGTCGTGGTCTACCTGGTCTGCACGACCGGCGACAATTCGCTCGGCCTCTACCACTGGGGCCTGCTCGTCCTGACGTTCGCGACGATGGCCGTCCTGGCCGCGGCGGTCACCCCGGCCACGCTGGTGGCGCGGTTCCTCAGCCTGCCTCCGCTGCGCTGGATCGGTGAGCGCTCGTACGGCATCTACCTCTGGCACATGCCCGTCGTGGCGTTCCTGCCGATGGCAGTCCGCAGCGAGTCGTTGATCTTCGGCGCACTCCTCTGCACCGCTGTCACGCTGATTCTGGCGACGCTGTCGTGGCGCTACATCGAGGACCCGATCCGTCACTACGGCTTGATCGGAGCCCTGACCGGACGCCGCGACGACGACGACGACGCGCCGCCCGCCCCGGCTCCGGCCACGCCCTCCCCCGTTCTCACCGCCGCTCCCGCCACGGCGTGGGAGTCGACCATCCCGCTGGGCCCGGGCACTCTCGTCGAAGAGCCCGTCGACCTGTCCGCCGGGGAACAGGACGCCTCCGTCCGTCCCTGGCATTCGGCCCGCCCGCTGGGCCGGGGCCGGCTCATCGAGGAGTCGCTCGTCTTGTTCGACGACGAACACGACACCGACGACTCCACTGCAGAAGAGTCCCCAGCCGACGAGGAGACCCTCGCGGAGGTGACCGCCGACGAGGAGAGCGTCGAGGAAGCCGCCGCCCCGGTCGGCGTCCCCGCGACGCTCGCCATGGTCGTGATGGCGGCGCAGAGCCAGGCAGACCAGATCCACGACGACCAGAACGATGACGAGCCGGTCCCGGCCTCGGTCACCGAGACCGAGAACGGTGAGACGGTCACCAAGCAGTTCGCCGTTCCGGGCGCCACTGCCGCGGATTCGGCGGACGAGCCCGGTTCCGAGAACACGACCGGCGTGGACGAGCCGGCCACCGAACGCCTGCTCGCCGTCGGCAAGCCGGACGACGACGAGCCGATCACCGAACAACTCGTCGCGATTCCGGGGCCGGTCCCGGGCACCGCATCGACCGAGGCGGCGCCGTCCCGCGAAAACCTGATCATCAAGATCCCGGGCCCCGCCCCGCGGCCGGCGCCGGCGCCGACCCGGCGCGGCGGGATGCTGCAGCCCGTGATCGTGACGCTGGTGGTTCTCGCCGTCGCCGTCGCGGCCCTCGTCGGCACCGCGAAGATCGACCCCGACATGAAGGTGGTGCGGGCACTCTCGACCGCTACCGCGGACGAGGCCCCGCTGGAGGACCCGGACGCAGGCAAGCCGACCACTCAGCCGGTCGGACCGACCCTTCCGGAGGATCTGCGGCGCACCAAGTGCCAGACGGTGATTCACGTCGGCGACTCGACGTCGATCGGCATGAACAGTCCCGACATGCAGCCGAACCCGGCGCTACGCCTGGTGGGCCAGTACAAGCGGGTCGGCGCGACCACCTTCCACGACGACGTCGTCGGCGGCCGGTCGAGTCTGGAGCGCGTCGACGATCAGCCGAACGCCGTCGAGTCCATCCAGGCCGATCTGGCCCGCGGATGGCGCGGCTGCTGGGTGATGGCGATGGGCATCAACGACACCGCCAACGTCCAGGTCGGCGGCCAGGGCCCGCTCGACTGGCGCATCGACCGTCTGCTGAAGCCGCTCGGCGATCAGCCGGTGCTGTGGCCGACCGTGGTCACCAACGATCTGAACCAGAACCCGGCGTACGACAACCGGGCCATGCAGCGCTTCAACCGTGCGCTGCTGCGCGCCTGCAAGCGCTACCCGAACCTGAGGATCTACGACTGGGCCTCCGACGTCGACCAGGACTGGTTCGCCGACGGCGTGCACTACACCGAGGCCGGTTACATCCAGCGCGCCCGCGACTTCGCGACCGCTCTGGCCACCGTGTACCCGAAGGACGACGCCGTGCCGCAGGGCTGCCTGCTGAAGTCGGTGTCGGTGATCGAGCCGCCGCTCAAGCAACAGGAGAAGCAGGGCAAGTAGCGCCCGCCGCACCCTTCGACGAGCTCAAGGGGCGTGCGCCTTCCGTCCGCTCCGTGAGTTCGTCGAGGTCAAGCGGACGGGGCAGCGACCTCGAGGACGGCGTCCCAGGTCTCCTCGGTGCGCATCTCCCCCGGTCCGACCATCGCGGAGAAGCGCACGACGCCGTCGCGGTCGATCAGGAAGGTGCCGCGGTTGGCGAAGCCTCGCTCGTCGTCGAACACCCCGTAGCTGCGCGCCACCTCGCCGTGCGGCCAGAAGTCCGACAGGATCGGGAACAGGAAGCCCTGCGCCGACGACCACACCTTGTGCGTGGGCGGAGCACCGACGGAGACGGCGACGGTCCGCAGCGACTCGTTCTCGAACTGCGGCAGATGGTCGCGCAGGTAGCCCAGCTCGCTCTCGCAGGTGCCGGTGAAGGCGAGCGGGACGAACACCAGCAGCACGTTCGACGCCGCGCGCAGTGCCGACAGGCTGACCGCCTGATTGTTCTGGTCGCGCAACGTGAAATCCGGGGCGGGCGAACCGACGGCCGCCTGCCCCGAGAGCGCCGACATCAGCGCTTTCCGGCGCGAGACTTGGGTGCGACGAGGCGCGAGCCCGACCAGTCGCCGAGGCTGACGACCGAGGTCTGGGTGAGCCCGGCGGTGGGCGCGGCCTCGGCGATCTCACTCGGGTCGACGTAGCCGGTGCGGCCGGTCTTCGGCGAGACCACCCAGACGTGGCCGCCTTCGGCCAGCGGGCCGATCGCGTCCATCAGCGCGTCGACGAGATCACCGTCGCCGTCTCGCCACCAGAGCAGCACCGCGTCCACCACCTCGATGGAGTCTTCGTCGACCATCTCGGCGTCGATCGCGTCTTCGATCTCCACCCGCAGGTCGTCGTCGGTGTCGTCGTCCCATCCGCGCTCTTGCACCACCATTCCCTTGGTGAATCCGAGCTTCTGGGCATTGCTGCCAGCTTCGGCCGCTACCACCGGCTGAGACCTCCTGGTTTCGATTCCGCGCCGGCACCGGGCGGTGCGGCGGGCATTTGACGATATGAACTAGGACAAGCCTAGAGGGTCGGCCCCGCTGAGCACAGGACTTGGTCGATCAGGCACGTCCCCGGTGTCGCGCTCAGGCGCCCGTCGGCAGGAATTCGCCGCACGCGTCGACCACTGCGGTGCGTCTGTCTCCCCACTCGGTGGTGGTCCGGTTGAGCGCCTGCTTGCGCTTCTGATCGATCTGCTCTGAAAGCTCGTCTGTACTGGTCAGGAACTTCTGGACCTTGTCGTCGAGGTCTTTGGGCACCTGTGGCGAGTTCGCTTTGCGAATCAGATCCGCGCCGGTGTCGAGGGTGTCGCGGGCGTAGCGCGCCTCGGTCGTCACGTTCGCGTAGTCCTGGGTCCGGTTCAGTTTCGTGATGAACGTGTTGTAGTCGCGGATCATGACTGCCGCCGAGGTGATCACCTGGCTGCAGACCCGTGCCGCGGCGTCGGCCCCTTCGGTGGACATCGTGGTCACCGTGGTGGTCGCCACCGACTTGCGCGTGGGGGCGGGGTCGTCGGATCCGCATGCCGACAGGCCGAGGGCCAGGGCGACGCAGATCGTCGCGACGGTCATCGGTCGCACTCACGGCCCCCCTTCGCTCGGGCCGCCGGTATCGGCACGCCCCATAGTTCCCCTGACCGTTGTCAAGATTACCCGACCAGCAGGGACGCTTCGCCCTTCAACACCGCCGTCGCTCACCCGGTCTTACCAGTGCCGCGCATTCGATTCGCTGCCAACCCCCGTGACTTGGGGCACGATGGAATGTACCGCCCGACGCCTGAACTGCAGGGTCGCGCGGCGAGGCCGGAGACCGCGAGCGTCCCGCACCCAGCGATGCCCCGCGCACCGGCCTCGATGCCCAGTGAGTTCAGAATCCGGCCATCCCGGGTTCGCCTATCGAAACAGGTGATGCGCGTGTCCGACCAGTCCAGCAACCCCGCCGACGAATCGCGGGGGCTGACGAGCAGCAACCGGGTCAGCGTGATCCGCGACGGCGTGGCGTCGTACCTCGCGGACTCCGATCCGACCGAGACCGACGAATGGCTCGAGTCGTTCGACGCGATGCTCTCTTCAGCCGGGCCGGAGCGCGCCCGCTACCTGATGCTGCGCATGTTGGAACGCGCCGACGACAAGCGCGTGCAGCTGCCGTCGCTCACATCGACGGATTTCGTCAACACCATCCCCACCGACCTCGAGCCCGAGTTCCCGGGCGACGAGGACATGGAGCGACGTTTCCGCGCGTACATCCGCTGGAACGCGGCGATCATGGTGCACCGCGCACAGCGCCCGGGAATCGGCGTCGGCGGTCACATCTCCACATACGCCTCGTCGGCGTCGCTGTACGAGGTCGGCTTCAACCACTTCTTCCGCGGCCTGGACCACCCCGGCGGCGGCGACCAGATCTTCATCCAGGGACACGCCTCCCCCGGCATCTACGCGCGCGCCTACTTGGAAGGCCGCATCGACGAGCACCGGATGGACGGATTCCGTCAGGAGCACAGCCACGCCGGGCTGGGCGGCGGCCTGCCGTCGTACCCGCACCCTCGGTTGATGCCGGAGTTCTGGCAGTTCCCCACCGTCTCGATGGGCCTGGGCCCGATGAACGCGATCTACCAGGCGCGATTCAACAAGTACCTGCACCTCAACGGCATCACCGACACCTCAGAGCAGCACGTGTGGGCGTTCCTCGGCGACGGCGAGATGGACGAGCCGGAGTCGCGCGGCCTGGCCCAGGTGGCCGCCAACGACCATCTCGACAATCTGACCCTCGTGGTGAACTGCAACCTGCAGCGCCTCGACGGCCCAGTCCGCGGCAACGGCAAGATCATTCAAGAGCTCGAGTCGTTCTTCCGCGGCGCGGGCTGGCACGTCATCAAGGTGATCTGGGGCCGCGAGTGGGACGCGTTGCTCCAGGCCGACACCGACGGCGCCCTGGTCAACTTGATGAACAAGACGTCCGACGGCGACTACCAGACCTACCGCGCCAACGACGGCGGCTTCATCCGCGAGCACTTCTTCGG
>JASGFV010000118.1:0-11231 GCA_047605365.1 Gordonia sp. (in: high G+C Gram-positive bacteria)
GCCGGAACCGCGGGCACGCTGGTGGCGGCGGTGCTGGTCGCCGCGGTGGCCGCTCCGCCGACTCGTTGGTTGAGCGAGCGCAGCGAGTCGACACAAAACCACTCCGCCCGCACGCTCGACGCCGTCGCCGGCGTGCTCCGCGCATCCGGCGTGCAGCTGGTGGTGATCGTCGCGGTCTCGGTCGACCTGGTGCTGGCACGTTCGGTGCTCGACGCGCACAGTGCTGGGCTGTACTCGCTGGGAGCGGTGGCGACCAAGGCCGCGTTCTGGCTGCCGCAGGCGATCGGTGTCGTCGTCTATCCGCGGCTGGCCGATCCGGTCGGCTCGCCCGGGACGCTGCGTCGTGCGGTGCAGGTGCTGGCGGCGACAGGTGCGGTCGGGACCCTGGCCGCGGCCCTCGCCGGGCCGCTCATTCCGACGGTGGTGTCGCAGGACTATCGAGGCGTGGCCGGGCTGATGTGGCTGTTCGCGCTGACCGGCTCGATGCTGGCGATCCTGCAGTTGATGCTGCTGGCCGCCATCGCCCGCAGTTCCACGCGCGGGGCGATGCCGGCGGCGCTGGTGGTCGTGGGTGAGGTGATCGCGATCGTGTTCTGCGCGCATTCGGTGCTGTCGCTCGCGGTGATCGCCTCGGTGGCCGCGACGGCATCGGTCGCGGTCACGGCGCTGTGGTTGCGGCTGTCTCGTCCTCGGCGGGCTGCCGGCGCTGCCGCAGGATGATCACCGCGCCGCCGGCCAGCAGGAGCAGACCCAGCACCCCGGCGGCGATCGGCGCCACCCGCGACGTCACGGTCACCGGCCACGCCCGGCTCGACGCGGCGTCGGCGGCCTCCCGGACGGTCTGCCGATCTGCCGACAGCGTGGTCTGCAGATTGGTCAGCGTGTAGTCGCGCA
This sequence comes from Gordonia sp. (in: high G+C Gram-positive bacteria), assembly GCA_047605365.1. Taxonomy (GTDB): domain Bacteria; phylum Actinomycetota; class Actinomycetes; order Mycobacteriales; family Mycobacteriaceae; genus Gordonia. The sequence goes on from JASGFV010000118.1 coordinate 895, forward strand.
GCTCGGGCGTGCGGGCGGCGACGTCGTCGGCGAACCGGTACGTCTCGGTGATCTGCATGCGGTCGTCCACGACGATCCCGGTCACGGTGTCGACGTAGAGGTCGATCTTCGCGCGGCGATGCAGCGTCGTGACCAGCTTCTCGTCGGGCCGCACGCCCGGGAACGTGCCGAACCACGAGGCGGGCTTCTCGATGACCGCCCGCGGATCCTTCTGCGCCGCAGCCAGATCGGTGTCGGGAAGATCGACGACGAAGTGCGTCACGTCGCGACCGCCGATGACGTCGTCGCCCGCGTCGCGCATGGGTACGGTCTGCCGGGTGACCGGGTCGAAGTAGCGGGCGCCGGCCGCGTCGAATCCGAAGGGGAGCAGGTAGGTGTAGCCCTGCCGATCGGTGATCGGCACTGCGGCCTGCTTGTCGGAGTACTGGATCTCCGACTCGCCGTGCGGCTGGGCGGTGCCGCGGTCCAGGGTGACGCGGTCGACCGTCGCGGCCAGCGTCGGCTCCGCGCACGCGTCCTTCGGGTCCACCTGCTTGCCGTCGATCAGGTATTTGTCGACGCCCAGCGCCGTCCCCGCCTGCAGGGTGACGATGTCGGAGTCGGCGGGCCGGACCACCAGTACGCGGCGTCGCTGCTGCACAGTGCCTTCGACGACGCGGGCGTGTGCTCCTGCCAGCGAGCAGCGGTCCAGCAGTCGCGTTCCGTCGGAGCCGTCGGAGACCCGCGTCTGGTCGAGGTCGAGCGGGACCTTCCGCAGTCCGTCGGCCACCAGCGGGCCGATCGCCAGGCTGACCGTGATCAGCAGTGCACCGAGGAAGATCGCCGTCGGGCCGATGAGCTCACGCGTGCTGATGCGAGGCTGCGGGGCGGACATGCCCTGAACACTACTGACCGGCCGGACCCGCCGGTGAGCCACTAAGCTCGACACCGATGGCCGAACAGATTCCGCCGACCTACCGCCGCTTCTTCCCTCAGCTGGAGGGGATACGGGCGGTCGCCGCGCTCGGGGTGTTGACCACGCACGTCGCGTTCCAGACCCGCGCGGTGCAGTGGCCGGTGCTCGGTCCGATCCTCGGGCGGCTCGATCTGGCCGTCGCCCTCTTCTTCGCGCTCAGCGGGTTCCTGCTGTGGCGGCCGTATGCGGCCGCGGCCCGGCATCGGTCGATCCCGAATCCCGCGGTCGGCCGCTACCTGCGGCACCGGGTGGTCCGCATCTGGCCGGCGTACGTGGTGGTCGTGGTGCTGGTGCTCAGTCTGCTGCCGCAGGCGCGCGGGGCGTCGGCGCAGGTGTGGCTGGCGAACCTCACGCTGACGCAGGTGCTTGTGCCGCTCACGCTGGCGCCCGGGCTCACGCAGATGTGGAGCTTGTCGGTCGAGGTCGCCTTCTACCTGCTGCTGCCGGTGATCGGCTATGCAATGGGCGGCCGCCTCGCCCGGCACCGGATTCCGGTGCTCGCGGTGCTCGGGGTTCTCAGCCTGGGGTGGGCGTGGCTGGTGTCGGCGATGCCGCTGCCGGCCGGCGTCGAGGGCAAGAACTGGGTGTTCGGTCATCTGCCGTGGTTCCTGGCCGGGCTGATTCTGGCCGAGCTCGCCAGCGCGGTGGAGCTGACCGGGTCGCCGTCGACCATGCTCCGTCGCGTGGTGACGGTGTCGGCGAATCGGCCGTTGATGTTCGCCGTCTTCGTCCTCGCCTACGGTCTCGCGTGCACTCCGCTGGCCGGGCCCACCGGGCTCGACGTGGTGGCGAACTGGCAGTTCGCGGTGAAGATGCTGCTCGGGGCCGTCGCCGGCTACGCCGTGCTGGCTCCGCTGGTGTGCGCGCCGGGACCGTTCCGGTTCCTGGACTCGCCGGTGATGGCAGCCTTGGGCCGGTGGTCGTACGGCATCTTCATCTGGCACCTCGCGGTGCTGACCGTGGTGTTCGGCCTGTTCGGGATCCCCGCGTTCGACGGCTGGTTCGTGACGGTGTGGCTGCTCACCGTCGTGCTCACGGTGGGGGTGTCGGCGGCGAGCTACTCGTTCATCGAGGACCCGTGCCGCCGCCGGCTGGTGAATCGAGAACGACGACGCGCCGCCGACCGGGCCGCCGAAAGCGACCGGTCTGTGGAAACGACGGTCGTGGCGGACTGAACGCAGGGGCGATGAGCCCGATCCGGCACGACGGCGGCAGGCGTTCACCGGTCTGTCGGAGACCCCGCCGAACTCGTCGACCTGGCGTTCTCAGTAGTGATCAGTTGGGCAGCGGCACCGGAGGCGGCAGGAATCGGGTGATGCAGGCCGATCCGGGGCCGAGCGGGAAGCCTTCGGCCACCTCGACGTAGCCCATCCGCGACTGCCGGCCGTTCTGCGTGGCGTAGATCTTGCGGATGCCGACGTGCCGCGGACGCCAGGTGACCGCGGCGAGCCCGCCGTCCGGCAGCGCGCGTCCCAGGAAGATCGGCTTGGCGTTCTTCCTAGTGCTCTTCTCCCAGAAGCTGACCCAGCCCGACGAGTTGACCGCGACGGTCATCGGGTAGGTGCAGCCGGTGCCGTGAAAGGTGGAGAACAGGGTCGCGCCCGGGTCGACGCGCCCCTGCGGGGCGGCCTGGGCGGGGGCGGCGCCGGCGGCGGCGAGTCCGCCCGCGACGGCCAGCGCGGCCAGGGTTGCTCGGATGCGGCGCATGGTTCTCCTCGGCAGTGATCGTTCGGCCCGATGTGGGCGACGAGCTGTGGTCGGGCTCCATCATGCCCCGCAGGTGCGACCTGTGTCACTGGCGGGTTCGGATCCGGCGGGTCGGAAGGAAAGTCGACGAAGCCAGTACGGACAGCGCGACGAGGGCGGCGAGCTGGGGGAGGGCGCTGTAGCCCGTGTACGGCAGACCGGAATGCCAGGGGCCGGCAGCCAATAGAACGCCGGCGGTCATCATCGCGACGAAGACCGCCGTCACGCGGGCGGTGCGGCCGGCGAAGCGGGTCGCGGCGCCGCAGAAGGCGGCCACCAGCAGGCCCGGCCAGCCGGCTACCAGCCACGCGGCAGCCAGGCCGGCGACAGCGGCGACGGCGAGCGAGCTGCCGGACAGCCAGCGCGGGGCGTCGTACGGCGGGAGCGGCGCGGGGCGTCGTCGCACCGGGACGAACGCCAGCACGAACAGCACGGCCACCAGCAGCAGACCGACCAGCAGGACGGTGCGGTACGGGCCGTCGAGGTCGAAGGTGAGGGCGATGTCGCCGGACATGCCGGCCGGCACCACCCAGCCCTGCTGCCAGCCGTCGACCACTACCGGCTTCAGCTCGACGCCGTCGAGCCGGGCGTGCCAGCCCGGGTTGGTGCTCTCCGGTACCGACAGCACGCGGGCGACGTCGGCCGCGTCGACCGGAACCGTGCGCGAGGTGGAACTCCACGACGTCGGAGTCGGCTGCGTGGTGACGGGGAGGTCCTCGTCGTCGGTCGGGTCGCCGGTGGTCAGACTCGCCGCGTCGACGGTGAAGGCGTCGCCGGGATTGACCAGCACCTCCTGCTCGCCGGCGGCCAGCCGCAGCGGCGGTCCGGGGCACGGGGTGGCGACGACGGGCTCGCCGTCGCGCAGCGCCCCAGCCGTGGTGCGGACCTGCAGCCGCACCAGCTGACCTGCGGCGGTGAGGCCCAGGCCCAGCGGGCCGGACGGGTCGGTGTCGCAGCCGATGACGATCTCGCGTTCCGGATCGACCGGCGGGTTCGACGTTGCACCGAGAACTTCCAGCTCGGTGATGCCCGCCGGGGCCTGAGTGGTGAAGCCCAGGTCGTTGGTGTCGAGGAGGTCTTCGGTCTTGTCGACGGTCAGCGTGATCTTGTCCGTGCGGGCGGGCGTCAGCGGTACGACGCCGTCCTTGCCGACTGTGCGGCTCTGCTTGCCGGAGCCCAGGTTCACCGTGACCCGGGTGGGCCGGGCCGGATAGCCGTCGCGCGTCTGGATACGCAGTCCGGACACCTCGGCCGGTTGCGGAAGACGAATCGTCACAGTGGGTTTCGACGACTTGCGGCCGGTCTGCTCAGGTGCGGTCCAGGTGGTTCGGGGATCGCCGTCGACCATCGCCGACGTGTTGCCGCGGGGATCGGAGACCGACGACGGGCCGTCGACCGTGATGCGGCCGGGCACGGCGAGCAGCTGCGACAGTGCGGAACCGGGCTTGGGCCGCAGCACCACGGCGGGTGCCACGTCGACGTCGTGCGGCACCGACAGCGCGCGACTGAACGTGCCCGGCGACTCGGGGTCCAGTCCGAGCGCGGGGGAGCAGCGTACGGTGCCGTCGTCCTGCGTCACGCACTCGCTCCGGGCGCCGAGTTCGTTCTGCAGCACCCACTCCCGGACCCGGTCGGCGGTGGTCAGCGGGGGCAGCACCACCCGCTGGCGGATCGCCAGCTTCTGCCCGGTCGCCGCGTCCGACAACTGCACGGAGTGCAGCGCGAACTGGTTGCCCGCGGTGCCGTTCGCGGTGTCGATGGCGCGGATCTCGACGTGCCGGGTGGCCCTCGACGGTGCGACGATCCGCACCGGCTCACCCGGCTTGATCCCCTGCGCCACAGTGCTTCCCGCATCGGTGGTCACCAGAATCGAGCTGACGTCCGGACCGATCGCCTCGGCTGTGGTCAGGGTGACGGCCAGGTTCGACACCGGCTTGGCGAAATCCACTGAAAGCCACTGTCCGACAGCGGAGTCCAGTCCGCGGCTGACCCAGGCGGTCGACGGGTCGTCGTCGAACGCGGCGGCTGCGGAACTGGCCGGCGACGTCTGACCGGGCTGCGTGGCGTCAGCGGCGGATCCGCTGGTGCGCACGGTGATCTGGTCCGGTTGATTGTCCAGCAGCCACTGCGCGTGCACCAGCGGCTGGCCGTCGACCGGGTAGTCGGCGGCGGCGTTCTTGGTCAGCCGGGGATCGTCGGGCGCGCGGATCGCCGACGAATGATCGTCGACCCGGCCGAAGTCGGTCTCCCGGTCGGCGGGACTGTCGGTGACGATCAGGCCGGGTCCCTCGCCGAGACCCGCGCGCCGGGCGTCGGCCATCAGCAGCGACGGCCCGAGCGGCGGCTGCCCGGTTCGTGCGGCGGCGTCCTGAATCGCCAGCAGCGACTCCGGGCCGCCCGCCACCCGCGGCATCTGGTTCAGCGGGGTCAGCGCCGGGCCCGTCGTCGCACCGCCGGCGAGCGCGTAGATCGTGACGGCAGGCAGCTTCGGATGCAGCCCGTTGTCGGTGACGAAGCCCTTCAGAGTGGGCGAGGCGGTCGGCGGCCCGAACGTCTTGATCGCGGTGACGCCGGGCGAGTCGTGCAGCGCCTGCTGCACCAGCAGCGGGCGGGCCGAGCGCGACGACGACGGGTCCAGATCGGCGCGCAGGATCAGATAGCCGACGCCCTGCCCGCGCAGCGTCGCCGCCAGGCCGGGGGAGCCGCGGCCTGCGGCCAGGTCGCGCTGGATCGAGTCGAGCGCGCGGATCGCCCCGGGCGGAGTGAGCGGGATGGCGTCGCGCACCGACCACGGCGTCGATGCGAGGGCCTGCATCGGCTCGTCGCGCGTGAGGCCCCACAGTTGGTCGGCGAAGGGCGCACCGGGCACCAGCAGGGTGCGCGACGGCGTCGCGTCGCCCTGCTGTGCGTCGGCGATCCAGTCGGCGGCCTGCCGCCAGTAGTCGGGGATCGCGCGGTAGCTGCCGGCCGGGGCGATGCCGCCGGTCCACACCAGCGATCCCGCGCCGATCGTCGCCGCCACCACCAGCAGGGCGGCGGCGAATCGTCGCCCTGCGGTCTCGGACCTTCCGATCCGGGCCCGGTCCGGCACGCGCACCGGGACGGTGACCCGGGCCAGTAGATGTGCGACGCCCAGCACCAGCGGGATCCGCACGAACGGCTCGAACTTGTGGATGTTGCGCAACGGGGCGCCCGCGCCGTCGAGGAAGTCGTCGACCCGTTCGGCCAGCGGCGACCCCAGCGCACCCGGATAGCCCAGGCACATCAGCAGCACCCCGAGCACCACCAGCACGACGAACCGCCGGCGGAACGGCATGCGCGACATCGAGAGCCCCGCCAGCCCCGCCGCCGCCAGCGCGACCGTCGCCAGCACGGCCGCCGGCTCGGACACCAGCACCGCGCCGGCCGCCCGCTCCGGCGATACGAACGGCGTCCACGACGACGTCCCGCGCAACACCTCGGTCAGCGACGTCCACTCCGTGGTGACCCGCGACGACTCGATGAAGTCCAGGAACGGCGGCGACACCCGCGACAGCATCAGCAGCGGGACCAGCCACCACAGGCAGGCCAGTGCCAGGCCCAGCGCCCACCACGCGCCGAAAGCCGCCCAGCGTCGTGCGTAGGAGCGACCGCCGGGGGCTTCGACAGGCTCAGCCGGCGGGGTGGAACCGGAGCCGCGCCGGAATGCCAGCAGCCACCACACGACGGCGACACCGGTAGCTGCGAGAGTCGCCACCGCGTTCACCGCGCCCATCAGCGCCACCGCGCACGCCGAGCGCAACGCGTACTGCCACAGGGGGCGGGGATTCTCGGGTGCGACGTCGAGTACGCGGACCACGGGGATCAGCACCCACGGCGCGAGCATCATCGGCAGCGTCTCCGACGAGATGCTCCCCAACGTGGTCAGTACTCGTGGCGACAGCACGAAGATCACGCCGGCCAGCACCCGCGACGGGTACGAGCCGACCCGCAGCGCCTCGGCCAGCCGCACCACGCCGAGGAATCCGACGTAGAGCAGCAGCGCCCACCACAATCGCTGAACGATCCACGGCGGCAGCCCCAGCAGATGCCCGGCGGCGAAGAACGAGCCGTGCGGAAAAAAGTAGCCGTAGGCCTGATTCTGGATCTGGCCCATCGGGGCGTCCGGCGACCAGAGGTGCGCCGCGCGCGAGAGGAAGCCGAGCGGATCGGCGGTCAGATCGAGTTTGGTGTCCGGGGCGATGCGTCCGGGAGCCTGACAGAAGGTGAGGAGAAGAACGACGACGGCCGTCAGCAGGCTGTCGCGTCGCGAGAAGACGCGTCCGGTCACTCGCTAGTTCTTGTCGTCGCCGGCCCCGCCTCGCGTGCCGTAGTCCACCGAACCCTGCACGAAGCCGTCGTTCGCGTTGAAGCTGTTCACGTCGGTAGAGGGCTTCGTCTCGGCTGCCAGCGTGCCGCCGAGGAAGACCGCGCCGACGCCGACCACGACACCGGCCACCGCGGCCAGGGCACCGTAGATCAGTCGGGAGCGCAACATGGGCTCAAAACTACCATTGCGGACCTGAGAAGCCGTCTCATGAAACACTCGGGGGCATGGATTTCTCCGGTTCCCGTCGCCGCCGATCAGCACGGATCGCTTCGATCGCCGTCGCCGCTGCGGCATCGGTCACAATGGTCGCCGGCTGCACCAGTGACAGTCCGAAGGCCTCCGAGCCGACCGCCGTCGACTCGTCGACGTCGAGCAAGGCCGTCTCGTCGTCGAGCGTCGCCAGGTCGACGTCGACGTCCAACATCTGCGGCGGCGATCTGCTCGCCAAGATGTCGTTGCGCCGCAAGCTGGCGCAGTCGCTGGTGGTGGGCGTGAAGAACGTCGACGACGCGCGCGCCGTGGTGCGCAAGGAGCACATCGGCGGCATCTTCATCGGCAGCTGGACTGACATGTCGATCCTGTCCAGCGGCGACGCCGCCAAGCTCTCCAAGAGCCAGACGGTGCCGCTCATGGTGACCGTCGACCAGGAGGGTGGCCGGGTGCAGCGCCTGTCGTCGCTCGGCCTGTCGATGCCGTCGGCACGCCAGCTGGTGGCCGACGGCAAGACCCCCGATCAGGTCCGCACGATGGTCAAGGCGCAGGGCGAGAAGATGCGCAAGCTCGGCATCACCGTCGACTTCGCGCCCGTCGTGGACGTCAGTGACGAGGACGACGACGAGGTGATCGGCGACCGGTCGTTCTCCAACGACCCCGAGGTCGTCACCAAGTACGCCGAGGCCTATGCGAAGGGCCTGCAGGACGCCGGGATCATGCCGGTGTTCAAGCACTTCCCGGGCCACGGTCACGCGTCCGGCGACACGCACCTCGGCGGCGCGCACACCCCGCCGCTGTCGCAGCTGATGACCTCGGACTTGGTGCCTTACCGCACCCTGCTGAAGAACCCGGGCGACGCCGGCGTGATGGTCGGGCACCTCATGGTGCCGGGCCTGACCGGCCAGCAGACCCCCGCCAGCATCAGCCCGAAGGCGATCGGCATGCTGCGCACCGGCGCCAAGTACGACGCTCCGCCGTTCGACGGCGTCGTGTTCTCCGACGACCTGTCCGGGATGAAGGCGATCGCCGACAAGTATCCGATCGACCAGGCGGTGCTGAAGGCGCTGCAGGCCGGCTCGGACATCGGTCTGTGGTTGAGCACCGACAAGGTGACGGCGGTGCTGAACACGCTGGAAGGCGCCGTCAAGAGCGGCAAGCTGAGTACCGAGCGCGTCGACCGGTCGGTGGTCAGGATCCTGCGGGCCAAAGGGGTTCTCCGCTGTTGAAAAACTTACCCGATGGTAAGTTCTAGGTCATGGCCAGCGGAACAAAGCGACTGCCGAGGGCGGTCCGCGAACAGCAGATGCTCGACGCTGCGATCGCAGAGTTCGCCGACAAGGGTTTCAGCGACACGTCGATGGATGCGATCGCTGCGCGGGCCAAGATCTCCAAGCCGATGCTGTACCTGTACTACGGCTCCAAGGACGAACTGTTCTCCGCGTGCATCACGCGTGAGTCGGGCCGGTTCATGGAAGCGATGGGCGCCGGTTTCGACCCCGCGCTGCGTCAGCGCGAGCAGGCACGCATTCTGGTGCGCGAATTCCTGAAGTACGTGTACGAGAACTCGGCGTCGTGGCGGGTGCTCTACCGGGTGGCGATCAGTTCCGCGACCTTCGGCGGCATCGTCGTGAAGGCCCGCGAGCAGATCACCGCGATGATCACCGATCTGATCCGGCAGGGCACCACTGTCGAAGGGGCGTCCGACGTCGACTTCGAGCTCACCGCCGTCGCCCTGGTCGGCGCCGCCGAGGCCGTCGCCGACCGGATGAGCGAGGGCGACGTCTCCGCCGAGTCCGCCGCCGACCTGCTGCTGGGCATCACCTGGCGCGGTCTGCGCGGCGTGGGCGTGCCCGAGGACGCCTGACGGTTCTGCAGATCCACCGCGATCGCACGAAGAAGCCCGGCCCCTCGCCAAGTGCGGAGGCCGGGCTTCTTTCGGGCAAGCGTCAGCGTGCGACGAGCGTGCCCTGCAGGTGCGGGTAGCCCTTGCGGCGGTTCAGGATCGACACCTCGAAACCGTGGTCGGAACGATTCGACCCGCTCGTTTCGCTCCCGGCGTCGGCCAGTTCCCTGGTGTACAGATTCACCTTGGCCGGCAACAGGATCGGCTTGCCGAAACGCACCGAGTAGACCACCGCGCCGGGGGCCTGAGCTTCGACGTTGGCGATGGCTGTCGCTGCGCTCCACATACCGTGCGCGATCGCCTGACTGAACCCGAAGGCCTTGGCGCTCACGTTGGACATGTGGATCGGGTTGCGGTCGCCCGACGCCGCCGCGTAGCGACGGATCAGGTCGAGATTCACCGTCGCCACGCGGTTCGGCGGCGGCGGGGTCTTCGACTTGGGGGCCGGACCGCGCTCCCCATCCGACAGGCTGGTGCGCTGCTGCTTGAGGAACGTGCCGGTCTGCACCGCCACCAGCTCACGGCCGACGTAGAACTCCGAGATGACGTCGATCAGCATGCCCTTGCGGTGCTCGCGCAGGTTCTCTGCGTGCGTCTCGATGGTCAGCGGCTCGTCGACGCCGATCGGTCGCAGACGCTCGATCTTGTTCTCGAAGTGCACCGAGCCGATCGCGCCGAACGGGAAGTCCGAAGCCACCATATTGGCCATGGCCAGCGGGAACTGCAGAACGAACAGGTACGTCAGAGGCACCTCGGAGCCGAACTGCGACCCCGTCGTATGGCAGTACGCCAGCAGCTTGTCGGTGTCGACGCGGACGTCTTCGATCCGGTAGACGGTGTCCGGGACCACGGCGTCGGCCGCGACGCGGGCAGGCTTCCCGAAGATCGGCACCATGGCGCCGACGGCCTTCGGGTAGATGGTGCCCGGGCCGGGGAGTTCGTGCAGGGTGACCGTCTTGCTCATCAGGCGCCCAGGAGGCTCTGGCCGCACACGCGCACGACGTTGCCGGTGACCGCGTTGCTCGCCGGGTTGGCGAAGTAGGCGACGGTCTCGGCGACGTCGACGGTCTGGCCGCCCTGCTGCAGCGAGTTCATGCGACGGCCCACCTCGCGGGTCGCCAGCGGGATGGCCGCGGTCATCGCGGTCTCGATGAAGCCCGGGGCGACCGCGT
>JASGFV010000119.1:0-11166 GCA_047605365.1 Gordonia sp. (in: high G+C Gram-positive bacteria)
ACGTTACGTGTCTTCGGACCGGAACGCTTCGCGATGCAGGGCGTCGCTCAGCGGGCGGCGGTTCCGCCAGCCGAATCGCTCCAGGTCAGGCGTCTCCTGGAAGGCACTGACCGTGCCGACGCACAGCCACGCGACGGGGCGGACCGGCGCGGGCACGCCGAGCAGGTCGGTCAGGTACGGCTCGTCGTAGAACGACACCCAGCCCACGCCCACGCCCTCCGCCACCGCGGCCAGCCACAGGTTCTCGATCGCCAGCGCGACCGACAGCAGTCCGGTGTCGTCGACGGTGTGCCGGCCCAGGATGTGCCGGCCGCCGCGCTCGGGGTGATAGGTGACGACCACGCCGGTGCCGCTCTCCTCGATGCCCTCGATCTTGATCGGGTCGAACGTCGAGCGACGGTCCTCCGGCAGCGAGTCGGCGAAGTCTCGTCGTGCCTGGGCGACGTGGTCGGCGAAGGCCCGCAGAGTGTCGCGCGACTGCACGACGACGAAGTCCCAGGGCTGCGTGTTGCCGACGCTCGGGGCCCGATGGGCCGCGCCGAGAATCCGTTCGAGCGCCGCGCCGTCGACGATCTCGCCGGTGAACTCCGCCCGGACGTCGCGTCGCCGACTGATCGCCTCGTACACGCTCATCGTCGGCCACGTCTCATTGCTCACGGGGCGCGACGCTACCCGGCCGTGCCCAGCCCTGCCACAAATGGCATTCGTTTTCATTATTGTCCGGCCGTCGGTAGGCTCCTCCGGGTGACCGCCCGATTCCCGTTCACCGCAGTCGTCGGCCAGGACGAACTCAAACGCGCGTTGCTGCTGTGCTCCGTCGATCCACAGATCGGCGGCGTGCTGGCGATGGGCGATCGGGGCACCGCCAAGTCGACGCTCGTCAGATCGTTGTCAGCGGTACTCGCGCTGGCCGGGGCGCCCTGCCCGGTGGTGGACCTGCCGCTCGGCGCGACCGAAGACCGGGTGGTGGGCGCGCTGGACGTCGAGGCCATGCTCCGCGACGGGTCCACCGAGTTCCGCCCCGGACTGCTCTCCGACGCCCACGGCGGCTTCCTCTACATCGACGAGGTGAACCTGCTCGACGACTTCCTCGTCGATCTGCTCCTGGACGTGGCCGCCAGCGGCGTCAACGTCGTCGAACGGGACGGGGTGAGCCACAGTCATCCGGCGCGATTCGTGCTCGTCGGCTCCGGCAATCCGGAAGAAGGCCGGCTGCGGCCTCAACTCGAGGACCGCTTCGGGCTCTCGACCGTCGTACGGACCATTCGCGACGTCGAAATGCGCTCGGCCATCGTCCGACAACGCATGAGGTTCGACGCCGATCCCGAAGCCTTCTGCGCCCGCTATCACGACGCGCAAGCGCGGCTCGCCGAGCGCCTGCAGCTCGCCAGGGACCGCCTCGAAGCTGTCGAGATCGGCGACGATCTCGTCGCCGCCGCGGTCCGCTTGTGCGTCGAACTCGGCGTGATCGGACATCGCGGCGAGGTGGTGGTCATCCGCGCAGCCAGGGCCGCCGCCGCGCTGAACGGCCGGCCCGCGGCATCCGGCGCGGACCTCGCGGCCGCCGCCGTCCCGGCACTCGCCCACCGTGTGGAACGAGCACCGTTCGAGACGCCCGCCACCACCGTCGCCCGCGTGCACAACGTCGCCACTGCACTGAACGGCAAGCGCAGCGCGTGAGGCCCTCAGCGCCGTGGCTGCGGCCGCCGGAGTCACTGCTCGACGCCCACTCGGGAACGCTGTGCCGCCTGTGGCGCGCCGGCGGGCGGTTCGGACTGCTGCTGGTCGGCGACGCCTGGGAGCGCGAGCAGGTGTTCGACTGGCTCCGGCCTCCCGCGGCGACGATGCTCACGTCGTCGACGACGGTCGCCGACCTCGTCGACCGCGGTCGCCTCTCCGAACTGGCTGTTCCCGCCGCCGACCTGATCGATCGCGATGTCGCCGCCGTCGCAGACTGCGGCCGCATCCTCGCCAGCGCCCCGGAACTGGAGTCGGTCCCCGAGGCGCTGCGCAGCCGGCTGACCGCGGTGGTGGGCCTATCGGTCGCACCGGTGCTCCGTTGCCGACGGCTGCCCCAGACCGGAGACGACGTGGCCGCCGTCGCCGTCGCCGGCCTCGCCGCGAACGGACTGCACGATCACGTGCTCGACATCGGCGCCGTCCGGTGCCTGACCGCCGCGGCCGGGCAGGCCGGCCTGTCGTCGGCCGCGGTGCTGACTCGCAATGTCATCGAGCCGCGCCTGGCTCCGATGACCGACGCGGCTGCGCCGCCGCCCCCGTCCGGCGACGACGACTCCGGCCCGCCGGGCGACGCGACCTCACCCGACGCCGACACGGCTGAGCTGTCCCCCGAAGTCGCCGACATGGTGAACGCGGCGACGCCCTCCGACGAGCCGAGTCCGGCGGCGCCACCCTGGGCGACGCCGGCCGCCGCCCGCGCATACGCCACGCAGCGGTATCCGGGCCGCCGCGGAGCCCGCTCCACCGCACGGCGCGGCCGGGCACGACGCACCGTCGACTACCGCGCCGATCTGGGCATCGATCTGCCTCAGACGATCAGGGCGATCGCACTGCGCGGAAGGATCGACGCCGACGCACTGCGAAGTTCGGTCCGGACTCGTCGCGCGGGACGTCTGACGATAGTGATCCTGGACCGTTCGGACTCCATGAGCGGACACCGCGCCCGGGCGGCCGCGGCGATGACGCTCGGCGCGATAGCCGAATCCAGCCGCGATCGCAGTTCCCTGGCCGTGATCACCGCACGCGGGAACGCCGCCGAAGTGGCGGTGCCGCCGACTCGAGACCTCCAGGGCGTCCGTCGCGTGATCGAGTCCCTTCCGGCGGGCGGCGGCACGCCCCTGGCCTCGGCGTTCATGCTGGCCGCCGGACTCGTCCCCGACGACCCGGCCGCGGTGAGGGTCGTGGTGCTGACCGACGGCGGTTCCAACGTACGGATCGACGACGCTGTCACCGATGAAACCGGAGCCTCGGCGCTCGATCAGGCGGCGTCAGCGCTGACCTTGCTCGTCGCCCTCTGTGAGCAGGTACTAGTCGTGCCGACAGCCCGGCCCGGCGTACGCGTGCGACGAGAAGACCTCGAATGGCTGACGGCGAACGGCGCCGTGCTCGCCGACACCGCGTCCGCCTGAACCGTTGTCCGCTGTCTTCCAGCGCCTTGTACGGTCGATTCGACGGCCCTCCGGAATGCCCGGATCCCCGCGCCGTCGCACCGAGGAGACCTCATGGATTCGACCCCGCTCCCCGGCGACCGACTGCCTCTGGACGGCGTCACCGTCGTCTCGCTGGAGCAGGCCGTCGCCGCCCCTATCGCCAGCCGGCACCTCGCCGACCTCGGGGCCCGGGTCATCAAGGTGGAGAAGCCCGGCGAGGGCGACTTCGCCCGCCGCTACGACTCCGCGGTCAACGGCCTGGCGTCGCACTTCGTGTGGCTGAACCGTTCCAAGGAGTCGATCGAAGCCGACCTCAAGAGCGATGACGGCCTCGCTCTGGTCCGCTCGCTGATCGCAAACGCGGACGTGTTCATCCAGAACATGGCGCCCGGCGTCGTCGAACGGCTGGGGCTCGACGCCGACACGCTCCGCGCCGACCATCCCGAGCTGATCGTCGTGAACATCTCCGGATACGGCACGACCGGGCCGATGGCCGACCACAAGGCCTACGACATGCTGGTCCAGGCCGAATCCGGGATGATCTCGGTGACCGGCAGCCCCGAGCAGCCGAGCAAGACCGGCGTCCCGAACGCCGACATCGCCGCCGGGCTCTACGCTGCGATGTCGGTGCTGAGCGCCCTCTATCGCCGAAGCACCACGGGCGGGGGCGCGGTGATCGACGTGTCGATGTTCGACTCCGCTGTCGAATGGATGGGCCACGCGATGTACCTGCAGATGTACGCCGGCGTGCAGGTGCCGCGGCTCGGGCTGGGGCACGCGTCGATCGCCCCGTACGACGGCTACCCCACCTCCGACGGACAGGTGCTCATCGGCGTGCAGAACGATCGCGGCTGGCGGGCGCTGGTCACCGAGGTGTTCGAGCGGCCCGAGGTGCTCGACGACCCTCGGTTCACGAACAACCCGCTGCGGGTGCGCCATCGCGCCGAGTGCGACGAGTTCGTCGCGAACCAGACCCGGCAGATGACCTCCGCCGAACTGGAAGACCGCCTCTACCGCGCCGGGATTCCAGCCGCCCGGGTCCGGCTGGTCGCCGACGTCGTCGAACATCCTCAGCTCGCGGCACGCGACCGCTGGCGGGAAGTCGGCACTGAAGCCGGCCCGATCAGGGCACTGCTGCCGCCGATGACCTTCCGCGACGTGGAACTGCAGATGGGGCCGGTGCCCGCGCTCGGCGAGCAGACGCAGGCCCTCGCCGAGGAGTTCGGTCTCACCGACTGACCCGCGCGGCCCGGGCCGCCGCCCCGGAGCCGGCCTGCCGATGTCGATAGAGTCGAGGTCGTGAGCAAGAAGCCTGCCGCCGCACCGAAGTCGAATCCCGCCTACGAGCCCCGCGCGTCGTCGAGCCGTTCGACGTACTTCCTGGTCGGTGTGGGCGTCCTCGTGGTCGCGCTGATCATCATCGGATTGGTCTGGCGTGCGACCAAGACTTACCCGCCGGTCGATGACAAGGTGCTCGCCGAGAACGCGTCGTTCATCGTCGGGCAGCGGACCGCGCCGGTGACGATCGACGTCTTCGAGGACGCGGCGTGCCCGCACTGCGGCGAGTTCGAACAGCAGTCCGGCGGCGCGATCAACGCCGCCGTCGACGCCGGGCAGATCCGGGTGCGCTATCACCTGCTGAACTTCCTCGACGGCGAGTCCGACTCCGGTGACTACTCGTCGCGCGCCGCGGGCGCCGTGCTGTGCGTCGCCGAAGACGGCGACGCCGCAGTGTTCCGCAGCTTCCACGCCGCCCTCTTCGCCCGCGCCCGCCAGGGCCAGGCCAACGGCGACGACAACGAACTCGCCCAGCTCGCCGCGCAGGCCGGCGCGAACGAGAAGACCCAGACGTGCATCCGCGACGGCGCCCGGGTCGGCGCGGCCAAGAAGATGGCCGACTCCTCGGCCACCCAGCTCAGCAACTCCAACGAGGGCAACGTGGCGACGCCGTCGGTGCTGGTCGCCGGGGCGATGGTAGACGACGTGATGAACGGCGACGGCTGGCTCGCCAAGGTCGTCAAGGACGGCGGCGTGAAGTAGCCGCCGAACGTCTCCGACCTGCTGATTTGGTTGCCGTTCACCGCGTGGGGTAACTTAGCTAGCGCACCTCACCGGGTGTGAACAACCGAATACGGGGCTATGGCGCAGCTGGTAGCGCACCACACTGGCAGTGTGGGGGTCAGGGGTTCGAGTCCCCTTAGCTCCACCGAGAAACGGCCTGGTCAGAGACATTTCTGACCGGGCCGTTCTTCATCTGAAACCCCCGAGCGCGCCGAGAGTGTCCCCCACGGCCCGGAAGCTCGGCTACGACGACAGCGGGTCGGCCGCAGTTCTCAGACGACTACACCTACCGTGAGCAGATCGGCCAGGTGATCCGCGACCGGTACGACGTGCCCGTCGTCGACATCGAAGACCTCGACCCAGTACGGGTTTCCGTCCTGACATCACCCTGCCCGACCACCGGAAGCAGGCCCACCGTGGTCAGCGTCCAGGCGAGATTGCCGACGACCGGCGGGATCACCGACCCGCTGAAGTGCCTGAACAGCGCGGAATACAGCGCACCGCAGAACCAGATCTCCTCGGCGACGCCGGTCATCGCCGCGGTCGCGACCAGCGCAGAAGCGAACGCATAGCCGGTCCTGCTCACCAGGCCGTCGACCTGCGAGTCCAGGAACGGAATCTGCACGGCGACGAGTCCGCCCGCGAAGAAGGCGATCGACGTCGCGGCCGCGGTGAGGACGGCGACCCAGACCACGGGCACGCGCGCTCGAACTGGAGCCGCCGGCGTCCCGGCCGGGCGCACCCCGCCGATCCAGAATGCGCCGGCGAGCCAGACCGCCGTCAGGATCCCCGTCCACAGATAGAACGCCGCCGAGCCGGAGTCCACCCGCACCGACCGCGCCAATGCGACGGCGCCGGCCGACAGAACGACGACGACCCTGACCGGCGCGGCCAGCGCGACCCGACTGGTCAACCGCTGAACCGGGCGAGGACGGCTCTGCCGCGCGCCGGAGTTCGGCGTGATGCGAGAGCGCAGAGGAAGGGGGCCCGCCGACCTCCACTTCGACCGCCGATCAGCCCCACGGCCGTCGAGGTGGACAACCGCTGCATGTCGTTCACCGGCGCACCGGACGGCATCGTCGGTCGCGCCGACCTGGTCGACGCCGCGACCAAGGCGCAGTTCTCGGTCAGCTTCCCCGGCATCCCGTTCACGATCGACCCGCAGAAGCGCCCCAACTACACCGTCGCCTGGGTGCAGGACGGCGCCACGGCGACCGCGCCGTACCGGGATGCCCGCTCTGCCTGGTGCGCTGAAGTCGCCGCACACCACCTCCTCGCGCCGCGGGAACTGCCCGATCCAGTAGATCTGGCCGAACACCTCGAACGCGGTGACCGTGCTCGGGCCGCCGGTCGCGCCGCAGAACGCGTCACCGGGTTGAGCCAGCGGTAGCGCACCGTCACCGAGTACTTCGGGTGGCCGGGGATCGAGGTCTACGAGTACGGCTTCGAGTCGATGGCGCCGACGACCCGCCCACCACTGTTCGAACCCCCAATGAATTCACGAGCGAAGCGCACCCTGGCTGCGACGAGATGCTCAGGTTCCACCTGGGCCGCTGAGCCGCCGGGCGCCGGGCTATTCGGCGAGCACGCCGTCGACCAGCTGCTGTGCCTCGCTCTGCACCTCGGCGAGATGCTCGGCGCCCAGGAAGCTCTCGGCGTAGATCTTGTAGACGTCCTCGGTGCCTGAGGGCCGCGCCGCGAACCACGCGTTCTGCGTCGTGACCTTCAGGCCGCCGATGGCGGCGCCGTTGCCGGGGGCCTCGGTGAGCACGGCGGTGATCTTCTCCCCCGCCAGCTCGTCGGCGGACACCTCGTCGGCCGACAGCGCCGCCAGCCGGGCCTTCTGCGCGCGATCGGCAGGTGCGTCGATCCGGGCGTACGCACTGGCGCTGGCACCGAACTGCTCTGCCAGCTCGGCGTACCGCTGCGACGGCGTCTTGCCGGTCACCGCCAGGATCTCGCTGGCCAGCAGATCCATGATGATGCCGTCCTTGTCGGTGGACCAAGGCTTGCCGTCGAGCGTCAGGAATGACGCCCCCGCGCTCTCCTCGCCGCCGAAGCCGATCGACCCGTCCTCCAGGCCCTCGACGAAGTATTTGAAGCCGACGGGCACCTCGTCGAGACGGCGGCCGATGCCCGCGACGACCCGGTCGATCAACGACGACGAGACCAGCGTCTTGCCGACCGCCGCGTCCGACGACCAGCCCGGCCGGTGCGTGAACAGGTAATCGATGGCCACCGCCAGGTAGTGATTCGGGTTCATCAGCCCGGCGTCGGCGGTGACGATGCCGTGGCGGTCGGCGTCGGCGTCGTTGCCGGTGGCGATGTCGAACGACGACCGCTTCGCGATCAGCGACGCCATCGCGTTCGGCGAACTGCAGTCCATCCGGATCTTGCCGTCGGTGTCGAGAGTCATGAAGCCGAACGCCGGGTCGACGCCGGGGTTCACCACGGTCAGGTTCTCGAGCCCGTAGTGCTCCTTGATCGCCGACCAGTACGCCACCGACGCTCCGCCGAGCGGATCGGCGCCGAACCGCACGCCGGCACGCTTGATCGCGTCCATGTCGACCACCCGGCGCAGCGCCGCCACGTACTCGTCGATGAACGAGTAGTCGGTCACCAGCTCGCTGCGTCGCGCGTCGTCGAACGGGACCCGCTGCACGTCGCGCAAGCCGTCGCACAGGATCTCGTTGGCGCGCGCCGCGATCGACGACGTGATCGTCGAGTCGGCCGGTCCGCCGCTCGGCGGGTTGTACTTGAAGCCGCCGTCGGCGGGCGGATTGTGCGACGGCGTCACGACGATGCCGTCGGCGAGCACGCCCGGGTTGTCGTCGTTGAACTGCAGGATGGCCCGGCTCACCGCGGGCGTCGGCGTGAACTGGTCGTCGGCCGCGGTGTACGTCGAGATCCCGTTGGCTGCCAGCACCTCAAGGGCCGACCGCCACGCCGGCCCGGACAGCAGGTGCGTGTCGAAGCCGATGAACAGCGGGCCGGTGATCCCCGCGGCGCGACGATGCTCCACGATCGCCTGCGTCATCGCCAGGACGTGGTTCTCGTTGAACGCCCCCGCAAGACTGGTCCCCCGATGCCCGGAGGTGCCGAAGACCACCTGCTGCAGTGGATCTGCCGGATCGGGGGCGACGTCGTAATACGCCCGCTCGACCGCCTCGACGTCGATCAGATCTTCTGCCTGTGCCGGGGTGCCTGCTCTGGGGTGCGCCATGACCCTGATTCTGCCACCGCCGGCGCCGGTATGGTGCGAGTCATGCTCTCCCCCAAGCTGGCCGTACTGGTATTGCCAGGAGGCACCGACTTCAGTTACCGCCCGTTCTCGCGCACGCAGGGTTCGGCGTTGCGGATGTATCCGTTCACCGCGTCGATCCAGGCGCTCTTCGGACCCGCCGTGCGGGTGCATCAAGCGACCTACCGCGTGTACGGCTGGAACGGCGGCCAGGCCAGCCCGATGCCCTACGCGCGGGCCTCGCTCGAACGCCTCAAGCGCCGCTACCCGGACGTGCCGATCGCCCTGATCGGGCATTCGATGGGCGGTCGGATCGTCGCGCAGCTGGGCGACGACGAGCGGGTCAGCGACATCCTGGCCCTCGCCCCGTGGTGGCAGTTCGCCGACTGGCGGCAGATCCACGACGACGCGCGCGTCGTCGCCATCCACGGCGAGAACGACACGCTGACCCGCCCGAAGCGGACCGCCAAGGGCATCGCCGAACTGGCCGACCGCGGCCTCGACGCCCGCTTCATCTCAGTGCCTGCCGGCGGCCACGCCATGCTCGATCACATCGGGCTGTGGCAGGGCGAGGCGCTCAAGTTCGTCGGCACGGCACTGTCGCGGAGCAGTTCGGCGAAGCGGTCGAGCCCGTCGAGCAGTTCGTCGTCGCCGAGCGCTCGCATCGTCGGAACGCGCCCTTCGCCGCAGTAGAACTTGCGGTAGATCTCGTCTGACACGATCCAGAGTCGGCGACTCCGCGCCCACTCGAACACCGCCGCCGCGCGCTCCGCGTCGGCTCGGTCGACGTGGAGAACGTCATCGCCGGCCACCCCGACGTGGTCAGTGCTTTGCAGTCCTGACCAGGGACGCTGCAGAACTTCGCAGAAGCCGGTACGGTAGCTGTCGTTCGTTTAAACGACTGACGAGGGGACATGAGAATGTTTGACCAGGCTCTGTGGGATGCGATTCAGAACAACGACGCCGTGCTGAGCGCGCTGACGCACATCTTCTCCGGCGTCCAGTAGGACGCCCCGCGGCGGATCGCCGCCGGACTCGAAGTGCCCCGGGAGACTCCTCTCCCGGGGCATTTTCGCGCTCCGAGTACCCGGGGTCGGGCCCGGCCCACTATGCTGATCACGGAATATTCGTCGGGGGACACCAGTACCAGTCACGGGGGAATTCTTGACACGCATGCAGAGGACGCCACGGGTCGGCGCACCGGCATCGACGACCGTCTCGGCGATCGTGCTCACGCTCCTGCTGATCGTCGCCGGAGGGTTCGCTCCGCACGCTTCAGCCGAGCCCGCGTCGGGTCCGGCGCTGAGGGTGACGCCGTCGACCGACCTGTCGAGCGGCGACCAGGTCACCGTCACCGGCAGCGGCTTCCGCCCGAACGCCCAGCTCCTGATGGCGCAGACGATGCAGCTCGGCCGCTTCGGACTGCCAGTCGCCAACACTGGCAAACGGCACATCGCCACCGACCGTTCCGGAAAATTCAGCGCGCAGCTGACGGTTCGCCAGCGTTTCGCGAACATCGACTGCGGCAAGACGCGATGCTTCGTCGCCGTCGTCCTCGCTCCCCTGCCCGGCCTCGCTGACCGCAGCCAAGACCGGTCCGTGCCGATCTCCTTCCGCGACGGGACCGGACCGCGCCTGACCGTGACGCCGTCGACCATGCTGCGCCAGGGCACTGACGTCACTGTGACTGGCACGGGCTTCGTCAAGAACAGCAAGCTGCTGGTCGCGCAGACTGTCGCGCGTCCGGCCAGCGGACGCCCCGGACCGCACATGATTCCGGTCGCGGTGACCGCGGACGGCTCCGGCAAGTTCGTCGCGAAGCTCGAGGTGACCCCGCGGATCGGCGACATCCGATGCCTGCAGACGCCGTGCTTCATCGCCGCCTATCCGGTGGACCCGCTGGTCAAGAACGACGACGCGTGGGCGCCGATCGCCTTCGACCCGTCGGACGGGACCGCGCTGTCGATCGACAAGCCGGTGCTGCCGCAGGCCGAGACCGCGAGGATCAACCTCGTTGGAGCGCAGCCGCTCGACGACTTCAAGATCAAGCTCGACGGCCCCGCCGACATCACCGCGCAGCCGATCGTCAGCGCCGACAACGCGGGCAACGCCTCCGTGCTGATCATGTCCGATATTCAGCAGGCCGCCGGCGAATACACCATCCACTTCACCAACGAACGCACCGGCAACGTGACCCAACTGGGCTTCACGGTCCGCCCCAACGGCGTCTTCGCGGAGCCCACCGGCGTGCCGATCGCCGAGCAGCCGCCCGCCGAGATGGGCCCGACACCCACCATCGTGCCGCTGGCCGGCCCGGTGCCCGGCCCCACCGCAAGCTGGACTTCGCCCTGGGTGATCGTGGTGGCCGTGCTGATGATCGCGTTCATCTGCGTGGCGGGCTGGTTCGCGCGGGACTGACCCGCAGCCTGTCGTCGAAACAGACGACTTGGCAGTCCGGTCGCGAGGTCTGCGACGATCGTCACAAGAACTATCCGAATCCCTCCGGATACGCCGGCTGGCCGTCGGAGAAACGTCCGAACCTGCCCACCACAGCTCCTCACGCTGCTCCGGGCAGGTTGGTGAGGGTGCGTCGTCCGTGTGAGCGGAGCGGTTCACGTGGCCGGTTGGGGTGTGCGGGATCGACCGGTGCGTAGAACCAGGGGTGCCGGTCGTGGCCGAGGAACACTTCCCATC
>JASGFV010000120.1:0-11155 GCA_047605365.1 Gordonia sp. (in: high G+C Gram-positive bacteria)
GCCGCCGGTGACAGTCGACCTCTCCGCGGCGACGGCCCGGCGCGTCGCGCTCGCCGCGCAGGGGTTCGCCGATCCGGTCCCGGCCGGGCCGCCGACGCGCGCCCATCTCAAGCGAGTGCTCCGGCGCACCCAGTTGCTGCAGATGGATTCGGTCAACATTCTCGCGCGGGCCCACTACCTGCCGATGTTCAGCCGGCTCGGCGCATACGACGATCAGCTGCTCAACACCGCGGCCTGGAGTTCGACGGCCCGCGCACCCCGGCTGCTCGCCGAATACTGGGCGCACGAGGCCGCCCTGGTGCCCGTCGACGACTGGCCGCTGTTCGGCTTCCGGATGCGGGAGTTCGCCGACGGACGCTGGAAGTACACGCGAGAAGTGTTGCAGCGCAATCGGTCCCTGTCCGACGACGTCGTCGCGGTGATCAGCGGATCCGGTGCGATGACCCCGCGCGAACTCGAAGCGGTGCTCGGCATCGAGCGGCCCGCGGGTGAGAAGGGCAGCTGGTGGAGCCGCGGGGAGGTCAAGCACGTCTGCGAGGCGCTGTTCGCCTGCGGGCGGCTGTCCGCGGTGCGCGACGACAACTTCACCCGTCACTACGACCTGGCCGAGAACGTCCTCGGGCCCGACCGGGCACACCGGGAGATCTCCGAACCGGAGGCGTTCCGGGCGCTGGTCGAGCGGGCCGCGTCGTCGCACGGGATCGCCACCGCCGCCGACCTCGCCGACTACTACCGCCTGAAGAAGGCGCAGATCACCGGGCCGATTCGGGACCTGGTCGACGACGGAACGCTCGTCGAGGCGACCGTGGAGGGCTGGTCCGAACCGGCCTACTTGCATGCAACCGCCCGGTTGCCGCGCCGTGTGCGACGTTCCGCCCTGCTCTCGCCGTTCGACCCGCTCGTCTTCTTCCGGCCGCGCACCGAACGGCTCTTCGACTTCCACTACCGGCTGGAGATCTACACCCCCGAGCACAAGCGCGTGCACGGCTACTACGTGCTGCCGTACCTGCTCGACGAGCAACTGGTGGCGCGCGTCGACCTCAAGGCCGACCGTCGCGCGGGTGTGCTTCAGGTGCTGGCCGCGCACTGCGAGCCCGGCGTCGACCACGGTGCGGTGGCGCACGCGCTGCTCGCCGATCTGACGGCGATGGCGCAGTGGCGCGGGCTGGAGCGGATCGAGATCAGTGCGCGCGGCGACCTGTCCGCGGACCTGCGCAGAGCACAATAGAGCCAGAGCACCGGTGCGGAGAGGACGGGCGATGAGCGACGACGACACGAACTGGTTCGGCGCAGGGGGAGCGGACTACGCCGCGCACCGGCCCGACTATCCGGCGGAGCTGGCTCCGCTGCTCGCCGGGCTCGCGCCGGCGCGGAACTTCGCGGTCGACGTCGGCTGCGGCACCGGACAGCTCACCCGCCGGTTGGCCGAGCACTTCGGTGCGGTGGAGGGCCTGGATCTGAGTGCGGATCAGATCGCGAACGCCACACCCGCGCCCGGCGGCGCCTATCGGGTCGGCAGCGAATCGGACACCGGACTGCCGGACGGCGTCGCCGACCTGATCACCGCGGCGCAGGCCGCGCACTGGTTCGATCTGCCGGCCTTCTACCGGGAGGTGCGACGCATCGCCGTCGACGGCGCGCTGCTGGCACTGATCACCTACGGCGTCACGGTTATCGACGACGACCTGACCGAGCGGTTCGACCGGTTCTACGTCGACGAGATCGGGCCGTTCTGGCCGCCGGAACGACGCCACGTCGACAACGGCTACCGCGACTTCGACTTCCCGTTCGAGCGCGTCGACGTCGACGTTCCGGCGATCGAGCGAAGCTGGACTCTCGACGACTTCCTCGGCTATCTGCGCACGTGGTCGGCGGTGCGGAACGCCGAGGCGCAGGGGCAGGCCGGCCTGCTCTCCGCGTTCGCCGCAGACCTGCGGGAGCTGTGGGGAGCGCCGGATCGTCGTCGTACGGTCGCCTGGCCCGTCACCGTGCTGGCCGGACGCGTCGACCGGCCTCGATGAGCCCGCAGACCCCCGAGACGCTGGCCCATCTGCGCCGGGCACGCGACCTGATGGACCGCGAATACGCCGAGCCGCTCGACGTCCCCGCGATGGCCGCGAAGGCGTTGATGTCGCCGTCGCACTTCTCCCGCGAGTTCAAGACGGCCTACGGGGAGACGCCGTACGGCTACCTGGTGACGCGCCGGATCGAGCGGGCGATGGCGTTGCTGCGGGCGGGCACGTCGGTCACCGATGCGTGCGTGTCGGTCGGCTTCTCGTCGCTGGGCTCGTTCTCGTCGACGTTCACCCGCATCGCCGGCGAGACCCCGACGCAGTACCGCAGCCGCCCGCACGGCGACCTCGAACAGCTCCCCACCTGCATCACCAAAGTTCTCGCCCGCCCGATGCCGTTCCACCGGACCTGATCGCGGAACCGAGCAGGATTGGAGAAGCAATCCGGCTCGCACCGACCTAGCGTGGAACCCATGACGAACAACACCAACCTCAGTGCCACTCCGATCAGCGTCGACGACGTCGACGCCGCCGTCTCCTTCTACCGCGACGGCCTGGGACTCCAGGTCAAGCTCGACGTCCCGAACGGCGAGTCCCGCTGGGTCACACTCGGTACCGACGAGCCCGGCTCCGACATCGTGCTCTCCCCGCCGGGAGCAGGACGTTCGCCTGAGGACGGCGAGGCGCTGGCCCGACTGGTGGCGAAGGGAGCGATGGGGCCGTACATCTTCGTCACCGCCGACCTCGACGCCCAGTACGAGAAGCTGGTCGCGAGCGGAGCCGAAGTGCTGCAGGAGCCGGTCGATCAGCCGTGGGGTCCGCGCGACTGCGCGTTCCGGCCGGCAACCTGATCCGCATCAACCAGGCGAGCTGACCGGCGCGGTGGCGGTGCAGGGGAACAGCGTCGTCATAGGTCGGCGCTAAGGTTCTCTGCGTGAGTCAGCGCGAAGATTCTGAGATGGAGATGTTCGGGGCGTGGGGTGCGGTGCTGCCTGACGAGCCCCGCGCCCAGATGGCCGTGGTGGGCAGCGACGGCCAGTACGTCGTGATCTACCGGACGGGCGAGGAGCCATGGGATTCGCTGGCCGTCGTCTTCGACGCGGAAGCCGCCCAGCGGCTCGCCGACCTCGTCACCAAGATGACCAAGCGGCCCGAGTACCTGCGGATCGGCGGCGACGGCATCCACTCCGGCCTCGACACCGATCATCCCGGCGTCGAGTGGGTGGTGCCGACGACCGTCGTCGACGACCCCGACCCGATCGTCCGGATCACCGGACCTGGAACAGACCGGCTGTGGGCGGTGCCGAGCACCGACGGCGAGACGCTGGGCCTGCTGAATCCGGACGGCGATCCGCGCGAGCTCGCCGAGTTCGTGTCGGTCGAGGCCGCCGACGCCTTCATCGCGATGGTCGACGCGCTGTTCGCGCTCAACGGGAGTCACGGGTACGCCGAAGGTTCGTGACACGGGGTCGTTCTGCTACTCGGCATCAGGGCGCGGGCGGTGGATAGTCGCGCCAGGCGTCGGCGTGGTCGGGGCCACTTCGATCGATGTCGGTCGTAGAACGGACGTAGTCCCGTAGGTACGGGAGTGAGAACTCGACATAGCCGTGGCCCGCGCCCTGGACGTAGCCGCTGTCGATCAAGCGTTGCTTGTAGACCTGCACATACTGGTCCGACACTCCCATCCGGTTGACGATGCTCGAGATTTTGGTGCGGCCGTCGTCGTGCGCCATGGCGCGGAGAAAAGCCTGGTCCTTCTCAGAGAGGTCAAGGTATATCCGGCTGATCACTCGCCGGTTGACCGCTCTGATGGCCTGAGTGTGTGCGGCATCGGCGTCAGCGAGAGTTATGGTCCGTGCGGAGGGGTTGTGGCGCCAGGCGTAGTCGCCGGCCAACTGGACTAAGTACGGGTAGCCCTGGGAGATCGCGACCAGTCTCGCTTCTGCGTCCGGACTCAGGAGCCGACCGCCGGTTTCGACGGTTTCGCGGAGGACACTTGCGGTGTCTGCGGGGGTGAGGCGACGGAAATCGAGTTCGCGTGACCGCCGCAGGAACGTGGTGTGTGGCTGCTTGAGCAGTTCGTCGAGGTCGATCTTCACCCCTGCGAAGGCGACGACGATGTTGGCGCCCTCAGCGATTGCGTGCGACACCTCCAACGCGAATCTGGATAGCTCGCGCAGTCGCACCTTCCCCGAGTGAACTTCGTCGACCAGGATGAGAATGCCGCGGTACCCAGTGGCTTCAGAGATTGCGAGCAGGTCGTCGCGGAGGAGAGGCTTGACCGTTCGAGTGTTGTCCACGGTTTCAAGTTCCACTCCGACCTGCAGTACCGAGAGCGATCTGACCTGGATCTCTTCCTTCGTCTGCAGGCGGTTGACGATGGCCGGAATGGTGCTCGACATCACGCGATCCATCAGACCCTTACTGGCGTCATCGCGAATGGTGATCCATCCAGCGTCGTGCGCCAAGTCCTGCAGGACGCCGAGCATCGATGTCTTGCCGGCACCGCGGAGCCCCGAAATCAGGATCGACTGGTTCTCCCCGAAGTCATAGTGCTTGAACATCGAGGCGAACTCCTCGATGGCGTCCCGGTGGCCGCCGAAGACCACGGGTTGCTTGCCGTACCCGGGCGTGAAGGGGCTGTTTGCGGGCTGGCGTGCCGACGAAGCTGCCACGTGCTCACTCATTCCGTATTTATTTTGTTTATTTGGTGTCCGTCGATGCTACCGGCTTCCGTCGGATCCCGGCGCTAGGCTGGGGCGGGTGAACCCCTTTCAGCAGATCATGCAGGTGGCCAATCACGGCACTGCCGCACTGTTGCGCGCGCCGGTCGTCGGATCGTTGCTCGGCAGATCGATGATCGAGCTCACTTACATCGGCCGGCGCAGCGGCAAGACCTTCACCCTGCCCGTCAGCTATCAGCGCAAGAACGAGGACGAGCTGGTCGTCGGCGTCGCACTGCCCGACCAGAAGACCTGGTGGCGCAATTTTTATTCGGAGCCGGGCCCGATCCTGGTCCGGATCGACGGCGTGCAGCGCTCCGGGACCGCCGTCGCCCGGCGCAGCGACAAAGGCACGTCCGTGCGCATCATCCTGCAGCCGGAAGGGCTGGATTCATGAGCGAAGGCACACGCCGGCTGCCGCTCGACGGGGTCCGGGTGCTGGAGCTCGGCAGCTACATCGCCGCGCCGACGACCGGCCGCATCCTCGCCGACTTCGGCGCGGAGGTGATCAAGGTGGAGCGGGCGACGGGCGACGAACTGCGCAACTGGCGCCTGTACGCGGGCGATACGTCGATGCTCTTCCACACCGTCAACCGGAACAAGAAGTCGATCGTGCTGGACCTGCGCAGCGACGAGGGCCGGGCCGATGTCGTCGCGCTGGCCGCCAAGTGCGACGTGGTGGTCGAGAACTTCCGTCCCGGCACCCTGGAGAAGTGGGGTCTGGGGCCCGAAGAACTCAGCGCGGCGAACCCGGACCTGATCTTCGTCCGGATCTCCGCGTTCGGGCAGACCGGCCCGTACGCCGACCGGCCGGGCTTCGCCGCCGTCGCCGAAGCGTACGGCGGGTTCCGCGAGCTGATCGGCGAGCCGGACCGTCCTCCGGTGCGCACCGGCGTCTCGATCTGCGATTCGATCGCCGGCCTCTACGGGGCGTTCGGCGCGGTGATGTCGCTGTACGAACAACTGCGACGACGCGACGCCCACGACGGTCCGCTGCCGTTGGAAGAACGGATCGTCGACGTCGCGCTCAACGAGGCGATCTTCTCGATGATGGAGTCCCTGGTGCCGGACCTCGGCGCGTACGGCGTCAAGCGCGAGCGCACCGGCGGGCGGGTGCAGGGCATCGCGCCGTCGAACGCGTACCTGTGCGGCGACGGGAACTCGGTGGTGATCTCAGGGAACGCCGACGCCATCTTCGACCGCTACATGCGGGCCATCGGCCGACCGGATCTGGCCGACGACCCGCGGCTCGCCGACAACGACGGCCGCTGGGAGCACCGCGACGAGATCGACGACGCGATCGGCGCGTGGACCGGCGTCCGCGATCGCGACGAGGTGCTCGACGTGATGGAGGCCGCGCAGGTTCCGGCCGGACCGATCTACACCGCCGCCGACATCGTCGACGACCCGCAGTACAAGGCGCGCAACATGATCCAGGAGTTCGACGTGGACGCCGGCGGCGACGGGCCGTCGCGCGTGGCGTTCCCGGGGATCGTTCCGGTGATCGGCGGGCAGTCGCTGGACATCCGGTCGCTGGGGCCTGAGTTGGGCGAGCACACCGACCAGGTCCGTGCCGAGTTGCTGTCCGATCCGCTCCCTGAACTCGTGGATCCGCGCCCTGAGCTTGTCGAAGGGGACCGGTCGTGACCGCTGCCGCCGATGTCGTGATCCGCGACGTCACGCTGCGCGACGGCCTGCAACTGACCGGCAAGCTCCTTGACGTCGACGCCAAGGTCGCCCTGGTCCGGACCCTGCTCGACGCGGGGATTCCGGAACTGGAGATCGGTTCGATGGCGCGCGGGGACCTCGTCCCGCCGATGGCGAACAGTCTGGAGCTGATCGAAGCGCTGACCCCGGACGAGCTCGAACGCTGCTGGATCTGGGTCGCGACGCCGCGCCACGTCGAGAAGGCGGCGGCTGCCGGGGCACGCAACTTCCAGTACTGCTTCTCGGCATCGGACGCGCACAACCGCGCCAACATCGGGCGGCTCACCGAAGACAGTCTCGCCGCGATGCCGGCCGCCGTCGCGAATGCGCAGGCGGTCGGCGGACGCATCCAGCTCTGCCTGGCCACGGCCTTCACCTGCCCGTTCGACGGCCCCGTCGATCCCGACCGGGTGCTGGCGATCGTCGACGACCCGCGCACCGCTGGATCGTGCGACGTGGTGCTCGCCGACACCCTCGGCCAGGCCTATCCCGGCCAGGTGGCCGAGTTGTTCGCGCGGTCCGTCGCCCCGGCCGGCGATCGGCGGCTCGTGTTCCACGGTCACGACACGTGGGGGACGGGCGTGGCGAATGCGATCGCCGCCGTAGGTGCGGGCGCGCAGGTGGTCGACGGCGCCCTCGGCGGCCTCGGCGGATGCCCGTTCGCGCCCGGTGCCAGCGGCAACACCGCGACCGAGGACCTGCTCTTCGCGCTGCGTCCCCGCTACGCGTCGCCGGAGAGCTTCGCGCGGCTCGTCGTCGCGGGGGAGTCGCTGCTCGTCGAACTGGGCGAAGCCCCGCGGTCGAGGGCCGTGGAAGGTGCACGGTCCAAGGCGGGGGCCTTCGACTGGGTCGTCGCCGACTGATCTGACGAGGCCGGCCGCGGCTCGGCGAGAGCGCCGAGTCGCGGCCGGAGTTCGTTTGGGCCCGGTGTCAGATGACGATGCAGGCGCCGAAGAGGCGGAACGAGTTCTTGACCGTGACGAACTGCGACAAACCGTTGTTGTCCTGGTTGAAGTTGATGTAGTACGTGCCGGTGTCCTGGGGCTTCCAGGTGAAGGTCACGGTCGACCCGGCCTTCGGGCTGTTGTTCACTCCGCCAGCGACGAACGGCGATCCCGCCGCGCTCTTCCGGAACGCGAAGTACATCGGGGAGTCGCTGCTCGCGATGACCGACACCTTCACCGAGCACTTCTTGCCGACGGTCGTCTTGGTGGTCGCGGACTTGCCGTTGACCCGGACGGTGCCCATCCGCGGAATCGCGTTGGCGTCCGGCGTCGCGGCGATCACCGATGCCGTCGCCACGGTGACGGCGGCTGCCACCACGGCGCTCCGGCGCGCGAGTTGAGTATTCATGGTCAGTTCCTTTCGTGGTTCCCCTCAGCACCCACGTCCCGCAAGTGGAACCGTATCGGTCGAGCAGCGGGCGACGAGTGTTCTCGTCTCTGCTGTCGTGGGTGAAAAAGATTGTGACACAACATGATTCAAAAGTTGTTCGGAACCTTGGGAACCCCTGGTCGGGGCTGGGCGGCAGTCGCGCAGGGCACGCTAAGTAAGCTCACCGGCATGACTGACGCAGTGACCCGCAACGGCAAGAGCTACAAGCTCGTCATGTTCGACCTCGACGACACGCTCGCGCCCTCGAAGACGGCGATGGCCGACGAGATGGTCGAACTGTTCCGGGAGATGCTCGGCACGTCGCTCGGCTGCATCATCTCCGGCGGCCAGATGGGCCAGTTCCAGAGCCAGGTGCTGGACCGGCTCGGCGTCTTCGACGACCGCGCGAACCTGCACCTGATGCCGACCAACGGCACCCGATACATCCGCTGGAACGAGGGCGACGGCGCGTGGGAGACCGTCTACGCCGAGGACCTGTCCGACGACCAGAAGGCCCGCGCGATGAGCGTGGTGGAAGAGGGCGCCCGCGAGCTGGGCCTGTGGGAGAGCGAGACCTGGGGTCCGATCCTCGAAGACCGCGGCAGCCAGGTCACCTTCAGCGCGCTGGGCCAGGCGGCGCCGGTCGAGGCCAAGGCCGCGTGGGATCCGGACGGCCGCAAGAAGGAGTCGCTGCGTGCCTACGCGGCCGAGCGCCTGCCCGACCTGGAGGTCCGCAGCGGCGGATCGACGTCAGTCGACATCACCGCCAAGGGTATCGACAAGGCGTACGGCGCGCGCCGACTGATCGAGATCCTCGGCCTGACAACCGACGACATCCTGTTCTTCGGCGACCGCCTCGACGAGGGCGGCAACGACCGGCCGGTGATGGAGCTGGGCATCGACTCGGTAGCCGTTCACGGCTGGGAGGACACCTTCACGAAGCTGTCCGAGGTCGTTCGCGGCCCGGTCAACTGAGCAGGGTCGCCCGCAGCGAGTCGATGTCGGCCTGCGACAGTCGCAGGCCCCTGCGCAGGTAGCCGTCGAACGAACCGTAGTGCTGGCGCACCGCTCGGTACGACGCATTCAGCAGGTTCATGTTCACGCCGTTGAGCGGGTCGTTCGGCCTGGCGTGCCGGTAGCGGTTGCTGGCCAGGTAGTCGGCGTCGATCGTCGCGCGGTCCACGCCGAGGATGTTCAACAGCGACACCGCGACCCAGCCGGTGCGGTCCTTGCCCGCAGTGCAGTGGAACAGCACCGTGCCGCCCTTGGCGGTGGTGTCCTTGATGGTCAGCAGCGTGCGCCGGATCTCGTAGCGCGCGTGACGGTCGGTGACGAAGGCGACGTAGGCCTGTGGAAGGTCGATCAGTGCGGTCGGCGGGACGGCGCTGAGGACGTCGGCGCTCATCCAGCGGGCGCCCGGCACCGGCCGGTCCGGCTGCACGGCGCGTTCGACGCCGGTGCGCAGGTCCACCACGACCTTGACGTTCCGCTTCGCGAGCTGGCGCTGATCGGCGGGGGTCAGCTTGGACAGGTTGTCGCTGCGCAGCACCCCGGCGTTGACGGTCTTGCCGTGCCAACCGCGGTAACCCGCGAGAAGACGGGTGTTGTCGGTGCCCTGCAGGCCGATCTCGCGGCCCGGAACGATCACCGCGTTCGGCAACGTCACCGTGGTCCACGATGCGGCGGACGCCGAGAAGGAGTGGGCCGGTTCCGCCGAAGCGGTGGCCGCCAGCGGCACGCCGCTGAGCAGGATCGACGCACTCAGCACGACGACGGCACCGCGGCGGCGGCGCCGGCGGGTGGCCGCGCGATCAGCGGTGGCGGGACTTCCGGGCGCCAACTGCTCATGTGAGCATTGTGGCCGATGCGCGGGGTCGTGGCCGCGGACGTCGTGATTGGGCCTACCGGCGGCACTGCGCCGCGGCGTACGGGGCACAATGGTGGCCGTCGGCCGTTCAGACGATGGCCGCCGGGAGAATGGAGAACCTCGCGTGTCCGAGCTGGTCGATCTCAATGTGCAGCTGATCGCGTCGACCACGTTCGAGGCACCGGACGTGCCGTGGTCGACCGACGCCGACGGCGGTGAGGCGCTGATCGAGTTCGCCGGCCGGGCCTGCTACGAGAGCTGGGACAAGCCGAATCCGCGTACCGCGAGCAACGCCGGCTACCTGCGCCACGTGCTGGAGGTGGGACACACCTCGCTGTTCGAGCACGCCAACGCCACCTTCTACATCACCGGCATCTCGCGGTCGTGCACGCACGAGCTCATCCGGCATCGTCACTTCTCCTACTCGCAGCTGTCCCAGCGGTTCGTCCCCGAGCACGACGGCAACGTCGTGGCGCCGCCCGCCATCCGCGGCGACGCCGAACTCGAAGAACTGTTCCTGGCCGCGACCGACGCCAGCCGGGTGGCCTACACCGAGCTGCTGGCCCGCCTGGAGGAGAAGTTCGAGGGCGTGCCGAACGCCATCCTGCGACGGAAGCAGGCGCGGCAGGCGGCGCGTTCGGTGCTGCCGAACGCCACCGAGACCCGGATCGTCGTGACCGGCAACTACCGCGCCTGGCGGCACTTCATCGGCATGCGTGCCACCGAGCACGCCGACGTCGAGATCCGTCAGCTCGCGGTGGAATGCCTGCGGCAGCTGGCGGCCCTCGCGCCCACCGCCTTCGGCGACTTCGAGATCGGGGAACTGGCCGACGGCACGGAGGTCGCCACGTCGCCGTTCGTCTTCGAGGGCTGAGCGATTACCCGTCGGTCGGCTGGGGTAGCCTGAGCGGCATGAATTCGCCTGCCACCGGGCCCGATGCAGCGCCCTTCGGAACGACCTCCGTCGCCATGGTCACCCCCTTCGACAGTGCAGGGAAGGTCGATCTGGACAAGGCCGCGGAACTGGCTCAGCACCTGGTGAACAAGGGACTCGATGCGCTCGTCGTGAACGGGACGACCGGCGAGTCGCCGACCACCACACCGACCGAGAAGAACGACGTGCTCCGCGTGGTGCTGGAGGCCGTCGGCGACCGCGCCCGCGTGGTGCAGGGCGCCGGCAGCTACGACACCGCCGAGACGGTGGCGCGCTGCCGGGAGGCCGCCGAGATCGGCGCGCACGGCCTGCTGATCGTGACCCCGTACTACTCGCGTCCGCCGCAGCGCGGCCTGCTGGCCCACTTCACGACGGTCGCCGACGCCACCGATCTGCCGGTGATGCTCTACGACATCCCGCCGCGGTCGGTGGTGCCCATCGAGACCGACACCATCGTCGAGCTCGCCGCGCACCCGAACATCAAGGCCGTCAAGGACGCCAAGGGCGACCTGCACGAGGGCCGCAAGGTGATGGCCCG
>JASGFV010000121.1:0-11134 GCA_047605365.1 Gordonia sp. (in: high G+C Gram-positive bacteria)
AGGCGTACGACGACGCCGTCGCCCGCCTGGACGCGATGACCGCCGCGCTGGCCGCACCCGCGCCGTCGACGGTCTCCACCTTCTCCCGGGTGGCGCCGGAGTTCACCAGCCAGCGGTCGCTGGCGGAGTTCACCCCCGTCGTCGAGGGCCTGGTCGAGGCCATCGAAGCCGGGGAGGCCTTCCAGGTGGTGCCGTCGATGCGGTTCGAGATGGAGACCGAGGCCGATCCGGTCGACGTCTACCGCGTGCTGCGGGCCTCGAATCCGAGCCCGTACATGTACCTGCTGCGACTCCCGGCCCTGGGCGCCTCGGGCGCGGCGGCGCGGCCGTTCAGCATCGTCGGCTCGTCGCCGGAGGCCCTGGTGACCGTCGCCGAGGGCGTCGCCTCCACCCACCCGATCGCGGGCACCCGCTGGCGCGGCGCCACCGAGGAGGAGGACACGCTCCTGGCCAAGGGACTGCTGGAGGACGAGAAGGAGAACGCCGAGCACCTGATGCTCGTCGATCTCGGCCGCAACGATCTCGGCCGCGTCTGCCGGCCGGGGACCGTGCGGGTCACCGACTACCGGCGCGTGGAGCGCTACAGCCACGTGATGCACCTGGTGTCGACGGTCTCCGGACAGCTCCGCGAGGGCAAACAGGCCCTCGACGCGGTCACCGCGTGCTTCCCGGCCGGGACGCTGTCGGGGCACCGAAGGTCCGCGCCATGCAGTTGATCGAGGAGAACGAGCTGACGCGCCGCGGCCTGTACGGCGGGATCGTCGGGTACCTCGACTTCGCCGGCGACGCCGACACCGCGATCGCCATCCGCACCGCGCTGATGTCCGGGGACCGCGCCTACGTGCAGGCCGGTGCGGGCGTCGTCGCCGACAGCGACGCGGAGTACGAGTTCAACGAGGCCCGCAACAAGGCCACGGCCGTGCTCAACGCGATCGCCGCCGCGGAGACGATGGCGCCGGTGGCCGATGTGCGGAGCGGGGAGGACGACGCATGACCGACGGCCCCACCGAGCCCGCCCGGCCGGAATCGACTCGGCCCGCTCCCGGCGCCGCCGATCCCGGGGCCGCCCGGGAGGATTCCGCGCAAGGGGATGTCACCCGAGAGGATACGACTCAGGGAGATTCATCTCCGGGGATTCCGCCTCGGGGGACTCCGGGGAGTCGGCGGGCGGCGGCGGTCGACGCCCGCAGATGATCGCCACGATCCTGCTGCTGATCGCCGCGGGCACGCTGTGGGCGTCGTCGCGGATGACGTGGGCCTCGGTCTACACCGAGGACGATCTGAGTCCGGCGCGCATCTTCGAGGTGCTCGGCTCCGACTGGAGCCCCTGGCTGTTCGCCGTGGCGCTGGTGTTCCTCGCCGCCGTGCCCGCACTGTTCGCGCTGCACGGGCTCCTCCTGCGGATCGTGGCGGTTCTCGTGGCCCTCGCCGGAGTGGCGATCGCCTTCCCGGCGATCTCCCTGCTGGGCAGCGGCGACGACTGGTACGCCGTCGGCGTGGTCGAGATCCCGGCCCGCGCCGAGGTGGTGGCGGTGACCAACGAGTGGGAGCCCGGCGTCGTCGTGCTGCTCTCGGCGCTGTGCGCGGTGATCGCGGCGATCATGATCCTCCGGTCCGCCTCGAGCGGTCGGCGGATGTCGTCGAAGTACTCCTCGCCCGCGGCCCGCCGTGAGGATCTGGAACGACGCGCCTTCGCCGAACACGAGCGGTGCCAGGCCGCGGCGGCGGCAGCGGCTCCGGCCCCGACGGAACGGGAGTTCTGGGACTCCCTCGACTCGGGTGTCGACCCCACCGACGACGAGGACTCGGACGAGGAGACCGCGAAGGACTCGCGCCGCTGACCTCGTGACACCGACGAGCGTCGTGCCGGATCGCGGGCGGCGGTCGGTCGTGGCGGGCGGCTCGCCGTCGTGGCGGGCTTCGGACACGGAGCACTCACGTCGTTCGTGATGCTCCGGCTCAGTCGGCGGCGGGGAGGTCGCTCGGGGAGCGTGGGGGTGTGATCTCGACTCCGCTCGATCATCGAGAAGGGGTCCGATCGTTGCGGGCGGGCCTAGGTGCGGTGGGTGGTGACGATGTCGTTGCCCGCCGCCCACTCGGTGACGTCCCGGCCCTCTATCGCCGCGGCCATCAGATCCGGGAACAGATCCGGGGTGCAAGCGAACGCGGGCACGCCCAGTTCGGCGAGTTCACCGGCGAGTTCGGCGTCGAACGCGGGCGCGCCGGAATCGGAGAGCGCCAGGAGGGCGATCATCGTCGCCCCCGAATCGACGATCGCGCGGGAGCGCTCCTTCAACTCCTCGGCGACCCCGCCCTCGTAGAGGTCGCTGATCAGGATCACGATGGTCTCGGTGGGCACGGTGATGTGCTGCTGACAGTAGGCCACCGCCCGGTTGATGTCGGTGCCGCCGCCGAGCTGCACCCCGAACAGGATGTCGACCGGGTCGTCGAGGTCGTCGGTCAGGTCGACGACGGCGGTGTCGAACACCACCAGTCGCGTCGAGACCGACGGCAGCGACGCCAGGACCGCGCCGAACACACCCGCGAAGACCACCGATTCGGCCATCGACCCGGACTGGTCGATCGCGAGGACGATCTGCCGCTGCACCTGGGAGCGACGTCGGGCGTGGCCGATCAGCTTCTCCGGGATCACCGAACGGTACTCCGGCTGATAGTTCCGCAGGTTCGCCGCGATGGTCCGGTTCCAGTCGATGTCGGCCGGGCGCGGCCGCCGGGTGCGCGCAGACCGGTCCAGCGCGCCGGTGACGGCCTGGACGGTGGCGCTGCGCAGCCGTTCCTCGAGTTCGTCGGTCACCGTGCGGACGACGGTCCGGGCGGTCTCGCGGGTGGTCTCGTCCATCACCGAGGTGAGGCCGATCAGGGTGGTGGCCAGGTGGATGTCGGGCTGCACCGCGGCGAGCATCTCCGGTTCCAGCAGCAGCTGCCGCAGACCGAGACGGTCCATCGCGTCGCGCTGCATCACCTGGACCACCGTCGACGGGAAGTAGGTCCGGATTTCGCCGAGCCACCGGGAGACCTTCGGCTGCGAGCCGTTCAGTCCGCCGCGTCGTGGGGCGTCGTACAGGTCGCCCAGCACCCGGTCGCGGGCGGCGTCGTCGACGGTCATGGCGTCGCGGGCGACGCCGATCCCGTCGGCCTCGCCGCCGCCGAGGACCAGTCGCCAGCGGGTCAGCCGGTCGTCGGGCGAGGAGAGACCCGGCCCGGGCGTGCCGGGGTCCGGGGTCTCCGGGTTCGAGGTGTCGGTCATGCCGTCTTCCATCCGATGAGGTTCGCCACCGCGAGCGCGGCCGGCGTCGCGCGGGTCGTGTCGAGGGTGTCCGCCGACGGGGCGTCGTCGCTTCTCCTGCTCAGCTGCCGGCCGAGGTTCCGCCGTTCGGCGGTCGAGAACTCGGCGAAGGTGCGGCGCAGCAGCGGCAGCAGGTCGTCGAAGACGACCGGATCGGCGGCCGCCATCCAGCGGTCCACCACGTCCAGCAGTGCGGCGTCGTGGATCAGGATCAGGGCGTCACCGGCCAGGAATCCGTCGAGCCAGCCCGCAGCGTCGACGGGATCGGAGGCCACCGACAGCGCGCGGCTCATCCGGCGCTCGACCTCGGACCCGGCCGAACCGTCGGGGGCCTCGAGCAGGCCGGAGTCCAGCAGCATCCGGACCGCACGCCCGGCCAGGACGCCGGGGACACGGTCGTGGTCGGCGATCCGGCGCAGTGCCGCGAACCAGTGATCGGTGAGCGACGCGTCGTCGAGCAGCATCAGGCCGCGGTGGGCCGACTCGACGGCGGCTCGCAGGTCCAGTGCGGCCTCCGCCGACAGCGCCGCGGCGGCCGGCGGTAGGCCGAGACAGGCGCGCACCGCGGTCTCGTCGAGCACCGTGCGCACCGATTCGGCTCGGACCCGGCGGACGTTGCCGTAGCGGCAGACCCGGGCGAGCGGCTCGATCGCGCCGAGCAGTTCCGGGGCGTCGCTGTGCGCGGCCGCGCGTTCGGCGAGCGCCGCCACCACGTCGGTGGCCGGCAGATCGGCCAGCAGACACTGATCGATCAGCTCCGACAGCGGCTTGAGATGCTCGGCTGCGGCCGCCGCGGCGGCGACCTTGGCCGCGGCCGCTGACTCGACCGTGGTGCCGAGCATCGAGGCTTCGACCACTGCGATGGAGAGCGCCGGGTCCCACTGCAGATCCCAGGCCTCCTTGAAGGTGCCGGTCGAGCGTCCGGCGTCGGCCGGGTCACCCCAGTCGACGCCGAGCAGCCGGAGGCGGTGCAGCAGTACCGAGCGGGCGCGGCCGGAATCGGTTCGCAGGTCGAGCACCACCGTCTTGGCCTGGGCCGCGGGTTTGAGCCGGCAGCTCTTCTGCTGCCGGGCGAGGTCGGCGGCGAGGGGGACCAGCGGGGCCGAGTCGGGCACCGCTCCGAGGTCGTGGCCGACGACGAGCGACTCGTGCACCAGCGAGAGGGGACGCGGATCGCCGTCGGCGAGCACCGAGCGCGCGGCGTCGTCCAGTTCACCGAGTCCGGCGTGCGGACGACCTCGCAGGCTGGCCAGGGCTCCGGCCAGCCGGACCGCGTCGACGACGGCCGCCGGGGACGCCGGTCGGCCCTGCGCACGCAGTTCCCGGGCTACTCGGACCAGCCACGACGCGGCCGCCTCGGAGGTGTCCCGGCCGTCCTGCCGAGCCTCGAACAGGTGGCGGTACCAGCCGGGCGAGTCGATCCCGGCCCCGTAGCCGGACCAGCGGCCCAGGCGGTCGGCGGTCCACGGCACCCACGCGGCGGAGGTCTTGGTCTTCGGCAGACCTCTCAGCAGCCGGTTGTCGGCGGCCGCGGACGGCATGGCCGACGGTTCGAGGGCCGGTGCATGCCACGCCCCGCAGACGACGGCGATGCGCGGGTGGCCGTCCTTGACCGCGGCCCGCAGCCGCCTGCGCATCGACGCCTCGCGGGCGCCGTTCATCGCCGGACCGAGCACGTGCGCCGCGGCGGCCAGGTCGAGCGCGCCGTCGTCGCCGATCAGCGGCACGGCGGAGGGTTCGTCGCTCCGGAGCTCGGCGATCGCCTCACGGACCGCGGCGAACCGATCCAGCGCAGACCCGGCGCGATGCTCCACCGCGTCCTCCCACCAGCGTTCGGGCTCGTCGTACCCGGCGGCCGCGGCGAGTGACGCGATCGGATCGACGACGCCGCCCGGTCCCGGCTCGGGGAATTCGCCACCGGACTCGGCGACGGCCTCGCGTATCGCTAGCTGGTGGACCGACGGCAAGTCGGTCCATTCGACCGGCACGCCGCGCTCCAGCGCCCATCGGGTGGCGACCCATTCGGGGG
This sequence comes from Gordonia sp. (in: high G+C Gram-positive bacteria), assembly GCA_047605365.1. GTDB lineage: Bacteria > Actinomycetota > Actinomycetes > Mycobacteriales > Mycobacteriaceae > Gordonia. Next base: position 5,337 of record JASGFV010000121.1, read on the forward strand.
AGAACGAGGCGAGCGGGTAGAAGCCCGCTCGGCTCGGCTCGCCGGCCTGGTAGACGAGTCCGGCGACCGGGGCCGTCGTCTCGGGATCGGCCAGCAGCGGCAGGATCGGGGTCAGCTCGGGCGGGCCCTCGACCAGGACGAAGGTCGGCGCGAACTCGTCGAAGGCCTCGGCGACGGACTGGGCCGAACCCGGACCGTGGTGACGGATGCCGAGCACCGCGACCTCCGGGGCCGCGCGCCCGGCGGCGGGCGGGGCGGTCACCGCGAGGTCGCGCCGGTGCCGAGGTCGCGGCAGGCGCGGTAGAGGTCGTCCCAGTCGGGGCGTCCCCGCACCACGGTCTCCAGGTACTCGTCCCAGATGACGGAGTCGGCGACCGGATCCTTGACCACCGCGCCGAGCAGACCGGCGGCGACGTCGTGCGCGCCGACCACGCCGTCGCCGAAGTGCGCGGCCAGACTGAGTCCGCTGGTCACCACCGAGATCGCCTCGGCGGTGGAGAGGGTGGAGCTGGGCGACTTGAGCGTGGTGCGGCCGTCCAGCGTCACCCCGGCCCGCAGCTCCCGCATCACCGTGACCACCCGGCGGATCTCGCTGAGCGATTCCAGGTCGGCCGGCAGTTCCAGCGACGCTCCCAGCCCGGTGACGCGCTGCGTCACGATCGACACTTCGTCGTCGAGCGAATCCGGCAGCGGCAGAACGACGGTCGTGAACCGTCGGCGGAGGGCCGACGACAGGTCGTTGACGCCTTTGTCACGGTCGTTGGCGGTGGCGATCACGTTGAAGCCGGTGCGCGCCTGCACTTCGCTGTCGAGTTCGGGGATCGGCAGCGTCTTCTCCGAGAGGATGGTGATCAGCGAGTCCTGGACGTCCGCCGGGATGCGGGTCAGTTCTTCGATCCGCGCGATCGAACCGGTCCGCATCGCCCGCATCACCGGACCGGGAACCAGTGCGTCCTGCGACGGCCCGGCGGCCAGCAGGCTCGCGTAGTTCCAGCCGTACCGGACCGCTTCTTCGGTGGTGCCCGCGGTGCCCTGCACCACCAGCGTCGAGTCGCCGCTCACAGCGGCCGCCAGATGCTCGCTGACCCACGACTTCGCGGTGCCCGGAACGCCGAGCAGCAGGAGCGCACGATCGGTGGCGAGCGAGGCGACGGCGATCTCGACGAGCCGTCGGCTGCCCACGTACTTCGGGGTGATCACGGTGCCGTCCGGCAGGGTTCCGCCGAGCAGATAGGTGGTGACCGCCCACGGCGAAAGCTTCCAGCGCGGTGGGCGGGGCCGGTCGTCGGCGGCGGCGAGCGCGGTCAGCTCGCCGGCGTACTGCTGCTCGGCGTGTGCGCGCAGGACAGCGGGTTCGTGGGTCTCGGTGGTCTCAGCGCTCACGAGAAGGACTCCTGGATAGAGCGGTCGAACGCGTGGAACGAGACCGCGGTGGTCAAGACTTTGCGCAGCGGGTCGTCGATCTCGACTTCGCTGCCGGGCAGTTGGGACTGGGCGAGAAGTTCACGGGTGTAGCCGACCGCGGACTCGGGCAGTGCGGGAACGTCGGCGACGGACAGCCCCGCTCGGTACCGGGGCTGCTTGCCGGGCGCCGGCCGGGTCAGCCGTCGCAGGAAGACGCGGGCGACGTCGTTCGTCCACGGTCGCGGCGCGCAGGTCAGCAGCTCGCGCAGCGCCTGGTCGCCGGCACTGGGGACGGTGCGCAGCAGGTACTGCTCGGCGTCGGCCGGCGACAGCACGCCCAGGAGTTCGCCCGACTGCCCGGCCGAGAGAAGCGCGAGCGCCCAGGCCGAATCTCGCTGCGCCACCGCGGCCCGGATCAGCGCGGCGCGCATCGAGGCGTCGTCGTCCAGTGCCGCGATCACCTTCTCCGGCGGTGTGGCGGTCCGTGCCGTCCAGACCCCGAGCGGCGCCGCGGCGACGATCTGCTTGAGCGAGTCGACCCGCGCGCCTTCGGAATCGGTGCCGGAGAGGCCGTCGCGGGCGGCCGCATCGTCGAGGTTCTCCGGTGCGCGGACACCGATCTTGACGCCCCGCCAGGTGCGGTCGACGTCGACGATCCCGGCGAGCCGGGCGCCCATCCGGGCCGCGAACGCGCTGCTCGGCAGCCGTCGGAGCTGCTCGGCGGCAGCTGCTCGCACCCGCGCCGACCGCTCGTCCAGCGCGGCTTCCAGGAGCGATTCATCATCGGGACCGAGCCCGGTCTCCAGCGCGGCCAGCACACTCTGTTTGTGGCCGGCGGGCAGCGACTTCCAATTCGCGACGGCCACCTGGCGCGCCCCCGCCGGATCGACGGCCCGCAGCGCGGCCAGGGCCTGCACGGCGTCGGACGTCGTCAGGCCGGACCAGCGTTCGGCGAGTCCGGCGGCGGTGGTCGTCGACGACGCAGCCGCAGTGGCCCCGGCCGCAGTCCCGGGTACGACGACTCCGTGCGCGACCAGCCACTCGCCTCGGCTGCCCCAGACCGCGCGTAGCGGGGCACGAAGACGGACGTCGTGCCCCGCATGCGCGGCGAGCACCGGGATGCGGGCCGGCGCGACCAGAGTCCCGGACCGCGCGGCGGCGTCGAGCCAGCGCAGCAGCAGCTCTGCGCGCAGCTCGCGGCCCACCGGCGGCGCGTCGAGCAGGACGCCGAGCAGTTCGTCGGCACGGGGCGGCGCCGTCGGGCGGGACTCGGCGGGCGCGGGTTCCACGGGTTCGGCGACGACGGCCGTGCGCCCGCCGCGGACGAGTGCGGTGGCGGGCGCGGCCTGGTCGAGAAGTGCGGCGTCGTGCGCGTCGTGGTCTCCGATCGCGTCGAACGGCGACGCGGGCGGAGGCCGTCGATCGACGCCCAGCACCGCCGCGGTGAGCAGCTCGTCGTACCACGTCTCGTAGTCGGGATTCGCAGTCACAGCGCGGCCACCTTTCCGCTCGCCGAAACCGTCAGCACCCGCAACGTGCCGTCGGAGAGCTCCCCGAAGACCTGATCGGCCCGTCCACCGGTGACGGCCAGGAGCAGGGCCGTGGAGGTGTCCTCGCACAGCTTCAGTGCGTCGCCGTCCGGGTCGACGACATACGCGGCTCTGTCGTCGACGGCGATCGCGACGTCGTCCAGGGTCACCGGGCAGCGGTCGCGCCACGGCGTCGTCGTCAGCGTGCGTGCGGCCGCCTCGAGTGCCGCGCCGACCCGGAGGCCCGGGCCGAGACGTCGCGGTGCGGCCGGTTCGAGTTCGGCGATCGGCTGCGGTGGATCGACGAACAGCACCCGGCGCGGAGCGTTGCCCGGATAGACGCCGAGCCGCGTCCGCAGCCGGGCCCCGGCCAGCTGGGGCACTCCGAGCGACTGCCCCGGTCCGGCGGTGTCGAGGGTCATCAGGTACTCGCCGTCGGGCGCGCGCAGCCAGGTGCGCTGCTGGGCCAGCCGGCCGGACTCGTCGCGGTACGACCCGACGGCCAGCCATTCGCCGTCGCGGACTTCGCCGTCGCGCACCGTGGCGGTCGGGATCGTCCAGCCGAGCGCGGTCTGCAGGTCCATGCGCTGCGACTCGGGCAGCAAGGCGCGCCGGGTCCAGGCCTTCGCGAGCATCCACCAGACGCCGACCTGTTCGAGCAGCACTGCGGGCTCGGTGGCTCCCTGTTCACCGGTGTCGCGGACCCGTTCGGCGAGGCCGGGCAGTTGCGCGTCGACCAGACGCGCCGCGGCCGCGTCCCACCACGACGACGGTCGGCGGGCGGCGTCGGCCAGGCCGCCGCGGGCCAGGTCGGTGAGCCAGCGGGAGAATTCTTCGACGCCGGCGTCCATCTTCGCCTCGCGTTCGGCACGACGCGCCGCCTGCGCTTGCGGGTCGGCTTCGGCGGCCGGTGCAGCGGCCCGCCCGGCACGACGATCCGCCCACTCGGCGGCGAAGCCCGGAGCATCGGCGCCTGCGGCGTCGAGCCCGGAGGCTCCGACCGCCCCGGACGACCAGAGCAACAGCAGTGCGATCGCATGCTTGCACGGGAACTTCCGGCTGGGGCACGTGCACTTGTACGCGGGACCGATCAGATCCACGCTCACTTGATAGGGCTTGCTGCCGCTGCCCTGGCACGATCCCCAGAGCAGCGAATCGGAGCTTCCGGCGCCCGACCAGGGCCCCGGCGTCGCCAGCTTGCGGCCGGCGTCGGCCGACGCGGCGTCGGGCGCGACGGCCAACACCTGTTGCTCGGTCCATGCCATGCTGCGCACCCTAACCGAACCCTCGGACAGAACCCGCGGGCCGTCGTTCGTCTGACCCACAGGCGTCGGGCGCACGGTGGGCGACGCGCCAAGTGGACCCCGGAATGCGCGCGCCCGACCGCACTGCTTACTCTGGGTGGACAGTCGTGAAAGGGGCAGGTGCAGTGACCGGCGAGACAGTACTTGATTCGATCATCGAGGGTGTCAAGGCTGACGTCGCTGCGCGCGAAGCCGTGCTCGACCTGGCCGCCGTCAAGGCGGCCGCAGCACGCGCCCCCGAACCACGGGACGCCGCAGCCGCATTGCGGCAGCCGGGCATCGGCGTGATCGCCGAAGTGAAGCGGGCGAGTCCCTCCAAGGGCGATCTGGCCAATATCGCCGACCCCGCCGAACTCGCGCGGGCCTACCAGGACGGCGGCGCGCGCATCATCAGCGTCCTGACCGAGGAACGCCGATTCCGCGGCAGCCTCGCCGACCTCGACGCCGTGCGCGCCGCGGTCGACATCCCGGTGCTGCGCAAGGACTTCATCGTCGGGCCGTACCAGATCCACGAGGCGCGGGCGCACGGCGCGGACGTGATCCTGCTGATCGTCGCGGCCCTGGAACAGAAGGCGCTGGCGTCGCTGCTGGACCGCACCGAGTCGCTGGGCATGACCGCGCTCGTCGAGGTGCACACCGAAGAAGAGGCTGATCGTGCCTTGGAGGCCGGCGCCTTGGTGGTCGGCGTCAACGCCCGCAATCTCAAGACTCTCGAAGTGGACCGCGACAGCTTCAGCCGGATCGCGCCGGGCCTGCCGTCGAGCGTGGTGAAGGTCGCCGAGTCCGGTGTCCGGGGCACCGCCGACCTGCTGGCCTACGCCGGCGCCGGAGCCGACGCGGTGCTCGTCGGCGAAGGCCTGGTGATCAGCGGCGATCCGCGCCAGGCGGTGTCGGATCTGGTCACCGCGGGCGCGCACCCGTCGTGTCCCAAGCCCTCGCGCTGAGCTGACGGAAGCCGGGCCGCGCGGCGTCGCCGGAAACCCGTTTGCCGACGCGTGGAGCCGACGGGGATAATCGGTGTCGTGACCGACATCGCCGAAGACGCGGGCCAGACGCCCGCCCGTTTCCCCCAGGCCAGCGACGGAGTGACCGACCGTTCCCCACTGGGACCCGACGACCTCGGGCACTGGGGCGATTTCGGCGGCAGGCATGTTCCCGAAGCTCTGATGGCGGTCATCGAAGAAGTGACCGCCACCTACGAGAAGTTGCGCGCCGACGACGAGTTCATCACCGAGCTCGACGACCTGCAGCGCCACTACACCGGCCGGCCGTCGCCCCTCTACGAGGCGACCCGGCTCTCCGAGTACGCCGGCGGCGCGCGGATCTTCCTCAAGCGCGAGGACCTCAACCACACCGGTTCGCACAAGATCAACAACGTCCTCGGCCAGGCGCTGCTCGCCCAGCGGATGGGCAAGACCCGCGTCATCGCCGAGACCGGCGCCGGCCAGCACGGCGTCGCCACCGCCACCGCGTGCGCGCTGCTGGGCCTGGAGTGCCTGATCTACATGGGCCGCGTCGACACCGAGCGCCAGGCGCTCAACGTCGCGCGGATGCGCCTGCT
>JASGFV010000122.1:0-11078 GCA_047605365.1 Gordonia sp. (in: high G+C Gram-positive bacteria)
CTCACGGCCCATCGCCCGGTCGGCGCCGGTGAAACGGGCGAAGAGCTGGATCAGCGGTCCGACGGCCAGCGCGAAGATCACCGTGCCGACGCCGACGGCGCCGCCGAGCACGACCACCGAGATCTCCGCCCGCTATCGGGTGCCGGTCGTCGACGAGACGATGGTCGAGCTGGGGCTGGACTGTGCGGTGCCGCCTCCGCTGGCGGCGCTCGCTCCGCCGGTTCGGTCGTCGAGCAGTTCGCGGCGTCGTACGCACTGGACCACCTCGACGACTTCTCGCCGGCCCGGCTCGACGACCGCCGCGGCCGCCGGTGCGCTGGGCGTGCGGCTGATGCCGGGCACCTCGTTCGCGCCAGTCGGCCGATTCGACGGGCACCTCCGGATCCCGTTCGTGCTGCCGCCCGAGGAGTTGCGGCGCGGCGTCGAGCTGGTCGGCGAGGCGTATGCACTCGCATCCGGCGGGAGCCGACCGATCAGCGCGACACCCGATCGCCTGGTGGTGTGACGGCCTGCGCGTCGCGCCCGGCCAACACGGCCGCGCGGAAGTCTGACACGGTGTGGCCCAGCCAGAGCGCCTGAACCGGGGAAAGCAGCGGTGAGTCGAGCTCGACCACGACGACGCGCCCGTCGTGAAGCGGCCCGGGCGGATCGCTGACGAAGGCACAGGCCTCGTCGTCGACGAGGACCGCGGTGGACGGAGGTGTGCCCTGAACCGGGTCGATCCGCAGGACCGGTTCGATTCCGGAGCGACGGCAGTGGGCGACGAGGAAGTCGGTGTAGAACGACTGTCGCGGCGGCGCCCACACCATGATCGGCCGGTCGGCCAGCTCTCTCACGCCGACGCAGTCGCGGCCGGCGAACGGGTGTCGTGCGTTCACCGCCAGGCGCAGCGGTTGGTAGGCGGCGATCGCGGAGGTCAGGTCGGGAGGGGTGTCGACGCCGCGACGCAGCACCAGGTCGAGGTCGCCGGCGAGCAACTCGTCGTGGAACGAGTCGGGAAACACCTGCCGCACGGTCACCGGCGTTTCCGGGAACGCCCGGACCGCGTCTTCGATCAGAGCGAACACCTCCGCGCCGGAGAGAGCCGGCGAATGTCCGATCGTGAACGGAGAGGTCTGGCCGGCCGCGGTCCGGCGCACCGACTCGCCGAGCTGCCGAGCGCCCGCGAGGAGCGGACGTGCACCTCGCAGCAGGTCGTGGCCGGCGTCGGTCAACGTGAGCCGCTCACCGCCGACAACCCGCAGATGCTCGACTACCTGCACCGCATCGGCGGCCCGGGTGCCCTCGCCGAAGTGTTTCTCGCGGTCGTCATGAGCTACCTCGGATTCGCCGCGGCGACCTGGGCGGTGACGGCGGTCGCGCGGATCCACGGCGACGAGACGTCCGGTCGCACGGAGGTGATGCTGGCGCTGCCGGTGGCGCGGACGCGGTATCTGGCCGATCAGCTCGGGATGGTCGTGGCGGGCGTCGTGGTGCTGCTGCTGGCCGCCGGACTGCTGGTGGGCGTCGGGGCGGGTGCGGTGACCGGGCGCTGGTCGTCGATGGTGGGCGACGCGCTGGCCGGGGCCGCCGTGCAGATCCCGGCAGCTCTGGTGATCGGCGTCGGGGTGGTGATGCTGTACGCGGTGGCTCCTCGGATCTCCGTCGGCGGCGGCTGGGCGCTGGTCGTCGCGGCGTTCCTGCTCGGCCCGTTCGGCGAACTGTTCCGGCTGCCGCAGGCGGTGCGCGACCTGTCGCCGTTCACCCACCTGCCGCTGGTGCCGTCCCAGCCGATGGCCTGGACGCCGGTCGCAGTGCTGCTGGCGGTGGTCGTGGTGTTCGGCGCGATCGGGCTGGCGCGGTTCGCGCGCCGCCCGATCGGCTAGCTGGTCAGCGGTACTGCGGCGGCACGAACCACGCGCGGGAGGACTCCGGGGCGAAGAGCAGAATCGGCACGGCGATCGCCGCGATGATGCCGGCGATGACGGAACCGGCGGCGAAGACCAAGGCAGGGACCGCCGCGGTCAGGTACCCGGCGAGATATGACGCCTGGTGGGGTGGGCGATGCTCCGCACGAGATCTGGAAGACATGTCGCCCACGTCGAACTTCTTTCTGGACAAATCGAATCGTCAGCGCGGGGCGGCGGTAGGTGGAACCGCCGCTGCCACCAGTTCGGGGCCCGCGAGTAGCATCGCCGCCGTGAGCGAGCGAGTGGATCTGGCCGGAATGCGCGTGGGTTACGGAATGTCGACCGACCTCGACCCGTCGTGGATCGACGTCGACGCCGAGCCCGGGTCCCCGTGGCGTCCGCTGTTCGCGAGTTGGCTCGCCGAGGCCGTCGCCGCCGAGATTCCGGAGCCGAACGCGATGGTGCTGGCCACCGTCGACGCGGACGGCCGCCCGGCCACCCGCACCGTCCTGTGCAAGGGCTTCGGCGCGGCGGGCGTGGAGTTCTTCACCGGGTACGACTCCGCCAAGGGCCGGGCTCTGGCGGCGAATCCCGTTGCCGCGGTCACCTTCCCGTGGATCGCGCAGGCGCGGAGGTGCATTTGCGCGGACGCGTCACCAGGGTCGATCCCGCGGAGACGGCCGCCTACTGGGCGTCGCGCCCGCGTGGATCGCAGATCTCCGGGGCCACGTCGCAGCAGTCGCGGCCGATCGGCAGTCGCGAAGAACTCGAGGCCCGGGCCCTGGTGACCGCGGCCGAATACGGCGGCGTCGACGGCGACGCCCCGATCCCGGCGCCGTCGGACTGGGGCGGTTACCGGCTGGAGCCCGACGTCGTCGAGTTCTGGCAGGGCCGCGCCGACCGGCTGCACAACCGGGTGCAGCTGACGTGCGACGGCGACCGGTGGGTCGTCGTCCGTCTGCAGCCGTAGTCGTGGCCCGGCGCATATTCGCGGACACCCGTCCGCTCGCCGACAAGTACTTCGCCCGACTGTGGTGGGCCAACATCGTCACCGTGATCGGCGCGCAGCTGACCGTGGTGGCCGTTCCCGCGCAGATCTACGCGATCACCGGCAGCTCCGCCTACGTGGGACTGACCGGCGTGTTCGGTCTGGTGCCGCTGGTCGTGTTCGGCCTGTGGGGCGGGGCACTGGCCGACGTCTTCGACCGCCGCATCATTCTGATCTGCACCACGCTGGGCCTGATCGGCACCAGTGTCGCCTTCTGGCTGCAGTCATGGGGCGGGATCGACAACGTGTGGCTCCTGCTCGGCGTCTTCGCCCTGCAGCAGGCCTTCTTCGCGGTGAACCAGCCGACCCGCACCGCCGTGCTGCCGCGCCTGATCGACGCCGAGCAGCTCCCGGCCGCCAACTCGCTGAACATGACGGTCATGCAGGCCGGCGCGATCGCCGGACCGCTGGTCGGCGGCGCCCTGATCCCGGTGCTCGGATTCTCGACGCTCTACCTGGTCGACTCGATCTGCCTGCTGGCCACCCTGTGGGCGGTGGTCCGACTGCCGTCGCTGCTGCCCGAGCGGGGCGACGACGCGCTGCGTTCGACGCCGGGCCTGCGGTCCGTCATCGACGGTCTGGTCTACCTCAAGGGACATCCGGTGCTGCTCGCGTCGTTCGTCGTCGATCTGATCGCGATGATCTTCGGCATGCCGCGCGCGCTGTTCCCGCAGATCGCGCACGAGAGTTTCGGCGGCGGCACCGAGGGCGGGCTGGCGTTCGCGCTGCTGTTCATCGCGATTCCGCTGGGTGCGGTCATCGGAGGCGTGTTGTCGGGCTGGGTGTCGCGGGTCGAGCGTCAGGGCCGGGCCGTGGTCATCGCGATCGTGGTGTGGGGCGTGTCGATCGTCGTCGCCGGGTCGGCGCTGTTCTTCGCCCACGGCACGGCGTTGCCGGTGCTGCCGATCGTTCTGCTGGCGTTGATGGTCGGCGGCGCCGCCGACATGGCTTCGGCCGCGTTCCGGATGACGATGCTGCAGTCCGCCGCCAACGACGACGTGCGCGGCCGGCTCCAGGGCGTGTTCATCGTGGTGGTGGCGGGCGGGCCGCGGATCGCCGACGTCGCGCACGGGGCCTCGGCCGCCGCGGTGGGCACCGCGGTCACCTTTGCCGGGGGCGGGTTGCTGACCGTCGTGCTGACGATGGTCGCCGCCGTCGCGTTCCCGATGTTTTGGCGGTATCGAGTGATCAGCCGGGAGCAGCCGGTGTGATCCGCCGCTCGGCAGCGCTCGCGACGGGCACGGTGACCGCGACGGGCCGCTGGGCAGCGGAGAAGTCAGTCGTCGACCTCGTTGGACTGCCACGGCAGCTGCGCGCGACGTCCCGCGTGCACCGGGCAGTAGTGGATCGGGCTCTCCCGGTCGGCGCCGGTGGGGAGGTTGCGGGCCGGGGTCTCCAGGAGCGGGGCGTCGCGGGGGACGCGGCCGGAGACGCGGTCGAAGGCGTCGCGGGCGCGGGGATGCTTCTCGTAGCGGCGCGGCAGCAGGCTCATCGCGACGTTCACGGCCTTGCCGAACAGGCGGAAGCGTCGTTCGTCGGCGGCGGACCAGGGCAGGCCCATCAGTTCGCGGACCGGCTCGTCGTACAGGCCGGTGGTGATCCAGGTGAACAGTCGCTGGGCGAGGCCGACCTGCCGTTTCCAGAGCCATTCCGGGGTCCACGACGGCATCCACGGCGGAGGCGGGAGTTGGCCGATGTCGAAGACGTTGCGGACCGCGTCGTGGTCGCGCAGGACGTGACGGCACATGTGGTCCCAGTACTCGAGGAATTCCTCGTAGGTCTCGGGGCACGGGCGCATGCTGACGCCGTACATCGAGTACCAGGTCCGCGACTCGTCGAAGAGTCGTCGCTTGTCGGCTTCGGAGATCGGCGGACCGAAGGCCTCCGCGCAGCGGATGTTTCCATACCAGAAGGTGGCGTGCGCCCAGTAGAAGACGTCCGGGTCCAGCGCGTGATAGCGCCTGCCGTCGGGCATCGTGCCCTTGATGGTGCGGTGGTAGTCGCGCACCTGGTGGCCCGTCTCCTCGGTCAGGTCGAAGACCACGCCGCTGATCGGATACAGCGAGCGCATCAGGCGTTCCCAGCGTTCGCCGAAGAAGTCCGAATGGTCGCTCACCCCGGCGGCGAGCTTGGGGTGCATGTTCTGCATGGTTCCCGACCACAGGCCGATCAGCATGCCGCGCCAACTGCCGAAGTAGCGCCAGGTGACCGAGTCCGGGCCCAGCATGTCAGACGTCGACGGACTCGCCGACGACGGTCCGCGCTGCGGGATCTCCGTCGCGGGATGGGGCTCGACCTGCGTCATGAGACGAAAGTCTATATCTGTATCAATCGATGCGCCAGGGGGTCTGGGGCAGAGCGTCAGCGGATCACCAGGCGCACGACGTCGCCCGGCGCCGACTGCGCGGCACGGGCGACGGACCCCGCGGTGAGGACGGCGACGATCGGGTAGCCGCCGGTGACCGGGTGATCGGCGAGGAACAGGACCGGCTGGCCGCCGGGCGGGATCTGGACGCCGCCGAGCGGGACGCCCTCGGAGGGGATCGAATCGGCGCCGGGCCGCAGGACGAGCGGGGCGTCGTCCGGCGGATCCAGGCGCACGCCGATGCGGTTGCTCGCCGCGTTCACGGTGAACGTCGACGACGAGAGCGAGTCCGGGGAGACGAGCAGCGCGTCGCGCGGTCCGAGTCTCGCGAACAACTCGACCGGCCTGGGCGTCGCCTGCGGCGGGGGAGCGAACGACACCTCCGGCCAGGGCGCGGTCGTGGTCCCGGCGGGCAGGTCGTCGCCGACGGCGAGTGCGGGCGGGCCCAGTCCGGACAGCGTGTCGGTCGACGACGAGCCGAGCTCGCGCGGCGCGTCGAACCCGCCGCGCACGGCCAGATAGTTCCGGCAGCCCCACTCGGGCGCGAGTAGTCGCAGCTCCTGACCGTCGTCGACGACGAACTGCGCGTGGCTGCCGACGTCGCATCCTTCGCGCAGCACCCGCACCGGCGGGCCGGTGACCGCCACGACGAGGCGGCCCCGTGCCCGAGCGCTGAAACCGCCGAATGTCGTCTCGACGGCCGTCGCGGACTCGGGATTGCCCACCAGCCGGTTCGCTGACGACAGTGCCGGCAGGTCCGCCGCCCCCGAACGCGGGACGCCCAGGTGGGCGTAGCCGGGCCGCCCGCGGTCCTGGAACGTCGCCAGCGGGCCGGTGGTCAGAACGGTCAGTCCGCGCACGAGAAGCGCACCGTCCTCCCCGGAGCCAGCAGTGCCGGGGGCTCGGCGTCGACGTTCCACATCGGTACGTCAGTGCGGCCGATCAGCTGCCAGCCGCCCGGGCTCGACCGCGGATACACCGCGCTGTACCCGGCGGCCAGCGCGACCGATCCCGTCGGCACCGCCGGCCGGGAGGCGTCACGGCGGCCGATCCGGGAGAACAGTGCGGCGTCGGCCGGGTCGGTCTGCTCGTCGGGGATCAAGTAGCCGAAGCCGGGCGCGAATCCCATGAATTGGACCCGCCAGCGGATCGCGCTGTGCGCGCGGATCAGTTCGTCGGCGCCGACGCCGGCGAGAGCGGCGGCCGCGGCGAGATCCACGCCGTCGTAGACGACCGGAACGACGGTCTCGGTCGGCTCGTCCCGGGTCCCCGCGACCGCCGTGATGGAAAGTGTGTCGCGAATCACTCGGCGAACGGCTAACGCGTCGATGCCTGTGCCCGGTTCGGCCGAGACGAGGATCGAGTGGGCGGTCGGCACGACGTCGCTGGCGGTCAGCGCGCCGGAGGCCACGGCCTCGGTCAACAGGGCGGTGGCACGGCGGACCGAGACAGGGTCCCCGGTGAAGTCGAGGAGGACCGCGTCGTCGCCCGCCGGTTGCGCTCGCATGCAACAAAAGTACCGGCTGAGGGTAAGCTGAGCGGACGGCGTGACCCGCCGTGTCAAGTCCATGAGCGCCCCTCAGCGGGCGCGTGTGTCGCAATCGGGCTAGGTTGTTGAGCAACAATCTGGTCAATCGCGAGTTAAAGGGGTTTGTGTGTCCGCGGATAGTTCAACGGCCGATCAGGCGACCGGTACCTTCACGTACCCCGGCGGTGACATCGAGCTGCCGATCCTGAAGGCGACCGAGGGCAGCGACTCCGTCGCTCTCGGACCGTTCCTGTCGAAGACCGGCCTCACCACGTTCGACGGCGGGTTCGTCAACACCGCCGCGACGAAGTCGTCGATCACGTACATCGACGGCGATGCCGGCATCCTGCGTTACCGTGGGATCCCGATCGACCAGCTGGCAGCCAAGTCGACGTTCATCGAGGTCAGCTACCTGCTGATCTACGGTGAGCTGCCGACGCCGTCGCAGCTGGAAGACTTCACCACCAAGATTCAGCGTCACACGCTGCTGCATGAGGACCTCAAGCGCTTCTTCGACGGCTTCCCGCGCAACGCGCACCCGATGCCCGTCGTGTCGAGTGCGGCCAACGCCCTCTCGGCGTACTACCCGGACTCGCTCGACCCGAAGGATCCCGGCCAGGTCGAGCTCTCCACCATCCGCCTGCTGGCCAAACTGCCGACCATCGCGGCCTACGCGTACAAGAAGTCGGTCGGCCAGCCGTTCCTCTACCCGGACAACTCGTACGGTCTGGTGGAGAACTTCCTGCGGATGACCTTCGGCTTCCCGGCCGAGCCCTACGAGGTGAACCCGGACGTCGCCAAGGCGCTCGACATGCTGTTCATCCTGCACGCCGACCACGAGCAGAACTGTTCGACGTCGACGGTGCGTCTCGTCGGCTCCAGCCAGGCCAACCTGTTCACGTCGATCTCCGGCGGCATCAACGCGCTGTGGGGCCCGCTGCACGGCGGCGCCAACCAGGCGGTCCTGGAGATGCTCGACGAGATCCGCGCGTCCGGCGGTGACACCAAGGCGTTCATGACCCGCGTCAAGAACAAGGAAGACGGCGTGAAGCTGATGGGCTTCGGGCACCGCGTCTACAAGAACTACGACCCGCGCGCGGCGATCGTGAAGAAGACCGCCGACCAGATCCTCGACTCGCTCGGCGTCTCCGACGACCTGCTGGACATCGCCAAGGGCCTGGAGGAGGTCGCGCTCAACGACGACTACTTCGTCGAGCGCCGCCTGTACCCGAACGTCGACTTCTACACCGGCGTCATCTACCGGGCGATGGGCTTCCCGACCCGCATGTTCACCGTGCTGTTCGCGCTCGGCCGCCTGCCCGGCTGGATCGCGCACTGGCGTGAGATGCACGCCGACCCGACCACCAAGATCGGCCGTCCGCGCCAGCTGTACACCGGCTACACCGAGCGTGACTACGTGGCGATGGGAGACCGCTGATGAGCAAGCCAGAGGTCGAGTTCCCGGACGGCCCCGCGCCCGCTGAGCTCGAGATCACCGACCTCGTCATCGGTGAGGGCGCGGAAGCCGTCCCCGGCGGCATGGTCGACGTCCACTACGTCGGCGTCGAGTACGACACCGGCGAAGAGTTCGACTCCTCGTGGGACCGCGGGCAGAGCGCCAACTTCCCGCTCGGCGCGCTCATCCAGGGCTGGCAGGAAGGCATCCCCGGCATGAAGGTCGGCGGTCGCCGTCGCCTCGTGGTGCCGCCGGAGCTGGCCTACGGCCCGGCCGGCGCCGGCCACCGGCTGTCCGGCAAGACGTTGATCTTCGTGATCGACCTGTTGGGAGCCTGAGCTCCGCTTTTTCGACAACGACGACGGCGCGCTGGGATTTCTCCCGGTGCGCCGTCGTTCCTCTTCGGTGTGATCTGTAAGAGAAGTCCCCCAGCGGGGTGGCTCGATACGCTGGCCTCCTTCGGCGGCGGGCGGGCGGCCTGGGTACGCTTCCAGACATGATCGTGAGCAGCCACTCCGGAAAAGTCACCACCATCGAGCTCGCGCGCCCCGAAAAGCGCAACGCCCTCAACGAGCAGATGGTCGACGATCTCGCCGCCGCCTTCGCCGGGGCCGTCGACGACGGAGCGCGCGCGATCGTGCTGACCGGGCGCGGCGCGGTGTTCAGCGCCGGAGCGGACCTGTCCGGCCCGGTCTACGAGCGGGGCTTCCTGGACCGCCTGATCGCCATGCTCACCCAGATCGAGCAGACGCCGGTGCCGGTGATCGCCGCGCTCAACGGCCCCGCGCTCGGCGCCGGACTGCAGCTGTCGATGGCCGCCGACCTGCGGGTCATGGCTCCCGCGTCGCTGGCCGGCATCCCCGCGGCCAAGCTCGGCGTGGCCGTCGACGAATGGACCATCCGCCGGCTGGTGTCGCTGGTCGGCGGCGGACAGGCCCGCGGCATGCTGATCGGCTGCGACCCGATCTCCGCCGACCGCGCTCACGCCCTCGGCTTCGCCAACCGCATCGGCGACCTGGCCGACGCCCAGCACTGGGCCGCATCCATCGCCGAACTCGCCCCGCTCACCCTGCAGCACTACAAGCTGGTGCTGAACGGTGACGGCGCGCGCGACGTCGCACCCGAAGACCGCCATGCCGCGATGCTGGCGGCCTGGCAGAGCGACGACCTGCAGGAGGGACGTCGTGCGCGGGCCGAGAAGCGCGCGCCGGTGTTTCAGGGAAAGTAGTCCGCTAGAAGCTGACCGGGTCGCGCAGTAGCGGCCCGGTCATGCAGTGCCCGCCGCCGCGGCCGCGGCCGAGTTCCGCGCCATTGATGGTGTGCACGGTGATGCCCGCGCCCGCCAGCAGGTCGTTGGTGACGGTGTTGCGGTCGTAGGCGAAGACCTCGCCGGGCCGCAGCGCGACGACGTTGTTGCCGCTGTCCCACTGCTGGCGCTCGGCTGAGTACGCGTCGCCGCCGGTGTCCACCACGCGCAGGTCGACGCCCAGCGCCGAACCCACCACGTCGAGGAACGGGGCGGTCTCGGCGGTGGCGTGCAGCCCGCCGCGGTCGCCCGGACGCAGGGTGAACGGCCGGACGTCGTCGATGATCGACCGGTACACGGTCACCACGTCGACGTCGGCGAAGGTCATCACGGTGTCCAGATGCATGGCGGCCCGCATGCGAGGCATGCCCGCCACGATCACCTGCTCGGCGGCGCCCGCTGCGAACAGCTGGGCGGCGACCTGCGTGATGGCCTGCTGCGAGGTGCGCTCGCTCATGCCGATCAGCACCACGCCGTTGCCCGGGATCAGGACGTCGCCGCCCTCCATCGTGGCCGGGCCGTGGTCGTGCTCCGGGTCGCCCCAGACGATCTTGTCCGCGGCCGCGGTGAACTGCGGATGGAACCGGTAGACGGCCTTCATCAGCATCGTCTCGTCGTGCCGGGCGGGCCAGTACAGCGGATTCAGGGTCAGGGCGTCGTTCACCCAGGTGGTGGTGTCGCGGGTGTAGAGCATGTTCGGCAGCGGCGGCAGCACGTACGACGCCGGGACCGCCAGATCGGCCTGCAGCGCGTCGGTCGAGCCGGGGAGATCGCGGACCGCGAGCCCGCCGATCAGGTAGCGGGCGAGCACGTCGTCGGCCAGCCCCTCCAGGAAGCTGCGCGTCTCGTCGAGCAGCAGCATGCCCACCTCGTCGGGCGTCACCTTACGGTCCAGGATCCAGTCCTTCGCCCCCGGCGCGGCCAGCGTCTCGGTGAGAACGTCGTGCAACTCCAGCACCTCGACACCCTCCGACCGCATCTGCGCCACGAAAGCGCGGTGGTCCTCGCGGGCGCGATCCACCCAGAGCACGTCGTCGAACAACAGGTCGTGACTGTTGCTCGGGGTCAGCCGGTGGTGGGCCAGCCCGGGCGCGCACACCAGCACGCGCCGGAGCTGACCGACCTCGGAGTACACGCCGAAATCGGCGGCGGCGGTGAGTTCGGGGGAGGTCATGATTCTCGTCTCTGGGATGGGATGACGTGCGCTTAGAGGGGGCGGAGGGCCGCGTCGGCGGCGGTGCGCGCCGGCGAGACCGAGGTCGGGGAGGCCGACGTCGTGGACCGGGATTCGAGATGGATGCCTGCAATCATGCAGCGTACTGAGCCGCCGGCCAGCTCGACGGGCGAAACGTCCAGCGCGAGCAGGTCGCACGAGGACTCGATCACCTCTCGCTGCGCCGGAGTCAGACTGGCCGCGGCCGTCGTCGACAACGCCAGGATGCGCCGCGACGTCCGGCCGCGCAGCTCGAGCGAATTGCCCGCGAAC
>JASGFV010000123.1:0-11063 GCA_047605365.1 Gordonia sp. (in: high G+C Gram-positive bacteria)
TGCCCACCTTGCTGCTGTTCGTCAGCCTGGGGGCCGGCCTGACCGCGCCGCTGCACAGCGAGGCGTTCACCCTCGACCTGTCGCCGGTCATCGACCCCAACCAGCCGATCAGCGGCACGGTGACGTACTCGAAGTCGGACACGACCAGCGAGAACGACGGCCGCACCATCCTGGAGCAGGCCGAGGCCGCCGGACTGAATCCGCAGTTCGGATGCCGCATGGGCATCTGCTTCTCGTGCACCGCAGTCCGCAAGTCCGGCTGCACCCGCAACCTGCTCACCGGCGAGCTCGAGACCGAGGCCGACTCGCACATCCAGATCTGCGTCAGCGCGCCCGTCGGCGACGTCGACATCGAACTCTAAGAACTCACGACCCGAAGGATTCGAGGTTCACATCATGGCCATCAACATCAGCGACTACTTCCGCAGCGACGGGAGCAAGGCCGCCACGTCCGACGCCAAGGTCCGCCAGATCGACATGACCTACGAGCAGGTCGAGGCGATGGGCGCCGAGCTCGACGCCCTGCGCGCCCGCGTTCTCAACGACCTGGGCCAGTCCGACCGCGACTACATCTACGGCATCATCCGCACCCAGCGAAAGCTGGAGTTCGCCGGCCGCGCCATGATGTACGCGCCGTTCATCCCGCCGATCTGGCTGGCCGGCATCGCGTCGCTGGGCTGTGCGAAGATCCTGGACAACATGGAAATCGGCCACAACGTGATGCACGGCCAGTACGACTTCATGCGCGAGGACACCTACAACTCGCGCGAATTCGACTGGGACACCGTGTGCCCGGGTGAGCAGTGGAAGCACAGCCACAACTACATGCACCACACCTTCACCAACGTCCTCGACGAGGACCGCGACATCGGCTACGGCATCCTGCGCATGGCCCGCGACCAGAAGTGGAACCCCTACTACCTGGGCAACCTCGGCTACGCGGCCGCGCTCATGCTGCTGTTCGAGTGGGGCGTCATGCTGCACGACCTCGAGGTCGAGCGCGTCATCTCCGGCGAGCGCAAGTGGTCCGACGTCAAGGGGCTGGTCCGCGGCATGTGGCGCAAGGCCAGCAAGCAGGTCCTCAAGGACTACGTCATCTTCCCGGCGCTGACCGGACCGCTGTTCCTCACGACGCTGGCCGGCAACGCGTCGGCGAACCTGGTCCGCAACCTGTGGACCTTCTCGATCATCTTCTGCGGCCACTTCCCCACCGGTGCGCAGACCTTCACCAAGGAGGAGACCGAGAACGAGACCCGCGGCGAGTGGTACATCCGCCAGATGCTCGGCTCGGCCAACATCGAGGGCGGCGAGCTGTTCCACATCATGAGCGGCAACCTGAGCCACCAGATCGAGCACCACCTGTTCCCGGACGTGCCGGCCAACCGCTACCCGGCCATGTCCAAGGAGGTCAAGGAGATCGCCGAGCGCTACGGCCTGCCGTACAACACCGGTTCGCTGAGCCAGCAGCTCGGTTCCACCTGGATGAAGATCGCCAAGCTGTCGCTCCCGAACTGGATGACTCGCGACACCGACGAGATCTTCGTCAACATCGAGCGCCAGAAGACCGATTCGGTCGCTTCCTGATCTCGATCGACCCTGATCGGTTGATCGCCGTGAAAACACCGCGGGCCCGGCACGGACACTCGTCCTCGCCGGGCCCGCGGTCGTTTGAGTATCGTCTTGTACAAGAAACATCGAGGGGAGTCATCGTGGTCGGCCGGATGGAACGCAACAAGGACCTGGTCCAGGACATCGTGGAGAACACCGCGCACCGCGTCGGCTCGATCGCGTCGATCATCACCGGGGCCGTCGTCGACGTCACGCGGGAGATCGGCGATCTGGTGACCGACGGCTTCGAGATGCGCGAGGCGTCGAAGCAAGCCGCGCTGGACAAGAAGGCGCCGACGAGCTCAGCCGGCGCCGTCGCTCGCGAAACCCCCGAGCTCGACGATTCGCTCCCTGAGCTTGTCGAAGGGTCCGGCGAATCCGCCTCCGACGACGACGCCTGACGGGTGCCTGACCAGTACGAGGTCCTGCATTCGGTCTTCGGATACCCGGAGTTCCGCGGCGACCAGGAACGCATCGTCAACCATGTGGTCGGCGGCGGCGACGCCGTCGTCCTGATGCCCACCGGTGGCGGCAAAAGCCTCTGCTACCAGGTGCCGGCGCTGGTGCGTGAGGGCTGCGGCGTCGTCGTCTCCCCGCTGATCGCGCTGATGGCCGATCAGGTCGGCGCCCTGCGTCAGCTCGGTGTACGCGCGGCCTACCTCAACTCCACCCAGTCGCCCGACGAGCGGGCCGACGTCGAGCGCGCATTCCTGTCCGGCGAGCTGGACCTGCTCTACGTCGCCCCCGAACGACTCAGTCAGGCCGGGACGCGGAATCTGCTGTCGCGCGGACGGCTCGCGCTGATCGCGATCGACGAGGCGCACTGCGTGTCGCAGTGGGGCCACGACTTCCGGCCCGACTACCTGGCCCTCGGCGACCTCGCCGAACTGTGGCCCGACGTCCCGCGGATCGCCCTGACGGCGACGGCGACGCGTCGTACGCACCAGGAACTCACCCAGCGACTGCATCTGAGCGACGCCGAGCACTTCGTCGCCAGCTTCGACCGGCCCAACATCTCGTACCGGATCGAAGGCAAGGGTCAGGTCCAGAAGCAGCTGCTCGACTTCGTGCGCGCCGAGGGCGTCGTCGACGGCGCGCCGGCCACCGGCATCGTCTACGCGCTGAGCCGGGCCACCGTCGAGAAGACCGCGAAGTTCCTGTCTGACAACGGCGTCAACGCCGTGCCCTACCACGCCGGACTCGACAAGCGGCTGCGCGAAGACACCCTGCACCGCTTTCTGCGCGAGGACGGCATCGTCGTGGTCGCCACCATCGCCTTCGGCATGGGCATCGACAAGCCGGACGTGCGGTTCGTCGCCCACATCGACCTGCCCAAGAGCATCGAGGGCTACTACCAGGAGACCGGTCGCGCCGGGCGCGACGGCCTGCCGTCGGTCGCGTGGATGGCCTACGGCCTGGCCGACGTGGTGCAGCAGAAGCGACTGATCCAGATGTCCGACGGCGACGACGCGCATCGTCGTGCGCAGAACCAGCATCTGGAGGCGATGCTCGCGCTGTGCGAGACGGCGTCGTGCCGCCGGGTGCAGCTGCTGCGGTACTTCGACCAGCAGATCGAGCCCTGCGGCAACTGCGACACCTGTCTGCTTCCGCCGCAGACCTGGGATGCGACGGTGCCGGCGCAGAAGCTGATGTCGACCATCTGGCGGCTCGACCGCGAGCACCGTCAGCACTACGGTGCCGGGCATCTCATCGACATTCTGCGCGGGGCGTCGAACAAGCGCATCGAGCAGCTCGGGCACCAGCAGCTGAGCACCTACGGGATCGGCGCCGAGCTCGACGCCGCGGGCTGGAGCAGCGTCGTGCGTCAGCTGCTGGCCGCCGGGCTGGTGGAGACGCGCGGCGAGTACGGGCAGTACTTCCTCACCCCGGCGGCCGGTCCGGTGCTGCGCGGCGAGCAGACGCTGATGTTCCGCGAAGACGCCAAGCGGGTGTCGTCGGGGGCGCCTCGACGCCGTGCCGCCACTGCGTCGGCGGATCTCGACGAGACGTCGTCGCAGCTCTTCGAGGTGCTGCGCCGCTGGCGCACAGCCACCGCGAAGGAAGCCGACATCCCGGCGTACACGGTTCTGAACAACCGCACGCTGGAAGCGCTCGCCCTGCACAAGCCGGCCAGCCTCCCCGCCCTGCTCGGCATCTCCGGTATCGGCGAGGCCAAGGCCGCGCGCTACGGCGACGAGATCCTGGAGCTGATCAACGACTTCGACGCCGCCTGAGCGTCGTCCCCGACGTCACCGTCGGCTGGCCGTGCCACGGAACAGGCTCGAATCCATGAGGCTTACGGGGTGGTCACGGACAACGGTCAGCGTGGTGATCAGGTTGGTGAGGTTCGCTTGGAGCTGCCTCTCCTCTGAACTGACCTCGGCCGGGTCCTGCATGCAGCGAAGCAGCATGTCGCGAGCCAGGGTCGACACCGGCAGGCCCCGCTCCTCGGCGAGCGACTCAATGGCGGCCATCTCTTCGTCGTTGAGCCTGACCTGCAGTACCCGACCGCGGGCGCCGCGGGTGATCTTGGTGTCAGCACGCACCACCCGATCCGGATCGTCCTCGATCTCGGCCGCCTCCGCGATCGCGCGGTCCAGCTTGCTCTCGATCTCACTCATCGTCCTGTCCTTCCTGGTAGTAGATCCGCTGCGCAGTGGAGTCTCCGCGCGGGGCTGAGCACTACCGAAGCGGATCGGCCAGTGCCTCGTTGGCAACGGCCACACTGACATCGTGTCTGGCGAGCATGTAATCCCCACGTTGACTCCAGTCGACGTTCTCCCCCGTACGGACACTGTCGTACAGATAAGGCGCTATCGTAATACATTTCTACCCGCCGAGGATTCGAATCAAGGCGCGCACAACCCTGGCCGGGCCCCGGCGTCGCACGTAGCGTGGGAGTGTTCGACGTAGTAGGAGGAGCCCTCATGACCGAGTCCAGCCTGTTCACGCAAGTGGACGATTCCATCCAGGCGCGGCGCGGGCCGTTCGACTTCCCGAACCCGGTCAACGACTACGCCGCCCGCTCCACGGCGGGGCTGGTGATCGTGCTCGCCGTCGCGTCGATCATCGTGAACCAGCCGTGGCTGTACGGCGTGCTCGCGCTCGGATTCGCGCTGCGGGTGGCCGGCGGGCCGCGCTACTCCCCCTTCGGCAGGCTCGCGGTGCACGTGATCGTGCCGAAGATCTGGCGCAAGACCAAGCTGGTGCCCGGCCCGCCGAAGCGGTTCGCGCAGACCGTCGGGCTGGTGTTCTCCGGCACGGCGTTCGCACTGTCGCTAGCGGGCCTCGGCCTGGCGGCGCAGATCGTCGTCGGCCTGCTGATCGTCGCGGCGTCGCTCGAGTTCTTCTTCGGCTTCTGCCTGGGCTGCGTGGTCTTCGGCTACCTGCAGCGCGCCGGGATCATCCCGGACACGGTCTGCGAGGCGTGCAGCAACATCAGCGTGTAGCCGCGCCGCCCGTTCGAAGGCCTCGTACTCGCCGTCCTTCGCGGTCAGCACGAGGACCGGCGTGTCCACGCCCTCGCGCCGCCTGGCTGCGAGCGGAGAGCCCGTCGTTCACGACGTCGACCCGAATCCGCACGGCGTTCTCAGTCCAGCAGGCCGAGGGCGATGCCGTCGAGGATGTCGTGCTCGGACACCACCATCGCGGTGATCTGAGAATGGTCGGCGAAGTGCCGGGCCAGTTCCTGCGTCACCAGGGCGCCGCCGCCGATCACGTCGGCCCGACCGGGATGCATCGGGCCGAGGGCGAGCCGCTGCTCACGCGTCTCTCCGACGATGCCCGAGCAGATTCGATGCAGGTCCGCGAGCGGAATGCGGGAGTGATGGATGCGGTCGGGCTCGTACTCGGTGAGCCCGAGATGCAGCGCCGCGAACGTGGTCAGAGTGCCGGCGACGCCGACCCAGGTCCGGCAGGCGACGAGCGAATCGTCGACGACGGCCCACGCCTTCGCCAGCTCCTCGCGGGCGTAGCCGCGGGCCTTCTCCACCTCGTCGAGCGTCGGCGGATCGGAGGGCAGCGCACGCTCGGTGAGCCGCACGCAGCCGATCTGCGCCGAGTACGCCGCCGAATCGGTGACGACCTCGGTGCTGCCACCGCCCAGATCGGTCACCACGAACGGGCCGTCCGCCGGGTCCAGGCCGCCGACGGCGCCCCGGAACGACAGTGCGGCTTCTTCCTCACCGCTGATCACCTCGGCGACGGCGCCGGTATGGACCTGCCCGAGCAGATCTGCGGTCATCGCGAAGAAGTCGTCGCGGTTCGACGCGTCGCGGGTGGCCGACGTCGCCACCATCCGCACGCGCTGCACACCGAGCGTCGTCATCTGCTCGACGTAACCGGCCAGCGCCTCGCGGGTCCGTTCGATGGCTTCGGGCGCGAACTGCCCGGTCGCGTCGACGCCCTGTCCCAGGCGGACGATGACCATCTCGCGCGCGACGTCGACCAACTTGCCGTCGACCTCGTCGGCCACCAGCAGTCGGATCGAGTTGGTGCCGCAGTCCACGGCTGCGACCCTGGCTTCGACAGGCTCAACCGGCATGGGAAGGCCAATCCGCGGGCACCGCGATTCCCCGCAGCCCCTCGACGTCGGCGAGCATCGCCACCGCCTCGTCGCCCAGCGGGTTGACGCCCGGCCCCTTGGCCAGCGAATGCGCCACCAGCACGTGCAGGCATTTGACCCGGTCAGGCATGCCGCCGCCGGTGAAGTCGGTGCCGAGCGACTCGATGGCGTCGCGCTCGGCCAGGTAGCTCTCGTGCGCGGCGCGGTAGGCCGCGGCGAGCTCCTCGTCGTCGGCCAGACGCGCCGTCATCTCGCGCATCACCCCGCCCGACTCCAGTCGGCTCGACGCCCCGGTCAGACGCGGGTCGGTCAGGTAGTACAAGGTGGGGAACGGTGTGCCGTCGGGTAGTCGCGGAGCGGTCTTGACCACCGCGGGACGGCCGTCGGGGGTCGTGAAACTGACCTCCAGCACCCCGCGCGGGGCACGCCCCAGCTGCTGCTCGATGACTTCCAGTTCAGCTTCGCTGACGCTCACTTGCCCTCCGGCGGTGTGGACACCGCATCCCACAGATTCTGATACCACGGGTTGGCGGCGTACTCGTCCGCCTTCTTCTCCGCAGCTTGTTGCTTGTCCCGGTCCGGGAAGGTCAGGACCACCGGGGTCTCCCCCGGCTTCACCAGCTGCAGGCGCTGGCGGGCCTGGTTCTCGATCCACGCGGGGTCGTTCTGCTCGGTGACCTTCTGCTGGTATTCACCGATCTCCCGCGACAACTGCGCGTTCTGGGCCTGCAGGCGGTTGAACTCGGCTCGCTGGCCCAGGTAGGTGCGAATCGGGACCACCAGGGTCACCGCCAGGAACACCACGATCGCCAGCATCACCAGCGCGCGCCGAGGGTTGATGCTCAGGGCGCCGAGTCGGCGCAGCACTCCCGACCGGTCGAACTCCGACGAGACGTTCCCCGCGCCGGACGCGCCTGACGACTCGACGACGTCGACCGCGGCGGCCGACTCGACCCGGTCGGGCCGCTCGACCTCGGACATGACGCGAGGCCGGGTGCGCCGCGTACCGGGCCGGGCCTGCCGCGACGTCGGATGACGTCGGGTGACCCGTGCCCGGCTGCTGCGCCCGGCCTCGCTTGATGCCATGCCTCTAGCTAATCACGCTCACGCGGAGTAACGCGGGAACGCCAGGTCCCCGGCGTAGCGTGCCGCATCGCCCAGACCCTCTTCGATGCGCAGGAGCTGGTTGTACTTGGCGACGCGCTCGCTGCGGGCCGGGGCGCCGGTCTTGATCTGGCCGCTGCTGCAGGCGACGGCCAGGTCGGCGATGGTGGTGTCCTCGGTCTCGCCGCTGCGGTGGCTCATCATGGTCTTGTAGCCGGCGTTGTGGGCCATCGCGACGGCGTCGAGGGTCTCGGTCAGGGTGCCGATCTGGTTGACCTTGACCAGCAGCGCGTTGGCGATGCCCTCGTTGATGCCGCGCTCGAGACGCTCGGGGTTGGTGACGAACAGGTCGTCGCCGACCAGCTGCACCTTGTCGCCCAGCTTCTCGGTGAGGTCGGCCCAGCCCGCCCAATCGTCCTCGGCCAGGCCGTCTTCGATGGAGACGATCGGGAACTCGGCGACCAGCTTCTCGTAGTAGGCGGTCAGCGCGGCCGAGTCCAGGTCGTCGCCCTGGAAGTGGTACTTGCCGTCGGAGAAGAACTCGGTCGACGCGGCGTCGAGCGCGACGACGATGTCGGTGCCGAACTTGAAGCCGGCCTTCTCGACGGCCTCGGCGATCGAAGCCAGCGCAGCCTCGGTGTTCGGCAGGTCGGGGGCGAAGCCGCCCTCGTCGCCGAGCGCAGTGCTCATGCCCTGCTTGTGCAGCACCGACTTGAGCGTGTGGTAGACCTCGGCACCCCAGCGCAGCGACTCCTTGAAGGTCGGAGCGCCGATCGGCGCGATCATGAACTCCTGGAAGTCGATGCCGTTGTCGGCGTGCTCGCCGCCGTTGATGATGTTCATCATCGGGACCGGAAGGATGTGCGCGTTCGGGCCGCCGACGTAACGGAACAGCGGCAGTCCGGCCGACTCGGCGGCCGCCCGCGCCACCGCGAGCGAGACCCCCAGCAGTGCGTTGGCGCCCAGACGTCCCTTGTTCGGGGTGCCGTCCAGATCCAGCAGCGTCTGGTCCAGGATGCGCTGGTCGTCGGCGTCGATGCCGATCACTTCCGGCGCGATCTCGCCGAGGACGTTCTCCACGGCCTTGGTGACGCCCTTGCCGTTGTAACGGTCGCCGCCGTCGCGGAGTTCGACGGCCTCGTGCTCACCGGTCGACGCGCCCGACGGGACAGCGGCCCGCGCGAACGTGCCGTCGTCCAGCACCACCTCGACCTCGACGGTCGGGTTACCCCGGGAGTCGAGGATTTCGCGTGCGCCAACCTGCTCGATAATTGCCACTTCGGTGCCCCATTCGCCTGGTCGTGTCGGCGAATGATTCTCGCCGACGGATGTCGGAGTCCAGGGTAGAGGAGGTTAGTACCGGACGTTGACGGAGTACGCGTTGGCGTAGTTGCGAACCTTGATCACGTAGCTCATCGACTGGTTGTAGACCATGACGCCTTTCTCCCAGCCCTCCGGCGTCGTCATATCGCCGCCGGACGAGACGCACAGGTAGCGGGCGGCGCTCAGCGCGGCGTCGTCGATGTTGTCCGGATCGGCCTTGCCGTCGCCGTTGGCGTCGACGCCGAAGCGCTGCCAGGTCTCCGGAATGAACTGGAACGGGCCCATCGCACGGTCGTACTGCGCGTCGCCGTCGATCTTGCCCTTGTCGGTGTCTTTGATCTTGTAGTTGCCGTTGGTGCCGTCGAGCGGCACGCCCCGGATCTTCGGCCGGACGTCGCCGTTGGCCGCGACGGTGGCGCCGCGATACTGGCCGTGCTTGCTCTCCACCCCGGCGATGCCGGCCAGGGTGGTCCAGGTCAGGCCGCATTCGGGATGCTGCTGCCGCTGGATCTCCGCGGCGTTGCCGTAGGCCTCCAGCGAGGTGACGGGGATGCCGGTGTCTTTGGCGATCGGCGTGGCCCAGTCGCGCATCTTGTTCGCGGTGCGTCCGGGCTGGTTGATGTCGACGTACGGCTGCTGCACGCCGCCGCCCGGTGGCAGCCCCTCCGGGATGTCCGGGTGGTTCCACGGGAGGTCGACGCACCCGCTCAGCGCGACGACGCTCGCCGCGATCAATACCGGCGACGCCGCTCGACGAACGATCCGTCGGGTCCGACCTCTGAGCACAGCGACTACCTCGTGATTCGAATGGGGGGGTTGGGGCGCGCACGCCTCGGCCAGCGTGCCATACCGGAGTGTCAACGTCCCAGCGCGACGTGAAGTTCCCGCGAGAAGCGCCGGAGTTGCCGACCCGCGCATGCGCCCGCTGGTCGACGCCGACGTGATCCTGCTCACAGCGATGGTCTGAAGGGGTGGATTTCAGATATTCGGGACTTTGGAAGGATCGCCCACCTGTCCGGGATCGCTGTATCGTGAATCCGTCGTCGCGCGAGTTGGGCGAGCCTTAGTTTAGTAAGGGCCCACTCGCGAGAACTGAAGAGGAGTCACATGGCAGTGCTCGCCGAGGGCGCACCGTCGGTCGTATCCCAGATGGCTGGGAGCGGGCTGATCGGCCTTCGAGAAGGACTCGAAGCCGGAATTGTCGTAATGGTCCTTATCGCATTCGCGGTGAAATCAGAACGCCGCGACGCACTGAAGTGGATCTGGGCAGGCGTTGTCGCCGCCCTCACCATGACCATCGGCACCTTCCTGATCATCCAGTTCGGAACGTCGACCATCAGCAGCCTGAGCGCCGAGCTCATCGCAGGCATCGCGTCGTTGCTGGCAGTCTCGATCGTGACCTACATGGTGCTGTGGATGCGCAAGGCGTCCGCGCACATCTCCGGCGACCTCAAGGCCGGCCTGACGCAGGCCCTGACCCTCGGGGCGCCGGCCGTCTTCGGCCTGGCGTTCCTGGCCGTCGGCCGAGAAGGCTTCGAGACCGCGTTGCTGATGGTCGGCTACGCCGAGAGCGTCTCGTCGGGCGTCTGGCCGCTGCTGGGTCTGCTGCTCGGCATCTTGATCGCCGCGCTGCTCGTCGTCGCCATGTACTTCGGCGCGATCCGGATCAACTTCTCCAAGTTCTTCCTCTACACCGGGGTCTTCCTGATCCTGATCGCCGCGGGCATCCTCTCGTACGGCATTCACGCGCTGCAGACCTACGGCTGGCTGCCGGGTCTGGACGACATCGCGTTCGACATGCCCGACTGGTACGGCCGTGACTCCTGGTACGGCTCCGCATTGTCCGGAATCTTCAGCTTCAGCCCGCCGTTCACCTGGCTTCAGGTGATCGCCTGGTCGCTGTACGTCGTCATTGTCACCACCCTGTTCGTGCTGCGTGGCCGGACACATCGAAAGGAATCCTGAGTATGTCGAGAATGCCCAAGGCGCTGCGCGCCGGCGTCGTGCTGGGCGTCGCCGTCGCGACCCCGCTGGCACTGGCCGCGTGTGAGTCCAAGTCGGACAGCACCAACGCCACCAAGGTGACGTCCACCGACTCCTCGTGCGACCTGAGCAGCACGGACCTCGCCACCGGCACCAACAGCTTCGAGGTGACCAACAACGGCGACAAGGTCACCGAGTTCTACGTGTACGGCAACAACAACCGCGTCCTCGGCGAGGTCGAGAACATCGGTCCGGGCCTCAAGGGCAAGCTGACCGTCGACATCACCGATCCGGGCACCTACACCGTGGCCTGCAAGCCGGGCATGGTCGGCGTCGGCATCCGCAAGGAGGTCAAGGTGACCGGCGACAAGAAGGAGAAGTCGCAGGCGCCGGCCGACGTCGAGGCCGCCAAGAAGCGCTACCTCGAGTACGTCCGCGGCCAGGTCGACGGCCTCGTCGCCCAGACCACCACGTTCGTCGG
>JASGFV010000124.1:0-11028 GCA_047605365.1 Gordonia sp. (in: high G+C Gram-positive bacteria)
GCTCACAGAGCGTGCGCTGCAGCGCGAGACGCAGCCGCGGCGCTACGTCGCCGCTGGGCGGCTCCGCGACCGCGCCCCGCGGGGCGCTTACCGGCGACGGTCAGTTCGGCGACGTGCCGCACACCGTCCGAGCCGACGGCGATCGCCAGCTCCGCGCCGGGCCGCGCCCCGAGCGACGACAGGTCGTCGAGCATCCCGTCGGCGGGGGCCGCGCAGTGTTCTTGCACCAGGCGTGCGGATCGCCGTGCCCGCAGACCCTCGTGTCCGGCGTCGTCGACGGCCAGCCGGGTACGGACCCGCCAGCCGGCGACCGCGTCGTCGAGCGGTTCGACCGGCGGCGGTCCGACGGTCCTCACATCAGCGGTGAAGCCCCCGATGCGCGACAGTACGTCGCCCAGCACTCCCGCGCGCAGCTCGCGGGCGTAGCCGGGTTCGGCATAGGCCAGGTCGCAGCAGCCGGCGCCCGCGGCCGCCGCCGGACACGCGATGTCGATCCGATGCTCGCTGGGCTCCACCACATCGATCGTCTGGGCCTTGGCGAACGACGACCGCTCCTCGACGATGCGGGCGTCCACCAGTTCGCCGGGCAGGGCGCCGGAGACGAAGACCACGCGCCCGTCGGCCCGCGCGACCCCGGCCCCGCCGTTGGCGAAGCCCGTCACCCGCAGCCGGACCGATTCGACAGCGGTCACTTCTGAACTCCGCCGGAGTAGCCGCGTCGCACGTCGCCGGGAGCCGAGTACTCGTCGTCCTCGCGCTTGGCGAGCCGGTCCGAGGAGTTCAGCTGCCACGGCACCGACGTCACCATGACGCCCGGCTCGAACAGCAGGCGCGTCTTGAGTCGCAGCGCCGACTGGTTGTGCAGGATCTGCTCCCACCAGTGCCCGACCACGTACTCCGGGATGAACACGGTGATGACGTCGCGCGGCGACTCGCGGCGCACCCGGCGTACGTACTTGATGATCGGCCGGGTGATGTCACGGTAGGGCGACGCGATCACCTTCAGCGGCACGCTGGTGTCGCTCTCCTCCCAGCGCGCCACCAGGGTGCGGGTGTCGCGGTCGTCGACGTTGACCGTCACCGCTTCGAGCGTGTCGGGCCGGGTGGCGCGGGCGTAGCGCAGCGCGCGGCGAGTCGGCAATTGCAGCGACGAGACCAGCACGATCGAGTGCGTGCGGCTGGGCAGCACCTCGTCGTCGGTCTCGACTGCGGCCTGCAACTCCAGCTCCACCGAGTGGTAGTGGTGATGAATCAGCTTCATCAGCGCGAACAGGACGATCATCGCGACGATCGCGATCCAGGCGCCCGCGGTGAACTTGGTGATCAACACCACCACGAGCACCGTGCCGGTCATCACCATGCCGGTGGCGTTGACCGCCCGCGCCCGGTGCATGCGACGGCGCGCGTCCGGGTCGGTCTCGGTGCGCAGCAGCCTGGTCCAGTGCCGGACCATGCCGGTCTGGCTGAGCGTGAACGAGACGAACACGCCTACGATGTACAGCTGGATCAGCGCCGTGACCTCGCCGCCGAAGGCCAGCACGAAGGCCACCGCGGCCAGTGCGAGAAAGACGATGCCGTTGCTGAAGGCCAGCCGGTCGCCGCGGGTGTGCAGCTGGCGCGGCAGGTAGCGGTCCTGGGCCAGCACCGAGCCGAGCACCGGGAAGCCGTTGAAGGCGGTGTTGGCGGCCAGCAGCAGGATCAGCGCGGTCACCACTGTGATGAAGAAGAAGCCGGGCCGGAAGTGCGCGAACACGGTGTCGGCGAGCTGCGCCAGGATCGACGGCTGCTGGTAGCCGGCGGGTTCGCCGATCAGGTCCTTGTCCGGGTCCTGGACGTACTTCGCGCCCACCTTCTGGGCCAGCATCACGATGCCCAGCAGCAGCACGATCGCGAACGCGCCCAGCATCAGCAGAGTCTGTGCGGCGTTGCGGGACTTGGGCTTCTGGAAGGCCGGCACGCCGTTGCTGATCGCCTCCACGCCGGTCAGCGCGGCACAGCCCGACGAGAACGACCGTGCGATCAGAAAGACCATGGCCAGTCCGACGACGTGGTTCTTCTCCGCGTGCAGCTCGTAGTGCGCAGTCTGGGCCTGCAGGTCGTCGCCCATCAGACAGATCTGCACGAATCCCCACGTGAGCATCACCAGCACGCCGCCGATGAAAGCGTAGGTGGGGATCGCCATGAAGACGCCCGACTCCTTGATGCCGCGCAGGTTCACCGCGGCGATGATCAGGATCCCGGCCACGCAGAACAGCACCTTGTGGTGGTGCACGAAGGGCACCGCCGAGCCGATGTTCTCGGCGGCCGCGGCCACCGACACCGCCACGGTCAGGACGTAGTCGACGAGCAGCGCCGCACCGACCGTCAGACCCGCGTTGGGCCCGAGGTTCACGGTGGCCACTTCGTAGTCGCCGCCGCCGGACGGGTAGGCGTAGACGTTCTGCCGGTAGCTCGCGACCACGACGATCATCACCGCCGCGACGGCCAGCGCCACCCACGGCGACAGCGTGAACGCGCTGACGCCCGCCACCGAGAGGACCAGGAAGATCTCCTGCGGCGCATAGGCCACCGAACTCATCGCGTCCGAGGCGAACACGGGCAGGGCGATGCGCTTGGGCAGGAGGGTGTGACCGAGGCGGTCGCTGCGAAACGGTCGGCCGAGGACCAGGCGTTTCGCCGCCGTGGTGGCCGTCGTCAATCTAGACACCCCGCAACACTAGGCGTCGCACCGGGTAACGTCCATCGCGTGCGCGTAATCATCATGGGTTGCGGTCGCGTCGGCTCGGGCCTGGCCCGAGCGATGTCCGCCCGCGGCCACGACGTCGTCGTCATCGACCGCGATCAGACAGCCTTCGCCCGACTCGGGGACGACTTCGCCGGACGCACCGTCTGCGGTGTCGGATTCGACCGAGATGTCCTCACCGAGGCCGGAATCGCCGACGCCGACGCGTTCGCGGCCGTCTCGTCCGGCGACAACTCCAACATCATCTCCGCGCGCGTCGCCCGGGAGACCTTCGGCGTGCAGCACGTCGTGGCCCGGATCTACGACGAAAAGCGCGCCGCGGTGTACGAACGCCTCGGCATCCCCACGGTCGCGACCGTCCCGTGGACCACCGAACGCTTCATCTCCGCGCTCGGCGAGACCGGCGACGCCCCGCTCTGGCACGACCCCACCGGCGCGGTGGTCGTCTCCCAGATGACCCTGCACGAGGACTGGGTCGGCATCAGCTGGGCCCGATTCCAGACGGCCACCGGGGCCCGCGTGGTCTTCCTGCGCAGACTGGGCCGGCCAGTACTGCCCGAGACCCGCACCGCCATCCAGGTCGACGACGAGATCTTCGTGACCACACTCGCCGAGAACCTCGACGCCGCCCGCGCACTCGCCGCGGCGCCGCCCGTAGAAGGAGACTGACCGTCATGAAGGTCGCCATCGCCGGGGCCGGGGCCGTGGGCCGCGCCATCGCCCGGGAACTCCGCGTCAACAAGCACCAGGTCACGCTGTTCGAGCGCGACCCCCGGCACATCGATCCGTCCGCGGTGCCGGAGGCCACCTGGGTGCAGGCCGACGCCTGTGAACTCCAGGACCTCGAGCGCGCCGAACTCCACACCTTCGACGTGATGATCGCCGCCACGGGCGACGACAAGGCCAACCTGGTGGTCAGCCTGCTGGCCACCACCGAGTTCGCGGTGAGCCGGGTCGTCGCCCGCGTCAACGATCCGCGCAACGAGTGGCTGTTCAACGAGGACTGGGGCGTGGACGTCGCGGTGTCCACCCCGCGCATGCTGGCCTCCCTCGTGGAGGAGGCCGTCACCGTCGGCGATCTGGTCCGCCTGATGACCTTCCGTCAGGGGCAGGCCAACCTGGTCGAGCTCACGCTGCCCGACGACACCCCGCTGGCGGGCAAGCCGGTCCGTCGCCTGCGACTGCCGCACGACGTCGCGCTGGTGACCATCATCCGCGGCCGCCGGGTGATCGTCCCACAGCCCGACGACCCCATCGAGGGCGGCGACGAACTGGTCTTCATCGCTCCCGAAGATGCCGAGGCGGCCCTGCATCAGGCGATGCATCTGTAGGTCCTGCGACTCTTGACAAGACGTCTGTGAAACACCCGATCACCGCAGGTGATCGGGTGTTTTCGTCGCTGCGGGGAACGTGCTGAGACCTTCGGCACCTTAATTGGCATCCCAAATACCGAATATGCTGGGATGGACTCATGGAGCTCACCAGGTTCACCGACATCGGCCTGCGCGTGCTGATGCGCCTGGCGGCCGACACCGAAGGCCGTGCGCCCGGAGCGCCGGGCCACACCACCCGCCGCCTCGCCGACGAGCTCGCCGTCCCTTACAGCCACGTCGCGAAAGTCGTCGCACGCATGTCGGAACTGGGCGTCCTGCATTCACGGCGCGGCCGCACCGGCGGACTGTCGATCACCGATCTGGGCCGCACCGCGAGCGTCGGCTGGGTCACCCGGCAGCTGGAGGGCGACTCCCCGGTCGTCGAATGCGGCGGCGAGCGCCCCTGCCCGCTGCGGGCCGCGTGCCGCCTCCGTGGCGCCCTGGCCCGCGCGCAGAACGCCTTCTACGAAAGCCTCGACACTCTCACTGTCGCCGATCTCATCGACGACCCCACCGGAGCGACACTGCTCACCCTGATCCCCCGCGACCACCTGCGGGCCGACGCGACCACAGATCGCGCGCACAACGAAAGAAGGAGTCGGGCATGATTTCCGCCCAGTCCAAGGACATGCTGCGGGCCACCCTGCCCGCCGTCGAAGGCGCCCTCGACCAGATCACTCCGCGGTTCTACGAGCGGATGTTCACCGCCCACCCCGAGCTCCTCGACAACCTGTTCAACCGGGTCAACCAGAAGGCGGGCACCCAGCCGCAGGTGCTGGCCGGGTCCATCGCCGCGTTCGCCCGGCTCCAGCTGGAGCCCGACCCGGCACTGCAGAAGTTCATCATCGAGCGCATCGCACACAAGCACGCGTCGCTCGGCGTGATCGCCGACCAGTATCCGATCGTGCACGAGCACCTGTTCGCGGCCATCGTCGAAGTCCTCGGCGAGGCCGTCACCCCTGAGGTCGCCGCCGCCTGGGACGAGCTGTACTGGGAGATGGCGCATGTGCTGATCGCCCGCGAGACCGAGCTGTACTCGCAGGCCGGCCTCTCGCCCGGCGACGTCTGGCGCGACGTGGTGGTGGTCCAGCGCGACCAGGTGGCCCCGGATGCCGTCTCGTTCACCCTTGCCGCCCGCGACGGCTCGGCGCTGCCCGGCTTCACCCCCGGCCAGTACCTCTCAGTGCAGGCGCCTCTGGACGACGGCGCGCATCAGATCCGGCAGTACAGCCTGACCGGCTCGCCCGACCAGCCGACCTGGCGGGTCAGCGTGAAACTCGACGGCGAGGTGTCGTCGTATCTGCACGAGCGCGTCTTCGAGGGCGACGAGGTGCACGTCAGCACCCCGTTCGGCGACCTCTCGCTCCCGGCGGGCGACGGACCGCTGCTGCTGGTCTCGGCCGGCATCGGCTGCACCCCGGTCATCGGTCTGCTCCACCATCTGGTCGAGTCCGGCGACCAGCGGCCGATCCAGGTGCTGCACGCCGACCGCTCCCGCTCGCGCCAGCCGCACCGCGGCGAACTCGCCGAACTGGTCGGCAAGCTGCCGCACGCCACCCTGCACCAGTGGTACGAGAACGGCGTCGACACCGGCGACGGCGTGCGCATCGGCCGGATGTCGCTCGACGACATGTCGATCGACCCGGACACCGTGGCCCTGCTATGCGGGCCGGCCGGCTTCCTGAGCTCGGTGCGCGCGTCGCTGGTCGACCGCGACATCCCGGAGAACCGGATCCACTACGAGACCTTCGGGCCCGAGTTGGTGCGCGTCGGCGGACAGGGATGACCGCGAGCCTGTCGGCGTCGGTCGCGCTGGTCTTCCTCTGGCTCGGGATGGTCGCGGCCATCTCGTTTCTGGAGGCGCCGCTGAAGTTTCAGGCCCCGGGGATCACCGTCCCGCTCGGCCTGGGCATCGGGCGACTGGTGTTCCGCGCGCTCACCCGCCGGTCCGACGCCGTGCTCGCAGATCCGGAGAACGTGCCCGGGCAGCGCAGCACCGCGCATCTCTGGTACGTCGCATTCGAGGTGGTCAAGGTCGCGGCGCTGATCACCCTCGGCACATCGCTGCTGACGTCGGTCTGATCCGGCCCCGGAATCGACGAGAGCCCCTGCCGATCGCTCAGATCGGTGGGGGCTCGCTGGTATTCAGGACTCGTCGTCGCTGGTCTGCAGTTCGTAATAGGGGTTGTAGATCACCTTCATGCCGTCCGCGGTCGCTACGCGTCCGCGTACGCTCATCCGCCGGCCCGGTTCGATGCCCGGGATGCGGGTGCGTCCCAGCCACTTCAGCCGCACGGTGTCGGTGCCGTCGAAGAATTCGGCGACCACTCCGGCGTGGTCGTTCCGCGAACACGTCTGCACCGAACGCAGCTCGCCGACCATCGTCACCTCGTCGCCGCGGCAACAGTCCTTGGCGCGTTGCGCGCCTGCGGTCTGGCACTCGCGGGCGACTCGACTGTCGTCCAACTCCTCGAGGTCCTCGGTGAGCATCTTGCCCAGCCGCTTGAGTAGACCCGTTGTCGCCATCACTTCTCTCCCTGCCACGACTTCGCCTGCCGGCGTTGCAGCCTTTCGGCCCTGCAGCGATCCACACTGTACAACGCGTGCAAGATCAAGATATGCCCACCGTAGCCCTGATGCCGGGAACCGGCTCGGATGCCGACTATCTCCGCCGTTCGTTCGGCCCCGCCGTGGCCGAGTCCGGCTGGCGACTGGAGGCCCTGGAACCGTCGGAGAATCTCGTCGAACACTATCTGACCAGGCTCGACGCACTGGCCGAGCGCGGCCCGCTGATCGTCGGCGGCGTGTCGATCGGTGCGGCCGTCGGAGTCCGCTGGGCGATCGACGCCGGGCCCGGCCCGTGCGCCGGAGTGCTCGCCGCCCTTCCTCCGTGGTCGGGAGTGCCCGGCGACAGCCTGGCGGCGCTGTCGGCGCGGATCACCGCCGACTCCCTCGAACGGGACGGACTCGAAGCCACCGTCGCCGCGATGGCCGCAGACAGCCCGGACTGGCTGGCCGCCGAACTGTCCCGCTCGTGGCGTGCGCTGGCGCCGCGCGGGCTGGTCGCCCAGTTGCGCAGCGCGTCGTCGTACACGGCGCCGACACTCGACGAGCTGTCCGGGCTCCACGTCCCGCTGGCCGTCGCCGGGGCCCCCGACGATCCGCTGCATCCGATCGCCGTCGCCCGCGCATGGACTGCAGCCGCCCCGCGAGCCGCCCTCACCGAGATCCCGCTGGAGCTGTGGGGGCCCGAGGAACGGCTGCTGGGCGACGCCTGCGTCAGCGCGTGGCGCCGCGTCGTCCGGTGAGGTGAGGACGGTCAGCGACGACGCCGGCCGCGCAACCGCTGCATGGCCGAGCCCCGCGAACGCGCCCGTTGAGCGGCCTCGGCGGCTTCCGCCTCGGCGTCCTGCTGCGCCTGCTCGATCTGCTCGACGTCGTCCACCGGCGCCTCGAAGACCTCCGGAACCGGTTCGGGTTCGGGCTCCTCGGTGAACACCGTGGCGCTCGCCGCCTGCTCGACGGCCCCGCCCGGGACCACGTCGTCGACGCCCGCGACGGCCGCCGCGGCACCCGCGCCGCCCTGCTGTGCCGCCATCTGCTCCTGCGCCGCGGCCACCTGCTCGGCGAGCACCGGGGGCAGCACCAGGGGCAGCAGATCGCGCGGCGGGAACGGCTCGTCTCCGCGTCGCACGACGGTCTCGGCGAGCACCGCGCGAGCGAGCTGAGCCAGCTGCTCGGCGTCGCCGTCCTGGCCGCTGGCCACGCAGCGCACCATCCAGCGCGGACCGTCGACACCGATGAAGCGGTGCTCCCCGCCGGGTACCTGGGCGATCACCTCGCGACCCCAGTGACCGTCGATGATCGAGGTCTTGGCGCCCTCGGACCGCAGCGACTCGGCCAGCTCCTTCACCACCTCGCGCCACATGCCGCCGCTGCGCGGCGCGGCGAAGGCGTGCACGCCGACCCGGCCGACCGGGGTGATCAAGTAGACGGCCTCGGGCTGATGGTCGGCCGACATCTCGACCGTCACCTGTCCGCCCTCGACCACCGGAACCAGCACGGATCCGAGGTCGAGATGCGAGTTCGCCAGTTCCGCTGCCGGGGTGGCCAGATCACCGATGTCATAGGGTCCGGCGGTGTCGCCGATCCGGTACGTCTTGTCGCCCATGTCTCTCAGCCTTCCGTTTCCAGGATCGCGTGTCCGCCACTGCTGCCGTAACCGCCGGCTCCGCGCTGCGTGTCGTCGAGCTCGTCCACCTCGATCACCTCGGGCAGTTCCACCCGCTGGATCACCAGCTGGGCGATCCGGTCTCCCCGCGCGATGCTGATCGGCGACTCCGGATCCAGGTTGATCAGGCACACCTTGATCTCACCGCGGTAGCCCTCGTCGACGGTGCCCGGCGCGTTGACGATCGACAGTCCGGCGCGAGCGGCCAGACCCGACCTCGGGTGGATCAGGCCGACGGTGCCCACCGGCAGTGCGATCGCGACGCCGGTGCCCACCAACTGGCGGCGTCCCGGCGCGATCTCCAGATCGACGGTCGAGTACAGGTCCACCCCGGCGTCGCCGGGGTGCGCCCGGGCCGGCACCGGAAGGTCGGGATCGAGGCGTTTGAGCCGCAGCGGCGGATACGCGGAAGAAGTCGTTTCGCTGGTCACCCCCGCAGATTACTCGGCTCGGGTTCCGCCGGGCGGCATGGGCGGCGGCGTTTCCCGAGCGGTCGCTGGCATGTCCTAGGCTGGTCTGGTGAGTGATTCTGCTGCGCAGCCCGCCCCGGCCGCGGACCGCTACCGCGAACGTCTGACCGTCCCGTGGTGGTGGTGGCTGGCCGGAGTCGTGGTGACCGTGCTGCTGGCCTACGAACTTCAGCTGGCCGCGTACCGACAGACCTGGAGTCTGGTCTTCTATCCGGTCGTCGGCGCACTGGTCGCCTGGCTGATCTGGTCGATGGGCCGCACCCTGATCCGCGTCGACGCCGACGGCGCACTGCACGCGCACAAGGCGATTCTGCCGAGCGAGGTGATCGCCCGCGGCGCCGCGGTGCCCGCGTCCGCGAAGAGCGCCGCGATGGGCCGCCAGCTCGATCCGGCCGCCTATCTGATGCACCGGTCGTGGATCAAGACGATGGCGCTGCTGGTGCTCGACGACCCGGACGACCCCACGCCGTACTGGCTGGTCTGCACCCGCCGTCCGGCCGAGTTGCTCGACGCCCTCGGGATGACCGACGCCGCCGCGGCGCCGGAGAACTCCGGGACGCCCGGGCGCACCGCGATCAACGACGACTGACTGGCCCCGTCAGCCCCCCGACCGCAAGATCATTCGTTCGCTCGACCACGCCAGACCCCTGACACGACCGACGGCCGGTCTCCCGGGATCTCCGGGAGGCCGGCCGTCGGTGTCTGTCGCTCAGGCGACGGGAGCGGTGAGGCGCAGTGGGCTCAGACGCTGAATGATCAAGCGCAGTCCACGCAGATGAGCTGGCCGTTGGCCTCGCTCGCCAGGCGGTTGCGGTGGTAGACCAGGAAACAGCTGGTGCAGGTGAACTCATCGTCCTGCTTGGGCACTACCCGGACCGACAGTTCCTCGCCGGAAAGGTCGGCACCAGGCAGTTCAAAGGATTCTGCGGTGTCCCCCTCGTCGACGTCGACGTCGCCCGACTGGGCTTCGTTGCGTCGCGCCTTCAACTCCTCGAGCGAATCGGTCGCGATGTCGTCGTCGTTGCTCCGGCGTGGAGCGTCGTAGTCGGTAGCCATGTGTTAGTGCCTCACCTGAAAGTGGTCGTTGTGCTGGGCGAAAGTGTTGAAGAACGACAAGCTTGTGGCCTGTCTCTCAGCTGCAGATGTCAAGGGCTTCAATCATCGCAGGCGCCCGTATTCTAGGGACACTCCAGCCCGGAGTCAAGGAGTTCCTTCGGAAGCTCCAAACGGCGTGCCACGCCGGACGTGCTGCGCTCTCGGAGAGAGGCTGCACTCTATGGTGACTTCCATGGTCTCGAAGTTCGCCACCGGCTACAGCACCGACGCCGAAGGCCGCCCGTTCGAACGTCGCTCGTATCGGCCCGCCATCGTCATCGTCACCGTTCTGGCCGTGATCGCGGCCGGCGCGTGGATCTATGCGCTGGTCGGCGACAGCGAGGAGTCGTTCCCCACCGACTGCGCGATGCCGAGCGCCGGCAGCGGCGCCGATCTGCAGAACTTCAAGAAGGCCGACCGCGACGCCGTGCTGGCGGCCTCGCCCGCCGCGCTGTCGTCGTTCCGCGTGCAGGTGCTCAACTCGGCCGCTCCGCGCGGCGAGGCCCGCACCGTCTCCGACGATCTGACCGCTCAGGGCTTCGCGCCCGCCGAGCCCGCCTACGGCGACGACACCGTCTACCCGAACCGCGACCTCGACTGCGTCGGCCAGGTCCGCTTCGGCAAGGCCGGCCAGAACGCCGCCGCCGCAGTGTGGCTGGCCGCCCCCTGCGCCCAGCTGATCGACGACGGCCGCACCGGCAGCGACGTCGACCTGGTGCTCGGCGAGTACTTCACCGACGCCAAGCAGACCCAGGACGTGCAGGCCGCGCTGGAGGCCCTGCGTTCGGTGGATCCGAAGAACCCGAAGTCGGCCGTCGACCGCAGCCTCATCGAGACGGTCCACAAGCAGAGCTGCTAGTCGCGCGTCCACCCTCAGCGTTGGCGACGAAGCAGGTCAGTCGCCGTCCAGCGCAGTTCGGCCGAAACGATAGAAGTGGGCCGGTTGGGGCACCGGACGATACTCGTCGGGCATGAGCTGGTCGGCCAGCAGCTCCCACCCGGGCAGAACCTCGAGGATCTGGTCGAGTGTCACGCCCGCCGGCGCCATGGGCGGAGCCGGATCGGACGGCCACGGATCGAACGCGACCATCAGCAAGGTCGCGTCGGGGGCCGCCA